>JAGRKN010000256.1:6554-13630 GCA_020442275.1 Rhodoblastus sp. | reverse complement strand
GCGTGTTCGAGATGACGGGCGCGGGGCTGTCGGAGGTCGCCAACCCCTCCGCGCTGTTTCTCGCGGGTCGCGAGGCAGGCGCCCCGGGCGCGGCCGTTCTTGCGGGCATGGAAGGCTCGCGACCGATGCTGCTCGAAATCCAGGCGCTGGTGACGCCGACCACGCTCGGCACGCCGCGCCGCGCCGTCGTCGGCTGGGATTCGCAGCGCCTCTCCATGGTGCTGGCTGTGCTCGAGGCGCATGGCGGCGTGCGGCTCGGCGGTCATGACGTTTATCTTTCGATCGCCGGCGGATTGCGTATCGCCGAACCCGCCGCCGACATGGCGGCGGCCGCCGCGCTCGTCTCGTCGCTGACCGGCGCGGCGCTGCCGCCGGACGCGTGTTTTTTTGGGGAGATCGGGCTGTCCGGCGCAATCCGGCCGGTCATCCATACCGGCTTGCGGCTCAAGGAGGCCGCCAAACTGGGCTTCCGACGCGCTGTGCTGCCGCCGCCGCCTTCGGAAAAAGGCGAGGACGCGCCCGCGGGCGTCGCGCTGCAGCGCTGCGGGCATATTTCGGCGCTGGTCGCGGAAATCGCCTCTGCCGCGCCGCAGCGCAATCCGCAACGCGAGCGGGTGCGCGAGCGCGCGTGAGAGGTCCACGCAATTTCGCTCGGGCGCGTTCTTGCACTAGAATCGCGCGCATGTTGTTTCGCGCCGCATTCGCAATGGTCCTTCTCGCCCTCGCCGGCCCGGCGTTTGCCGACGGCGCGGTCCTCTCGAAGATGACGAAGGACGACAAGGCCCGGCTCGACAATTTCGACGCGACCCGCGCCAAGGCCATCGCCGAGGCGCGCGCGACCGGTTCGCGCCAGGACATCGCGGTTCTCGACAAGGTTCTGGCCGGCGAGCCGCTCGGCCTGCGCGACGCCGGGCTTGCTGGCGACTGGCGCTGCCGGACGATCAAGCTCGGCGGCATGGAGCCGCAACTCGTCGTCTACGGCTGGTTCAAGTGCCGCATTTTCGAGGACGGCGCAGGGCTCTGGCTCGACAAGACCACGGGCTCGCAACGCACGCGCGGCCTGTTCTACGACGACGGCGACACGCGCATGATCTATCTCGGCAAGCTGCACTATGGCTACGAGAAGCCTGGCCTCTACGGACAGGACCCGACGCGCGATCAGGTCGCCTACGCCTTCCGCGTCGGGCCGAAGCGGATGCGGCTCGAATTTCCGGCGCCTCAGTATGAATCCCTGCTCGACATCATGGAGCTCGAACGACCCTAACGCGCATTAACCCGCTCGCGCCCAACGGCCGGAAACAAATTCAATAAACTTGTCGATATTCTCGCGCTCATCGTCAGGAGCGAGATGTGTTCGACGTCGGCGCGACAACCGGCAGTTTTCCCGACAGGCGGCGCAAGCCCTGGGCCGGTCCGCGCGAGCGCCGCGCGACGCCAGCGGCGGGTCCGCGCGAACGGCGCGCTGGCGCGCGTACGGGCGGATTGCGCGACGGCTCGATCCATGTCGAGGCGCTGGACATGGCGGCCGGCCGCATTCATCGCGCCGAATGGGCGCGGCTCGCGTCGCGGGCGGCCGAGGCCAATCCCTTTTTCGAGCCAGATTTCATCCTGCCCGCCGCTCGCCAACTCGTCGCCTCCCGCCGGCCGACCGTGTTGGTCGCGCGCAAGCGGATCGACGGACGCATGCGCATGATCGGCGCCTTGCCGCTCGCGCCCGTTGGGCGGTTCGGGGCGCTCGCGCCCGCGCGCGCCTGGCGCAATCCGCTGGCGCCCCTCGGCGCGCCGCTGCTCGACCGCGATTACGCCGTCGAAGCCTTTTCGGCTTTTCTTACCTGGGTCGGCGTCCAGCATCCCCTCGGCAATGCGCTCGCCCTGCATATGACGCCGCGCACGGGGCCAGTGGCGAAAGCGATCCGACAGGCCGCCTCGACGCGCGCCGTCGACTGCGTGGAACTGGACGACACCGCGCGCGCCGCCCTTCATGCCGGGGCCGACCTCGACCAGATGATGTCGTCGCGGCGACGCAGAATGCTGGCCCGCCTGCGGCGGCGGCTCGCGAAAACCGGCGTGGTTTCGACGCGCGTCACCACTGGCGCGGCCGTCGAGGACGATATGGACGCCTTCTTCGAGCTGGAGGGCTCCGGCTGGAAAGGTCGGCGCGGCACCGCGCTCGCCTCCTCCATCCGCACGCTGGCGCTGGCGCGCGCCTTTTTGCGCAACCTTTCCAAGGAGAATCGCTGCACGATCGTGTGGCTGGATTTCGATGGCGCGCCGATCGCCGGCGCCGTCGTGATCCATGCGGGGGCGACCAGCTTCTACTGGAAGATCGCCTTCGACGAACGCTTTGCCGCCTATTCGCCAGGCATGCAGCTCATGCTGGACGCGTCGCGCATGATGCTCGCCGACCCCGATTTCACGCTCGCCGATTCCTGCTCGACGCCAGGCTCGGGCGGCATCGAAGCGATCTGGAAAGGCCGCCGGCGGGTGGCGGACCTGCTGATCGGCAAGCCCGGCCTCGGATTCGCCGTCACCACCGAAATCGAAACCGCCCGACGCGGCCTTCGCGCCGGGGCGAAGGGCGTCTACCGCAAGGTCGCGGGAATGATGGGGCGCTGAGCCTCAGCCTTTCGCGGCCTCGGCATATCCCGCGTAGGAATGCTTCAACGTCGCGTGATTGAGCAACATTTCCGCGACCTGCCGCTTACCCGTGGAATCGTAGATGCGCGAGCGGACCCAGTAGCTTTCCGTGCGCTTGCTCTCCGACAGCGCGGCGATCTCGCGGCGAATGACATAGTCCTCGCCGACGAAGAGCGGGCCGTCGAACATGCGGATTTCCTGATCGGCGAACAGGCCGACGGCCGGTCCTTTTACCGGAAAGGCCGCCTTGCGGTTCGAATATTCGGCGAGCACCGACACCATTTCGAGCGGCACGACCGGGCGGCCCCAGGGATTGTCGCCGCCCGAATACCAGGGGGAATTCTCGGTGATGACGGAAAGTTTCTGGTTGAGCGAGAACGGATAGAGCGCGCCCATGTTCTGGTCTGGGTCCATGCGAACCCGCTCCTCCTCGGCGCCCTTCATGCCGACGTGGAGGTCGGCCAGGATCACGAGCTTTTCCGGCGGGCGCAGCGCCTTCATGCGGGCTTCCAGCAGCGTCTCGCCATGGTCCGGACCGATCGAGGCCGAGGCTTCGAGCACCGGCGTTCCATCGGCCTTCTGCGCCCAGACCTTCGTGCGCGTCGCGCCGGGCGCCGGCATTTCCGCGAAGGCGCGCACTTCTTCGCCCTCCACCACCATGTTCTGGTAATGCGAGGATATGCAGCCGCGCTCATACCAGTCACGGCCGAAAATGCGTTCGAGCAGCGGTGGGAACAGGCTGAAATGGGTGGGGCCCTCGATCGGGCCCGCCCGGAACCCGAGCTTCTCGGCCATGGAATCGTCGTGGATGGAGGCATGGCCGCCGTATTCCTGATCGGCGAGCATCTGCCGCGGGCTGCGCAGCGGGCCGCTGAGAACGAGCGGCGTCGAGAAGCCGGGCGCTGACGTCATTCTTTTTCCTCCATTTGCCGGTAGCGTAGCGCGCAGGCGACAATCTGTTCAAATGATTTGGGATCGCCCGCCCGCAGGGTGACGTAGCCAGCGGACTCCTCTATAAGGCGCGCATTGCGGCCGGGCGGAGCCGCAGTTTGAGCTGGTCCCATCGGCGCGAGGCCAAGTTTTCATGCCATCCTATCTCGATCTCGGTCTGATCGGCGTCATTCTCGTTTCGGCATTGCTGGCGATGCTGCGCGGTTTTACGCGCGAAGTTCTGGCGATCGCGTCCTGGGGCGCGGCGGCTCTGGCCGCCCTCTATTTCCACCCGCTGGTGCTGCCCTACCTCAAGCCCTACATTTCGAAAGACACGATCGCGCTGGCGGCCGCCGCCGGCATCGTGTTCTTCGTGGCGCTGATCGTCGTCTCGATCATCACTGTCCGCATCTCGGACATGATCCTCGATTCGAAAGTGGGCGCGCTCGACCGTTCGCTCGGCTTCCTGTTCGGAGCCGCCCGGGGACTTCTGCTGTGCGCCGTGGCCTTCATCTTCTTCAGCTGGCTCGTCCCGGACAAGTCGCAGCCGGAATGGGTGAAGAACGCCAAGATGCGTCCGTTGCTGTCGGCCACTGGCGACCAGATCATGGCGCTGTTGCCCGACGATCCCGAGAGCATTCTGGCCAAGCTCAAGAAGAACAAGCCCGGCGCGCCGCCGGAAGAGGCTCCGGCCGAGGGCGACGATTCGAAGGCGCCGCCGCCGCCCGCGCGGAAGAGCCAGCGCTCGGAAGGCGCTCCCGCGATCGGGTCGTCCGACCAGCAGAAACTCAATGCGCTCGCTACGGGAACGGCGACGCGCAGATAGACCTGCGGTGGAAAAACGCGGGCGCAAACAGGGCGGGAATGGTCGGAGGCGGACCTTCGTTCGCATGGAGCTTGTAGGATGACGCAGGACCCGAGCAGCCCTCACTGGCGCGGACCGGAACTCGACGCTGATTTCGACATGGACGGGGACACCCTGCGCGAAGAGTGCGGGGTGTTCGGCATTTTCGGGCATCCCGAAGCCGCCACCATCACCGCGCTCGGCCTGCACGCGCTCCAGCATCGCGGCCAGGAAGCCGCGGGCATCGTCGCCTTCGACGGCCAACGCTTCCATTCGGAGCGCCGCCTCGGCCTCGTCGGCGACCACTTTTCACGCGCGAGCACGATGGAAGCGCTGCGCGGCGACAGCGCGATCGGCCATGTCCGCTATTCCACGACCGGCGAGACCATCCTGCGCAACGTCCAGCCGCTGTTCTCGGAAATCTCGTCCGGCGGCTTCGCCGTGGCGCATAACGGCAATCTCACGAACGGCCTGACGCTGCGCCGGGAACTCATCCGCGACGGCGCCATCTACCAGTCCACGTCGGACACGGAGGTCGTGCTGCATCTCGTCGCACGCAGCCGCAAGCAGCGCATCGTCGAGCGCTTCATCGAAGCGCTGCGCCAGCTCGAAGGCGCCTATTCGCNNCGCTGGTGGCGCTGACCAACAAGAAGCTGATCGGCGCACGCGATCCGCTCGGCATCCGCCCGCTCGTGCTCGGCGAACTCGACGGCAAATACATCCTGGCGTCGGAGACGGTCGCGCTCGACATCATCGGCGCGCGCTTCGTGCGTGACATCCAGAATGGAGAAGTGGTCGTCATCTCCGACGAAGGCGTCGAGAGCCTAAGACCCTTCCCGCCCGCACCGGCGCGGCCCTGCATCTTCGAATACATCTATTTCGCGCGGCCCGATTCTGTGGTGCACGGCCGGCCCGTCTACGACGTGCGCAAGGCGATGGGCGCGCAGCTCGCGCTCGAATCCGGCGTGGACGCGGACGTGATCGTGCCGGTTCCGGATTCGGGCGTGCCCGCGGCGATCGGCTATGCGCAACAGTCCGGAATTCCCTTCGAGCTCGGCATCATCCGCAACCACTATGTCGGCCGCACCTTCATCCAGCCGACGCAGAACGTGCGCGAACTCGGCGTGCGCATGAAGCACAACGCCAACAAGAGCGTGGTGGCCGGCAAGCGCATCGTGCTGATCGACGATTCCATCGTGCGCGGCACGACCTCGGTGAAGATCGTGCAGATGATGCGGGACGCGGGCGCGAAGGAGGTGCACTTCCGGATTTCCTCGCCGCCGATCACGCATCCCGACTATTACGGCATCGACACGCCGCAGCGCGACAAGCTCCTGGCGGCGACCCACGACCTCGAGCAGATGCGGCAGTATATCGGCTGCGACTCCCTCTCCTTTCTGTCGGTCGAAGGCATCTACAAGGCGATGGGCGAGGAAGAACGCAATCCGCAGCGCCCGCAGTTCACCGATCATTGCTTCACGGGAGACTATCCGACCGCGCTCACCGACGTCGCCGGCGAGAATGGCAAGCAGCAGCTCTCGCTGCTGGCGGAAGCAGGGTAGCGACGGACCGTGGGCCTTCCGGCTCTTCTTCATATGATTGCGAGCCTGAAGGCTCGCGATCCATCATCGTAATCTCTGCGCTATTTCGCGCATGGCTTCGGCGTTCGGGCCGCGCCATTGCGCCTTACGCAGAATCCGTGCGCGTTGCGGCTCCAGCGCGGCAACGGGCATGGTCCGCAAGGCGATGAAGGCGAGGCGCGTCGCATCAACCTTCTTCGTCAGGTCTCGGGTTTCCAGCAGATCCAGCATGTCCGGCAGCAGCGAGGCGGCGACCTCGGGGCGCGCCAGCAATCGATCGAGTGAGCCGAACCAGCCCATGCGCGGCTCCAGCAGGATGCGCCGCACGAGCGCGACATCTCGCGGCGGCAGCGGCTTCGTCCAGACGGCGCGCGCAATCCAGCGATTGACGAGTTCGACATGCGTGCGGTTGAACGCGACATTCGCTGGCAGATCGAGCACGGAGGTCGCGCGATTGACGGCTTCCGGCGCCGGCGGGTCGTGGATGTCCGCGCCGCCTTGGGGCAAGCTGCTCGCCAGCTCCATCGATCGCGCATAGCCGAGCGCGCCGAACACTTGCGAGAGCGAGAGCGGCGCGATGGTCCGCCCGACGCGCCAGATCTCATATCCGCCCGATGACATGCCGCGCGAGGCGGGCCACAGGCCGAAGGGAATGGACACGACATTCGCGGCGGCTTCCGTCCGCACGAAAATCGGCTCCGGAACGCCCTGCGCCATCGCCGTCAGCCGGCGGCCGAAGCGGATTTCCGGCGCAAGCGGCGCGGACGATTGAAAGTCGGCGAGCGCGCTGCGCTCGAGAAAGGTAGCATCGACGACGAGCGCCGCCCGCGCGCCATCGTCCGGCGCCACCAGCACGCAGCGCCCCCCGGCGCCGTGCCCTGTTTCGGCGGCGGGACAGGCCACGCCAGTAGCCGCGCGAAATCGTGTCGCCGAAACGAGATCAGCCTGCGTCGCCTGCCGGACGATGCGAACCCACTCGACCTCGCCGCTCATCAGCAGCGCGCGGCATTCGCGACCGCACGGTTCCGTTTCGAAGGGCGCGGCCGGCATGACGCTGGCGAAGGGTTCGCGTAGCTCGATCGTTT
>JAGRKN010000256.1:2150-6396 GCA_020442275.1 Rhodoblastus sp. | reverse complement strand
GCGCGCGCGCCGGCCAGCGCCGCCGCCAGATAGATGAAAGCCGCGCCCGCGCCGAGTACGGGAATGCCGAGCCCGAGCGTCGCCATCATCAGGACGGCGGCGATGTTGGGGATCGCGAGCAGCAGCGCGATCACGGCAAGCGCGCCGAGAAGCCATATGCGTTTCAGGTCGGAACTCCCCGAGGGCGGGCCGGTGATTTCACTTTCCTAGCGGCGCCGTGGCCGTCGCGGCGCGCGCTCGCGCACATTGCGGTCGTTCGTGCTAGAAGACGCCCTGCCCTCCAAGGCCCGACCGCCTCTCCACCGACGAGTTCCTCATGGCTTCGCCACTTTCCTCCCGCATCGCCCTCGTGACCGGCGCCTCGCGCGGCATCGGCCGGGCGGTCGCGCTCGAACTCGCCCGCCAAGGGGCGCATGTGATCGCGCTCGCGCGCACACAAGGAGCGCTCGAGGATCTGGACGACGATATTCGCAAGATCGGCGGCGAGGCGACGCTCGTCCCTTGCGATCTCGCCGACCACGAAGCGATCGACCGGCTCGGCGCCGCCATCCACGAGCGCTGGGGCAAGCTCGACATTCTCGTCGGCAACGCCGGCCTGCTCGGCGTGCTCTCGCCGCTCGGCCATATCGATCCGAAGGAGTGGGACAAGGTCATGTCCGTCAATGTGACGGCGAACTGGCGCCTCATCCGCTCGCTCGATCCGCTGCTGCAGCGTTCCGACGCCGGGCGCGTCGTGTTCATGTCCTCGGGCGCAGGGCACCGCGCTGAGCTGCGCGCCTATTGGGGCCTCTACGGCGTCACAAAGGCCGCGCTCGACACGCTGGCGCGTTTCTACGCAGCCGAGACGCAGAATATCACGAAGATCCGCGTGAACCTGTTCCAGCCCGGCCCGCTGCGCACCGCCATGCGCGCCAAGGCCATGCCGGGCGAGGACCCGATGACGCTGAAGACTCCGGAGGAGGCCGCGCCGGCGGTCGTCGCCATGTGCTCGCCGGAGTGGAGCGAGACGGGGAAGGTGTACGATTTTCCGCAAGGCAAGGTATTGAGCTTCAGAGAGCCGGCATAATCACGTTCTCGCTTTCACGCCGCTCCAGCGCAGCGCCAGCACACGTTCCAGTTCGTCATGCGCTTCGGCCAGCACGACGCTTTCGCGGGAATCCCGTGCGGCCTGCATGAAGGCGTCGAGCAGGCGTCTGCATTGCGCGGGACGGACGAGCCAGGCGACGATCGTGGCCACGGCCTCGGGCTGGTCCTCCCAATGGGGATTGCCGAGCCCTCCCTCCTCCAGCAATGCGAAGGGACGCCACGAGCGCGCGGTGGCGTTGCTGACGAGACTTGCGAAATGGAGCGCGGCCGCAAGATTGCGGTCCTCCTCCCAGATCGCGAGCAATGGCGCGAGGTCGCCGCCGGCTTTAGCGACCATGCACAAGGCGTCTTCAGCGGGGCAGTCGTCGAACAGGATTTCGTGCGTTTCGGGCCTCTCGAACAGGGTCGGCGCCTCTGCCAGCACGTTGCGCCAATAGGCGAGCAGGAAACGGTCGACGGCCGCGATTTCGCGGCTATTCCAAGCCTCACGATAGGTCTTGTCGCCCCAGCCGAGAGCGCCCTTGCCGAGGCGGATCAGTGCGCATTCATTGCCGGACAGGCTCGTCTCCTCGCCCTCGGCGACCAGCTCGAAAATGCGCGGCAGGAAGTGGCGGACTTCCTGCGCCGCGGAACCTTCGTCGACATGATGGGCGGATCCCAGATATTCGCCGATGAGATCGGCGTCGAGATCACGGCGCGGCGTTCTGGCAAGATCGCGCGCGTTGAGTTCGGATACGCAGCACGGACACACGGTTGCGTTGCGACCGCGCCATTTCATCTCTGGAAAAACGGCGTAGGCATTTTCGATTGCGGCGCTCAGTTCTTTTTGCATGGGACCTGTCCTGTGTATGGATCAGGTTGCGCCCACCTAGCAGTTGCGGCGGCGCCGTTGCGCACACGTCTAGCGCTTCTTCTTCTCGTACGGATTCTCGCCCATGCGCTTCGACAGGCGCAGCGGCACGCCGGGCAGGTCGAAGTTTTCGCGCAAGGAGTTGAGCAGATAACGCTCGTAGCTCGTCGGCAATTGATCGAGCTGATTGCCGAACAGCACGAAATGCGGCGGGCGCGCCTTGGGCTGGGTGATGTATCGGATTTTTATGCGCCGGCCGGAGACGGCGGGCGGCGGGGTTTGATCAAGCGCGCTTTCGAGCCAGCGGTTGAGGCGTGATGTCGAGATACGGCGGTTCCAGGTTTCCTGCACCGCCATGATCGCTTCCATGAGCTTGTCGATGCCCTTACCCGTGGCGCCCGACAGCGAGATGACCGGCGCGCCGCGCAATTGCGGCAGCAGGCGGCCGGCTTCCTCGCGCAATTCCCGGATTTTCGCGCCGCCCTTGTCGTCGATCAGATCCCATTTGTTGAGGCCGATCACCAGCGCCCTGCCCTCGCGCTCCACGAGATCGGCGATCGTGAGATCCTGTTTCTCGAAGGGGATGGTGGCGTCGAGCAGCACGACCACGACTTCGGCGAACTTCACCGCGCGAAGAGCGTCGGCGGCGGCGAGCTTTTCGAGCTTTTCGGTCACGCGCGCGCGGCGGCGCAGGCCCGCCGTGTCGAACAGCTTGATCTTGCGGTCGCCCCACTGGAAATCGAGGCCGATGCTATCGCGCGTGATGCCGGCTTCCGGCCCCGTCAGCAGGCGATCCTCGCCAATGATGCGGTTGATCAGCGTCGACTTGCCGGCGTTCGGCCGCCCGACGACGGCGATGCGCAGCGGCTTGGTGATGTCGAGTTCGGAGCCGTCCTCGTCGTCGGCGAAGACCTTGCGTTGTTCGCCCTCGTCTTCCTCCGCGGGCCGGGTCTGCTCGGGCAAGGCCTCGAGCAGCGCGCTGTAGAGTTCGGCCATGCCGTCGCCATGCTCGCCCGAGAGCGCGACGGGATCGCCGAGGCCGAGTGAAAAGGCGTCGAGCGCGCCGGATTCGCCGAGGCGCCCCTCGGCCTTGTTGGCGCCGAGTATGATCGGTTTTCCCGCGCGACGAACGAGGCTCGCGAAATAGCGATCGTCGGGCGTCACGCCAGCGCGCGCGTCCATCAGGAAGAGAATGGCGTCGGCCTGTTCGATCGCGGCTTCCGTCTGCGCGCGCATGCGGCCGGACAAAGTCGCGGCGTCGCCCTCTTCCAGACCCGCCGTGTCGATGATGGTGAAGCGCAGGTCGCCGAGCTTGGCCTCGCCCTCGCGCCGGTCACGTGTGACGCCCGGCTGGTCGTCGACCAGCGCGAGCTTCTTGCCGACGAGCCGGTTGAACAGCGTCGACTTGCCGACATTGGGACGGCCGATGATGGCGAGGGTGAAGGACATGGATCGAGACTATGCTCTTTGGTCGCCGTCATTGCGAGGAGCGAAACGACGAAGCAATCCGTCCAGCGAGATAGTCACGGGGATGGATTGCTTCGCTGCGCTCGCAAGGACGGTGACTAGTTCGCGCGTTTACTTCGGCTTGCTGTCCGAACGCACCAGACCCAGATAGGCCTCGGCGCGCTGCTTCATCGCGGCGGGCGCTTCCTGATCGGTTACGATCTGGTCGAACATGCGGCCGGCCTTGTCGAGGTCGTTGAACTTCAGCGCGGCGAGGCCCAAAAGTTCGCGGGCGGAGGAACGGAAGGGCTGGCCGGCGGCCGCCAGAGGCGTCAGGCGGTCCTCAATTTCCTTCATGTCGGCGTCATCGACGCGGATCATGCCGGCGCGCAGGCGCGCGACGTCGCGGAACAGCGGATCAGCGCCCGCATCGGCGGCGATCGCGTCGAAAGCGGCGACGGCGCCCTTGCGATCACGGCCCGTCAGTTCGCTGGCGGCGCGCAGGCGCGCGATGGCCGCGTAGCCGGCCGGCGCGTCCTTGGCGAGCGCGAGGAAGGCGGCTTCGGCCTCCTGCGACTTGTCCTCGCGCGAGAGCGCCATGGCGGCGTGGAGCTTCTCGTCGGCGGCGTAGGCGGCCTTGAGCTGCTGGGCCTGCCAGAACTTCCAGCCGCCGGCCGCCAGCACGATCACGATGGCCAGACCGATGATGAGGTTCTGGTATTTCTGCCAGATTGCGAGGGCCCGGTCCTGACGGACCTCTTCATCGACCTCGCGGAAAATATCGGCCATGCCTGTCCAGTCCTGCGGCAATTGAGTGGGTTGGCCGGTCGTCTAGCAGATGAGAGCGGCGAAAGCGAGATTGGC
>JAGRKN010000256.1:0-2035 GCA_020442275.1 Rhodoblastus sp. | reverse complement strand
TTCGCTTCCGTCAGGCCCTCCTTGTCCGCGTCCGGCAGCTTCTTGAAAGTCGTTCCGGCTTTGTTAAGCAGCTTTTCCCAGCCGACGTCCTTCGCCCAGGCCTTCAGTTTGGTGGGCTCGATCCCGGCGCTTTTGTAATCATGAAACTGGTAGGCCATGCCCTTCGCGTCGAGGAAGGCGCGAGCCTTCTTCATCGTGTCGCAGTTCCTTATGCCGTAGATGACGGGCTTCGACATATTCTTTCCTTCTATTTCGCGGATCGCGCGCGCAGCGCGACGAAGGCGAGGAAACAGGCGAGACCGACCAGCATGCCGGCCGCGCCCATCTGAAACGCGAATTTGGCCGCGCCCGCAAGGCGCGCGAAAAAGCCGCCGGCAACTGGGGCAGCGACCATCAGCAGATAGAAAATCGTGTAGAAAATGCCCATGCCGACCGCGCGCTCTGTCGGTTTGAGCGCGAGCGAGGGCAGCGCCATGATCGGGCCTGCCGGCAGGCCGACGACGAGGCCGAGCGCGGCGAAGGCGAGCGCGGGCGCGAGGCTGGCGGCGGCATAGAAGATCAATCCGGCGGACAGGAGCGTCGCGACGACGATGATGGCGCGCGGCGCGCCCGTGCGATCCGCAAGAAAGCCGCCCGTCGGCACCGAGACGATCGATAGCCAGAGCACGATGCTGACGACCGAGCCGGCCGCGACCGGCGACAATCCGCGCTCGATCAGCATGGCCGGGCCGAAAGCTCGCGCCATGGCGAATCCGGCGTTGAACCAGCCCCACACCAGCGCGGCGAGGATCAGGAGCGCCAACCCCCGCCCCCGCGGCCAGGCCGCCGCCACGCCGGGCGCGGGCGCCGCTAGACCGGGCGGATCGCGATAGACGAAGGCGACAAGCGCGAAACCGAGAGCGGCCAGCGCGGCGCTGTCGAGAAAGACGCCGCGCAACCCCGCCGCATCGGCGAGCGTCGGCACGGTCAGGAGCGCGACAGCGAGGCCGACCGGCCAGGAATTGACGAAAATTCCCATGGCGGTCGCGGTCTCATGTCCCACGAACCAGTCCGTGACCATTTTGGTCATAAGCACGCTGACGAGTACGCCGCCGGCGCCCGCCAGAATTCGCGCGGCGAGCTGCCAGAGCCAGACATCCACGAAGGCCGCGACGAGGCTGCCGAGCGTCATCAGGGCAAGGCCCGCCAAGACGGTCGCCCGCGCGCCAAAACGCGCGCCGATGACGCCGGCCGGCAGCGTCAGAAACAGGCCGGTGATGAAATAGGCGCCGATGAGCACGCCGATCTGGTCGATATCGACGCCGAGCGCCCGGCGCAGGTAGGGGGCGGAAGAAGCGACAAGCTGATACTGAAAGCCGACGCTCGCGCGCGCCGCGAACAGCGCGACCAAGATGATCCAGCGATTGGGTTTCAACGCCCGAGCCCCCTTGCCCGGCGCGCATGGTAGCGAGGGCGCGGGCGTTGTGGAAACCGCTCGGCGCATAAGGCGCCCGGACGGGCTTGTCTCGGGCGGCCCGTGAGCCATTTGCCGGTGGAAATCGCGGCGAAGCCGCGCCTCACAGGAGCCTGATATGCCCGGTTCCATTCATCTGCATCGCGTGCTGACCGCCCCGCCCGAAAAAATCTACCGCGCCTTTCTGGAGCCGGACGCGCTGGCGAAATGGCTGCCGCCGAACGGTTTTGTCTGCACCGTGCACCAGCTCGATGCGCGGGTCGGCGGCGCGCATCGCGCCTCGTTCCGCAATTTCACCACAGGGCACAGCCACGCCTTCGGCGGTACATATCTCGAACTCGAGCCGGCCAGGCGCCTGCGCTACACCGATCGTTTCGACGACCCCAACCTGCCCGGCGAAATGCAGGTGACGGTGAACCTTCGCGCGGTTTCGGTAGGGACGGAAATCGAGATCGTGCAGGAGGGCATTCCCGACATGATCCCGACGGAAGCCTGCTATCTCGGCTGGCAGGAATCCCTGCGCAATCTGGCGAAGCTGGTGGAGCCGGATATCAGGGATTAGGGCGTGTCGTCAAATCGGCC
>JAGRKN010000035.1:714-1936 GCA_020442275.1 Rhodoblastus sp. | reverse complement strand
GACCAGATCGAAACGCATCTGAATGGCCGCACGCGGCCGCAAATCGTCATCTCCGACGAGCGCGCGAAGCTGCTCGACCAGGGCGGCGGCATCAGGAAGGTTCTGCCGCTGATCGGCGACGCCGACTTCTTCATCTGCAACACGGATGCGGTGTGGCTCGAAGGCCCGCACTCCACGATCGCCGCGATGCGGGAGGCGTGGCGACCGGATGAGATGGACATTTTGCTGTTGGTGGCGGCGACCTCGGGCAGCGTCGGCGTCGACTGGCCGGGGGATTTCCACATGGCGCCGGATGGTCGCCTGACCAAGCGCGCGGAACGTGAAGTCTCGGCTTTCGTCTATGCCGGCGTCGGCATCGTGAAGGCAAGCCTGTTCAAGGATGCGCAGGGAGACGTGTTTCGCCTCGCGCCTTACTTCTTTCGCGCGGCGGAGGCTGGCCGGCTTCGGGGATTGCGCCTCAATGGGCAATGGCTGCATGTCGGCACGCCGGAGGCGATCGAGGAGGCCGAACGCGCCTACGCGCGGCCTGCGGCCTGACCATGGCGCGCCCGCGCCTCTTCACGATTCCACCGGGCGTTCCCTATCTCGCGACCTTCGTGCGCGAGTTGCTCGACGGCGCGATCATACCCGGCCTTTCCCACGCGGCGGGGCCGCTGGCGCTGACCGACCTGACGATCTACGTTCCGACGCGGCGCGCGACCCGCGCGCTGATCGCGGAATTCGCGGCGCAATCGAAGCGTGGCGCGACTCTGTTGCCGAAGATCCGGCCGCTCGGCGCGGTCGATGAAGAAGCCTCGCTGTTCGCCGAGCCCGACGAGGCCTTCGCGTCTTTCGATCCCTCGATCCCGCCAGCGATCGGCGAGATCGAGCGCCGCTTCCTGCTGGCTTCCCTCGTCCATCGCTGGTCGCAGCAATTGCGCGGCGCAATCGTCGGCGTCGGACGAGACGGCGAGATCATCACCGACGCCGCCCAGACGCTCGTCGTCGGCGCGACGCCTGCGGATGCGCTGGCGCTTGCCGGAGAGCTGGCTGACCTCATCGACGAATTCATCGTCGAAGGCGCGCACTGGTCGGCGGTCCGACGCCTGGCGGCGGAAGATTACGACCGCTACTGGGGCATTTCGGCGGAATTCCTGAAGATCGCGATCGAGCTCTGGCCGGACATTCTGAGAGAACGCAACGCGATCGATCTCGCGACGCGGCGCGCGCGACTGATCGATCG
>JAGRKN010000035.1:0-625 GCA_020442275.1 Rhodoblastus sp. | reverse complement strand
GCGGCGCCGTGATCCTGCCCGGCCTCGACGACATCATGCCAGACAAGGACTGGCGGTTGATTTCCGGCGCGGAGGAAGGGAGCGAGCCGGGGCACGGCCATCCGCAAGCCGCGCTCGCGCGATTGCTGACGCGCCTCGAGGTTTCGCGTGAGGATGTACGCGCGCTCGCCGAGCCGGGAGACGCGCTGAACGAGCGGCGGCGTTTCCTCTCACAGGCTTTGACGCCGAGCGAGTCGACGCCGAACTGGCGCGCCTTCATCGCCGCGCACGGAAACGAGCGCGCGGACGCGCTCGCCGGCGTCAGCCTGGTCGAAGCCGCCGACGAACGCGAAGAGGCGCTCGCCATCGCGATCTGCCTGCGCGAAACATTGGAAACGCCACACAAGACAGCGGCGCTGATCACGCCGGATCGCGCCATAGCGCGACGGGTGCGCGCGGAACTCGCACGCTGGGGCCTGAGTGTCGACGATTCCGGCGGCGAACCGCTCGGGGCGACCCAAGCCGGCGCGTTCGCGCGCGCCGCGCTGAGCGCCGCGACGGACCGATCCGATGTCGCCTTTCTCGCGCTCCTGGGTCACAGCGGCGTCGCGCCGACGCAGGACCGCGCGCGTACGCTGGGGCTCGC
>JAGRKN010000255.1 GCA_020442275.1 Rhodoblastus sp. | reverse complement strand
GGCCAGAATGCGGCAAACGCGGCGCGAACTGCGACGCCCTGACGCGGCCTGGCGTTAGAACGGTTCTGAATTGCGCCTCGATCAAGATTTTCCATTGGCGCGACGGCCCGTTCGCTGCATGTAGGGTCGACATCGCTAGACTTCTGTCGGGAAACGGACATGAACGGCCTCGCCATCGCCCTGCAATCCGGATCGATCCTTCTGCGCGAAGGCGTCGAGGCCATGCTGGTCATCGGCGGTCTCGCCGCATTTCTGACCCGTGCGGGCGCTCGCGCGCAGGTCTCCGCTCTCTACACGGGCGCTGTCGCAGCGATTGTCGCCTCCATCGCGGCGGCCGTCGTCTTCGCGACATTCTTCAATGGCGCGCATGACGATCGCATCGAGGCGATCGTCATGGGCGTCGCCGCCGTGCTGATGCTCTACATGAGCGGCTGGCTGTTCCTGAAGCAGGACCCTGCCGCCTGGACCGCCGAGCTGAAGCGCATCGCCGACCGCTCGCTCGCATCCCCCGGGTCGCTGTCGCTGGCCGGCGTCGCCTTCCTCGCCGTTTTCCGCGAAGGCGCCGAGACCATCCTGTTCGTGCATGCGCTCGCCTCGACCAGCGGCGGCTGGAGCGCCGGCCTGCTCGGCGGCCTCGCCGGCGCCGCCGCGCTGCTCGTCGCCTTCTTCTACGCCATGCAATGGCTGGCGCTGCGGCTGCCGCTTCGCCCGGTGTTCCTCGCTACTTCCGCCATGCTGTTCGTCATGGGCCTGCGCTTCATCGGGGCCGCCATGCAGGAATTGCAGGAGCAGATGCTGCTGAGCTACACGGCCGCGCCCTTCGACGACAAGATTTCCGCGCTCGGATTCAACCCCAGCATCGAGGCGCTGGCCGCGCAGGGCGTCGTGGTGCTGGCCGCGCTCGTCGGCGCATTGGCGATCACCCGCAATCGTCGCGCCGCGGCGCCGGTCACCGTGCCAGCGGAATGATCCGGCCTGTGCATTCTCTCACAGAAGGTTTTGCACGCGCCTGACACACGGGTTCAGATGTGGCCCCGCGCCGCCGAACCCGTGGAGCCCGAATGCGCCTCTCCGCCTGCCTCGTTTCCTTCGCCCTTGCCGCGCTGACGGCCCAGGCGCACGCGGCCGAACAATCCGCCGAACGCCCCTGCACGATCGCCGGCATGAACCTCGCCGCCGATCCGGATTTCGTGAACGCTGTTACGCCACAGGGTGAAACGGCGGGCGGGTTCATGGCGAAATCCTGCAAGACCGTCTCGCAGTCGGAGCATCAAGTCGATGGCGGCGCGCTGCGGCTGATCCTCTCGGATTTCTTTTCCGACGCGGAAAGCCAGATCAAGATGAACGTGCAGATGGTCGAATTCCTGCGCGTCGAACCTTCCGGCCCACGCTCGCTCGGCCGCATCGTCCTGCCGCCCGACCCGCTCGACAATGCGACGCGCTTCGCGCCGCAAGTGGTGAAGAAGAACGACGCGATCCTCGTGCGCCTGTCGCCGCGACATCGCGGGCTCTATCGCGTGACGGACGCCGGTGTCGCCGGCCTCTCGGCTTTCGGCTGGCGGGAGCAGATGAAGGTCGATCCGGACCGTCGCGACGCCGGACAGAATCTCTCCATCGACATCGAAACGATGGAAGGCCGAATCGCGCTGATACGCGACGGCGGCGCGAAGCCTGCGAGCGCCTTCGAGGCGACCGACATCGGCGTCGCGCGCCTCGCCGTCGAAGACGGCAAGCTCGCGGTCGTCGCCAGCGAGACCGTCAAGCGCAAGCCGGGCGACGACCCCGTCGTCGACGAGGCGCGCGCATTTGAAGACGAACGCCGCGGCGACGCGCCGAACCTGCCCGCCGGCGTCGAACCGTGCTCAATGACCGCATGGTCGAACGACAAGGACCCGGCCGGCCTCAACGTGCGCGCGGAGCCGAGCGCGAAAGCGAAAGTGCTCGGCATCGTGCCGCCGCCGCGCGTGATGCCGAAAAAATACGACGCCTTCGGCCCGGA
>JAGRKN010000254.1 GCA_020442275.1 Rhodoblastus sp. | reverse complement strand
GTCACCGGCGCGTCCAAGGGCATCGGGCTTGCCTGCGCCAAGGCGTTGGCTGCGGAAGGCTGCACGGTCACGCTCGTCTCACGCGACGCCGGGCGTCTGGCGGAGGCGCAGAAGCTGGTGGGCTCGCAGGCGCAAGTCTTCGCCGCTGATCTTTCGAAGGCCGGGGATCGCGTGAAACTCGCCGCCGCCGTGCCCGCGCCCGACATTCTGGTCAACAACGCCGGCGCCATTCCCGGCGGCAACATTCTGGGCCTGTCGATGGAGACATGGCAGGAGGCGTGGAGCCTCAAGGTTTTCGGCTACATCCACCTCACGCAACTCTATCTGCCCGCGATGATGCAGCGGCGCTCCGGCTGCATCGTCAACATCATCGGGCTCGCTGGCGTTTCGCCGCGCTGGGACTATGTGTGCGGCGCCGCCGGCAATGCGGCGCTCATCTCCTTTACCAAGGCGCTCGGCGGCAAGACGCCGGACAGCAATGTACGCGTTGTCGGGATCAACCCCGCCGCCACGCGCACCGACCGCATCATCGAATTGTCGAAGGCCCGCGCGCGCCAGCGCGACAACGGCGACGACAGCCGCTGGGAGGAATTCCTGTCGGGCCTGCCCTTCGGCCGGCCGGCGGAGCCTGAAGAAATCGCGGCGCTGACCGCCATGCTGGCGTCGGACCGGCTGGCCTATGTCAGCGGCAGCGTGATCGATGTGGATGGCGGCGTGCAGTTCCGGGGATAGCATGCCGTTCTGGAACAATACGTCTGGCCGTCATCGCGAGGAGCGAAGCGACGTGGCGATCCATCCCCGCATGTGGATCAGAACCCGGGGATGGATTGCTTCGCTTCGCTCGCAATGACGCGGCTTGTTCCTGCTTAGCAAAGAAGCGCATTACGCCATCCGCTCGATCGTCTTGATGCCGGCGATCCCGCCGACGATGATCGCCGCGAAGGCGATGAACGAGCCGATCGCCAGCGTCGAGACGCCCGTGATCGCCTGCCCCATGGTGCAGCCAAGCGCCACCACGCCGCCGACGCCCATGAACACCGCGCCGAACATGCTGCGCAGCGTGTCCGAGGAATCGACGAAGGTCGACAGTCGGAAGCGGCCAGAGGCGATTGCGGCGAAAAAGGCGCCAATCATCACCCCGAACACGGAGGTGACGGCAAAACTCGGAATGCGCTGCGCCGTGAAGCGCTGGATCCATTCGAGCGTATCGCCGGACGGACGCACGAAGCTGATCGACTGTGGCGCGGCCGAAGCCGCCATCTCGTCAAGCGACAGGCCTGTCAGCGCCCAGCCCGCCGCCGCCGCGAGGCCGACAAGCACGCCCGAGGCGATATGCACGGGCGAGGAGCGGAACTCCGCATTGGCGAAGCAATAGGCGAGCATGGCGACCGCGGCGATGGCGGTCGCGATCGCGACCGCGGTCGAGGGGGCGAGCTTGCCGACCTTGGCGATGAGCGTGCCGAGCCCCTGGTCGCTCATGCCGAAGGCGTCAAGCTTCAGCGCCGTGGCGTTGGACAGATCGGCGCGCAGCGGGCCGAGCAGGCCGCCGATGGCGGCATAGGCGGCGATACCCATGAGGATGACGATGAACAGCGCGCGCAAGTCGCCCGCGCCCGCCCGCACCAGATTTCGACTGGCGCAGCCGCCGGCAAAACACATGCCGAAGCCGAACATCAGGCCGCCGATGATGGCGCCGAGCCAGTCGAAGGTCGTTCCCATGTACATGGACTTGGAGAGGTCGACGATTCCCGCCGCGGCAAGAGCCTGCGCGCCAAGCAGCGCCACCGCGCTCGCCAGAACCCAGGCGCGAAAGCGGCGCGTGTCGCCGAAAGTCAGCATGTCGGAAATACCGCCCATGGCGCAGAAATTCGTGCGCTGGATGACGGCGCCGAAGAAAATGCCGATGACGAGGCCGCCGACGGCCTGCGCCACGGCCGAATTCTCGGACAGAAACGCCCGCAAACCTTCCATGCAATCCTCCCGCTCCCGCGTGCCCGCCGCTTATAGTCGCGGCTGATTGAAACGGCACATTCGGATGTCTTGATATCAAAGCGGCTGGAGCGGAACAGCGCAAGTCGCCTCGAGGCGGCCGCGCGCGAAAAGCGCGGATGCGCCAAAAGGCCGCACGCCCGGCGCAAGGTCACGCGGGCATGCGGCGATAAAACTCAGGCGAGATCGGCGGACAGCGAATCCCGCACAGCCGGAGCGAGCGTCAGTTCGGCCTGGTAGTTCGGGTGGTCGATGCCCATGCGGATAGCCGCGCCCGCCTTGGCGGCGGCCGCCATCTCCGGCGTCAGCTCGAACCGCAGGAAATGCACGGCGGATGTCTTGTCCTCGGTCGCACGATCGAGATCCTCATTCGCGATCGGATTCACCCGCGCGAAATCGGCGATCTGAACCCACACGGCGGTTTCGACGCCGATGAGGCGAGCGAGCTGGCGCTTGCGCTCCTCGACGTCGGGATATTCGACCATGAAGGTCGCCTTCCAGTTGAGGCCATCGGGGATCAGGGGATTGTAGACGTCGAGCTCCTCCTGGATCAGCTCCGGCTCGAAGATGCGCTCCAGCCGTAGCATTTCCTGCACCTGATACTTCATCGTCAGCGCATCTTCGAAATGCAGCGAGGCGTGCTTGCCGAGCTCGACCAGCCGCACCTTCTTGTGCGCCATCACCTTCGCTCGGAAGGCAGGCCGCTCGCGGGCATATTGTTCGAGGCTGTACAGGTCTTCATGCCGCAGCATGGTCATACTCCATAGGCTTTGCGCAGCAGCGTGATCGGATGTTCCGGCTGATCGCCCTTGGCGCGCGCATGCGCGATGTGATGGCCGGCCATGGCGCAATCCGAACTGATGTGATCGGGCTGCGCCTGCTCGACGCGCGAAACAACGGGTTTGACGATCTTCATCGCGAGGTCGTGGAACTCGCTCTTGACGGCATAGGTGCCGTCATGGCCCGAGCAGCGCTCGATCGTCTCGAGTTCCGTATCGGGAATGAGCGACAGGATTTCCTTGGTCTTCGGCCCGATGTTCTGCACGCGCTGGTGGCAGGCGGCGTGATAGGCGACCTTGCCGAGCCCCTGTTTGAAGTCGGTCTTCAGCTTGCCTTCCCTGTGGCGCAGCATGAGATATTCGAAGGGATCGAAGAAGGCCGCGCGCACCTTCTGCACGTCGGGATCGTCCGGGAACATCAGCGGCAGTTCCTGCTTGAACATAAGCACGCAGGACGGCACGAGCGCGGTCAGGTCCCAGCCCTCGTCGACGAGCTTCGCCAGCACCGGAATATTCTCGTCGCGCGCGCGCTTCACCGCCTCGAGGTCGCCGAGTTCGAGCTTCGGCATGCCGCAGCATTTTTCCTTTTGCGCAATTGTGACGGGAATGCCGTTGTGCGCGAAGACGGCGACGAGATCCTCGCCGGGCGCGGGCTCATTGGCGTTCATGAAGCAGGTGGCGAACAGCGCGACCTTGCCGGTCGTGCGCCCGGCCGCCTCGCCCTGCGTGTCTGCCGGCAGCTGCGCCAGACGGCTGCGCAGCGTCTTTGTCGTATATTCGGGCGTCCAGGCCTTGGGATGGATGCCGATGGCGCGGTCCAGCGCCTCGCGCAATTTCTCGCTCCGGTTAGCGGCGTTGACGATCGGCGCGACGACCGGATTGGCGATGAGGCCGCCCATCATGTCGGTCGAGGTCAGCGTGCGGTCGCGGAAATTCGCGCCTTCTCGGCTGTGACGCACCGCCTTGGCGCGCAGCATCAGATGCGGAAAGTCGAGGTTCCACTCGTGCGGCGGCACGTAGGGGCACTTGGTCATGTAGCAGAGGTCGCACAGGTAGCACTGGTCGACCACCTTCCAGTAGTCGGCCTTGGCCACGCCATCGACTTCCATCGATTCGGATTCGTCGACGAGATCGAACAGGACCGGGAAGGACTGGCACAGGCTGACGCAGCGACGGCAGCCGTGGCAGATGTCGAAGACGCGCTCCATCTCGTGGAACAGCTTGCCCTCGTCGTAGAATTCGGGATTGCGCCAATCGAGCGGATGGCGCGTCGGCGCCTCGAGATTGCCTTCGCGGGGACCGGCCAAGGGTATGTCCTTATGGGAATACACCCCTCATGCTGAGGAGCGGGCGGAGCCCGCGTCTCGAAGCATGGGGGATGCGGCCATCCTTCGAGACGCC
>JAGRKN010000034.1 GCA_020442275.1 Rhodoblastus sp. | reverse complement strand
GGCGTCGGTGTCCTGCTGATTGCTTTTCCCAAGGCGCACGGTCTCATCCTGACCGAACTCTATCTGCCGACCGCCTTCATGCTGGTCGGCCTGATTCTCCGTGGGGCGGCCTTCGATTTTCGGGTGAAAGCGCGGTCGGACCGCAAGATCATGTGGGACAGGCTCTTCATCGGAGGATCGATGCTCGCCTCGGTCGCTCAGGGGTGGATGCTCGGCCGTTATATCAGCGGCTTCGGGACCGGATGGAATTATCCGGTTTTTGCCGCGGCTATCGCGCTGGCGCTTCCGATGTCATACGCCCTGTTGGGCGCGAGCTGGATCATCATGAAGACCGATGGTCCGTTGCAAGCTCGCGCGATCGGGTGGGCGAAGATCGCCTGGCCGGCGATGATCGGTGGACTGGTTCTGATTTCGATGGCGACGCCTTGGGTCAGTGAGACGGTTCGCGCCAGGTGGTTTGCGCTACCCGCTTTGATTGCGGTGATCGCGATCCCGATCACGACAGGGGTGACGCTTCTGGCGGTCCGACTGCTTCTTGGGTCTGACGCCATCCGCGGCAACCTCTGCTGGCTGCCGTTCGTTCTGCTGATTTTCGTCTACTTCCTCAGCTTCCTCGGCCTGAGCTACAGTCTGTTCCCGTTCGTGGTCATCGATCGCCTGACAATCTGGGAGGCGGCAAGCAGTCCGGCGGCTCTCAAGGCAATTCTCGTCGGTGTCTGCATCTCTCTGCCGGCGATCGTTGCCTATACGATCTTCTCGTACCGGGTATTCCGGGGCAAGATCGGGCGGCTCCACTATGCGTGAATGCCTAAAATGACGATCGACCGTTCTGGATACGCGCAATGACGGAAGTTCTGTCCAGGTCGGCGGAAATGCTCCCGCTTCGGTTGCGGGCACTGGGCTCGTCGCCTGGGACATTGCTCGGCGTACTCTTGACCACTGTTGCGACCGTGGCCGGCGCCGCGTGGACAGGGTATCAAGTCGTTCGGACACAAGCGACCACGCGCGCGCACGTGGCGGCGTTGCAGAGCTCGGTCGTAGAGGCCGCGCGGCTCGACGGTCAGCTTGCACGCTTTGCATTCCTGCCTTCCTTGATCGAGACGTCGGATGGCGCGCTGCAACTCCTCGAAAATCCGGACGAAGAAGCCCTCCGCCGGGCCGTGAGCCTCTATCTCAGATCCGCTAATGCGCTGGCGGGGGCCGACAATCTCTACCTCTTGAGCAAGAGGGGAATCGTGCTCGCGGCTGCCGATTTTGATCGGCCGGGCACGCCACTTGGTCAGGATCTTTCGTATCGTCCCTACGTGCAATCTGCTCTCGCAAACGGGACGGGACGTTTCTTCGGCGTCGGCATTACCAGCGCGCGAGCCGGTTACTACCAATCCTATGCTCTGACCGCGGACAATGCGGTTAAAGGCGTCGCTACGGTGAAGGTCAATTTATCCGCGTTCGAACAGGAATGGCGACGCAACGGCGACAATGCAATTGTCCTGGACGAGTACGGCGTCATCATCCTGTCTGCGCGCGACGACTGGCGCTACCGCCCGGTGCGGCCCCTCAGTCAAGCCGCGGTAGACCAGATCGCCACCGCGCGTCGATATGGCGACGCCAACCTGAGCTCGCTCGACTGGCGGATTGTCGGCAGCTCTCAGGATGAGACGCAACGCATCGAGACGCCTGACGGCGGGTCGTTTGTCATTGGAGAAACATCCATCAACGACGGCCTCTGGCGCCTGATGGTTCTCTCCGACAGCGCCGCCGTGGTCCGCCCGGCGCTGGCCTCCGGCGCCATTTCGGGACTTGCGGCGCTGGTTGTCGTTCTCGGCGCCGTTGTGTCACTGCAGCGCCGGCGCGAGATCGCCCAGCAGCTTGCGGGCAAGGCGGCTCTGAAATCGGCGAACGATCTTCTCGAAACAAAGGTTCTGGAACGGACGGCCGAATTGCGGTCGACGCAGGCCGAACTCGTTCATGCCGAAAAGCTTGCAACGCTCGGCCAGATATCGGCAGGGATCGTGCACGAGTTGAACCAGCCTCTGGCTGCGCTGCAGACGGTGTCTGACAATGCTGGCGTATTGGTAGAGCGGGGGCAGCTGGACGAGGCGCGGGACAACCTCGGCAGGATAGGGGATCTTGTTGGCAGGCTCGGCCGTCTCACAAACCAGCTACGCGTTTTCGCCTACAAGGCCGGCGATCCGATCGAGCCGGAACTCATCCGGAAATCGGTCGACAATGTTCTTCTTCTGCTCCGCGACCGGATCAGGTCGAGCGGCGTCGAGATCAGAACCGATGTCGACGCGCGCGCCGCCGTTCTCGCCAATGGCGCGCGGCTTGAGCAAGTCCTTATCAATATCATCGCCAACGCCCTCGACGCAGTGGAAACCGTCCGGGAGCGACGGATAGACATCGGAACGGCCCTGCAGGATGGCCGATGCAGGATCGTGATTGCAAATAGCGGCCCGCGAATTCCAGAAGAGATGATGTCGCGCCTGTTTGATCCTTTCGTGACCTCGAAGCCGCCCGGCAAAGGGCTCGGCCTCGGGCTCATGCTTTGCGAGCATATCGTCAGGTCTCTTGGCGGGAAGATCACCGTTGTCAATCGCGAGCCGGTGGGCGCAGAATTCGTAGTCGATTTCCCCGCCACGGAGTTGCCGGAGTCTACTCAATGACTGGCGAACTTCCGATCGAGGCGATCTACGTCGAGGACGACAACGACGTGCGTGCGGGCGGCGTCCAGGCGCTGAAACTCGCAGGCTTCGAGGTCCGCGCCTTCGCCTCGGCTGAGGCCGCGCGCTCCGCGGTCCATCCGAACGTGCGAGCGATTGTTGTGTGCGACGTCAAGCTTGGAGGTATCAGCGGGCTCGATTGGGCAGCCGAGATCCGAGGGATCGATAGCGAGCTCCCCGTAATCCTCATCACTGGGCATGGCGACATTGCAATGGCGGTTCAGGCCATGCGCGACGGCGCGTACGATTTCATTGAAAAGCCGTGCACGTCAGAGCATCTCGTGTCCGTGATCAAGCGCGCGGCGGAGAAACGTCGGCTTACGCTCGAAATTCGAGAATTGCGTACGGCGCTGGCCGATCTGCATGCGATCGAATCGACGTTGCTCGGACGCTCGCCGCAGATTCGGAAGGTTCGCAAGCTCGTGGAAGCGTTGGCCCCGACCGACGTCGATGTTACGATCTATGGCGAGACCGGGACTGGCAAGGATGTCGTGGCGCGATGCCTTCATTCGCACAGCTCTCGACGCAACGGGAATTATGTCGCGGTCAACTGCGGCGGCCTGCCTGAAGCGCTCGTGGAAAGCGAGCTGTTCGGGCATGAGGTTGGCGCCTTTACCGGGGCGACCCGTCAGAGGATCGGAAAGTTCGAATTTGCTAATGGAGGCACGCTTTTTCTCGACGAGATCGAGAGCATGCCGCTCAGCGTCCAGGTCAAACTGCTGCGCTCGCTTCAGGATCGCGCGATCGAGCGGATCGGCTCGAACAAGTCGATTCCGACGAACTGCCGCGTCATTGCCGCCAGCAAAGTCGATCTGATCCAGCTCAGCGACCGCAAGCTCTTCCGAGCGGACCTGTACTATCGCATCGGCGTCGCCTTTATCGAATTGCCGCCGCTGCGGGAGCGTCGTGAAGATATTCCGCTCTTGTTTGAACATTTCACGCTGGAGGCCGCTCGGCGGTTCAATCGTGAAGCGCCCCTGCTAACAGACAAGCTTCATTCTCAGTTGCTGTCGCACTCGTGGCCCGGAAACGTCCGTGAATTGCGCAATGTGGCGGATCGCTTCGTTCTGGGTGTCGCGGGTGAAGGCATGCTGAGGACGTCTGATTGCGTGGAAAGCAACCCTTCGCTTCCGCAGCGGCTTGAAAGCATCGAGCGCGCGCTGGTCGGGGACGCTTTGAGAAAGAGGAACGGCGACGTCCAATCCGCCGCCGCTTCTCTCGGCATTCCCAAGCAGACTCTCTACGACAAGATCAAACGCTTGGGCATCGATGTCGATCTCATCAGAGAGAAGGCCGGGTAATCGATCTGTCGGGCTGACGGTTGGTTTGAATTGGTTTAGGCGAGAGGAGAAGGCAATATGTCCAGAGTTGCAGTAGTTACGGGCGGCACGCGCGGCATCGGCGAGGCGATTTCGAAGGCGCTGAAGGCGGCGGGCTACAAGGTCGCGGCGAGCTATGCCGGCAACGACGAGGCGGCGGCGAAATTCAAGGCCGAGACCGGCATCAACGTCTACAAGTGGGACGTCTCGGACTTCGACGCCTGCGCCGCCGGCCTGAAGCAGGTCGAGGCCGATCTGGGTCCCGTGGACGTACTCGTGAACAACGCCGGCATCACCAAGGATGGTATGTTCCACAAGATGACCAAGGACCAGTGGTACGGCGTCATCAACACCAACCTGAACTCGCTGTTCAACATGACGAGGCCCGTGTGGGAAGGCATGCGTGAGCGCAAGTTCGGTCGCGTGATCTGCATCTCCTCAATCAACGGCCAGAAGGGCCAGGCGGGCCAGGTGAACTATTCGGCGGCCAAGGCCGGCGACATCGGCTTCGTGAAGGCGCTGGCGCAGGAAGGCGCGAAGTTCGGCATCACCGCCAACGCCATCTGCCCCGGCTACATCGCCACCGAGATGGTCAAGGCGATCAACCCGGACGTGCTCGCCAAGGCGATCCTTCCCTATATTCCGGTCGGCCGTCTCGGCGAGCCCGAGGAAATCGCGCGCGCAGTCGTGTTTCTCGCCTCCGACGACGCCGGGTTCATCACGGGGTCAACGATTTCGGCCAATGGCGGCCAGACCATGATCTGAAGAGCAAAATAGTCGAATTAGGTCTGGGGTGTCCGGGAACAGATCGGTTCCCATCCCACCGCCAGCGTCCTGATTGAAGCATGGATCGCCTGCTGCGCCAGGCCCGCTGAATCGCTACAGCGGGCCGACGGCGACGGTCGTCCAAAAACGGGGACTGACGATGCAACGACCTTACAATATGCCCGACGAATACGTGGACGGATATTTCAAATCTGCATTGGACGTCTGGAAGGCGCTCAGCTCACTCGAGCCTTTCTCGACAAAGGGTGACGCGGAGGGCGTTGCGACGACACTGAGTGAAGTTCATGCCCGCTATACCGAGCAGCTGCTCGCGCTTTTGACGCATACAGGCGAGGTGGCTGCAGGGGGCGCTCCCGTACCGGCAATTCTCCCTGCAAAGGGCGATCGCCGCTTCTCTTCGGCCGACTGGCGAACCAATCCGGTATTCAGCTTGCTCAAGCAGAACTACCTGCTCAATTCAAACTATCTCAACGGTCTCATCGAGGCAATGTCGATGGACGAAGGCGCCAGGAAGAGGGTGAGGTTTTTCACGCAACAATTCATCGACGCAATGTCTCCGACCAATTTCGTCGCAACCAATCCGGATGCGTTGAAGCTCGCTATGGATACGGAAGGTGAGAGCCTCAAGGCCGGGCTCGACAATATGCTGACCGACATGGACAGGGGCAGTCTCACGATAACCGATGAGACCGCATTTGAAGTCGGGCGCGATGTCGCGACGACCGAAGGCGCCGTCGTGTTCGAAAACGATCTGTTTCAACTGATCCAATATCGAGCCACGACCGCCGAGGTTTGTTCGCGACCACTCCTTATCGTTCCGCCGTGTATCAACAAATTCTACATTCTCGATTTGCAGCCGGATAATTCGTTCGTTCGGTTTGCCTTGGACAAGGGACAGACCGTATTCCTTGTATCCTGGCGCAATCCGGACGAAACCTGCGATAAATTCGGCTGGGACGACTACGTGGAGCGCGGCGCGATCCAGGCGATCCGCGTCGCGCATGCGATCGCGGGTGGCGACAAGGTCAATGTGGTCGGATGGTGCGTCGGCGGGACGATCCTGTCTACGGCGCTGGCGGTGCTTAGATCGCGCGCCGATGAATCTGTTGCAAGCGTCACATTGCTGACGACGATGCTCGATTTCGAGCAGCCCGGGGATCTCGGCATTTTCGTTGATGAGATGAGCGTCGCTCAGAGAGAGCAGGCGATCGGGGCAGGCGGCATATATCGTGGCGCCGAACTCGGATTTGTATTCCAGACCCTGCGCGCCAACGATCTGATCTGGCCGAATGTCGTAAACGGCTATCTGAAGGGAAAGTCGCCGGAGCGCTTTGATCTTCTGTTTTGGAATTCCGACGTGACCAATCTCGCGGGACCTATGTATTGCTGGTACCTGCGGAATATGTATCTGGAGAACAATCTTCGGACGCCGAACAGGCTGACGGTCTGCGATACGCCTGTCGATTTGGCCAGGGTGGACATACCCAGTTACGTTCTCGCAACGGCCGAGGATCACATCGTCCCCTGGCGATCGGCCTATCTGACAACTCAATTGTTCACCGGGCCTCGCCGCTTCGTACTCGGCGCGAGCGGCCATATCGCCGGCGTAATCAATCCTGCGTCGAAAGATCGCCGAAGCTACTGGACCGGCGAAAGCCTGCCGCCGACCGGCGACGAGTGGCTTTCGAACGCCGTCGAAAAACGTGGCAGCTGGTGGAACGACTGGTGGCAATGGCTCGCGCAGAATGGCGGCGAGCGGCGCGGGGCGCCCCGGTCGCTGGGGAGCGATGAGTATCCAAAGCTCGAGGCGGCTCCTGGACGCTACGTCAAAGCGAAGGCCAGTTGAGCTTTCCGGCAGCAAATCGTCATCGCGCGCAGTGATTCGGCGATGTGAGGTTCTTCGCCCCCGGACTGCGATCGGGAGGATAGTCTAATGGATAGCGCATCATCGGAACCGCGCGGCGATTTGACGACGCGGACGCTCGCAATGCCGGCTGACGCAAACCCGAGCGGCGACATTTTCGGCGGTTGGGTCTTGTCTCAGATGGACATTGCAGCAGGAATCTGCGCGGGACGACGCGCCAACGGGCGTGTTGCGACTGTCGCCATCGACTCGATGAAATTTATACGCCCCGTCAAGATTGGCGACGTTCTCTGCGTATACAGCGATATCGACCGCGTAGGGAGAACTTCGCTCGCCATCCATCTGGAGGCATGGGTTCTGCGAGGGCGCGTCGGAGACAGGGACAAGGTGACTGACGGCGTCTTCACATTCTGTGCAATCGACAACGACGGCCGGCCACGGCCGATCCCCATTTGACATTAGCCGGTCGTTCTTCACCCGTAGGACCAAACAGCGTCTCGGACATGGCTTGCGGACCAACCCGAGACGCCGCAGAGTGCAGCGACGTGAGAACGGACAAGATCTTGCACGGCTGACCGCTTTTGATTTCCGGATGACGCGGAGACGGTGGTAAGCTCGCGCGATCCCAGCGTACGATCGCGCGTTTGATGACGATAGGAAGAACTGGGTTGTCGAAATCCGAAACAGTCCTCATCGCGCTATCGAAAAAGGCGCGCTGGCGCTTGTCGACGCGACAGTCGTGCGGCTATCTTGAGCATCTCTTACGTTCGCCGACCGTGATCGTGAACCGCTCTAGTTGCTCGATGCAAGCCCGCTCAATCGGCTTTTCCGAGACGGTTTTCGGAATTTCACGCAGGACCTGCACGATTTCCGGGACATCCCGCCTTTGCAGCGCCTTGTGGCAATACTCGATCAGCGCCGCTTCGCTGAAATTCGCCAGACGTGGGACGACGGCCGCCACGAGTGTCTTTTCTCCCGCTACGTTCTGCGGCGTCGCCACTCCGTAGACGAATACGTCCGCGACGAGCCCAGATTTGATGATCGCGGTTTCGACCAACGACGTGTTGATGAAGTCGCCGTTTCGCCGGACGCCGCCACCGGCGCGGTGTCCGGCGTCAGCGCTTGTGGGA
>JAGRKN010000253.1 GCA_020442275.1 Rhodoblastus sp. | reverse complement strand
GGCGAACCCGCCTACACGCCGATCAACAAGCTGCAACCCTTCGAGCAGGCCTATCACCGCCACGCCGGGCCGTTCGCGCCCCTCTATCGTCTGTTCGGCCTTGTGCCGAGCGTGACGCTCGAGAAGCTCGAGGAATGGGAGCGTTTGATCTTCGACGCCTGTACCTTGTGCGGCCGTTGCACGCTCGCCTGCCCGATGGGCATCGACATCGCCGAGCTCATCAAGAAGGCGCGTCACGGCATGTTCAAGGCGGGCCTGATTCCGGACCGCCTGCAACTGATGGATCGCACGGCGCGCGCATGGGGCAGCCCCGCGACGCCGGCGGACGATTTCGCCGACATCGTCCGCGAGGTCGGCGAGGAGCGTGGGGTCGACATCAAGATAGATCGCGAGCGCGCCGACTATCTCGTGACCGTCGCGCCGGCCGAACTGACGGAACACACCAAGGCGCTCGCCGACGCTGCAAAAATCTTCAACAAGGCCGGTCTCGACTGGACCTATCATTCAGAGGGATTCGAAGCCTCCAACATCGGCTACCTCAACGGCGACACCGACCTGCAGGAAAAGATGACGCGCAAGATCATCGACTGCGCGGTCAAGATCGGCGCACACACGCTGGTGCTTCCCGAATGCGGCCACGCCTATGGCGCGGCGCGGTGGGAGGCCGCGCGCTGGTACAATGACAAATTGCCGGTGCGCGTCATCCACATGACCGAGTTCCTGCAGGAGGTGGTCGCGAGCGGCAAGATCAAGGTCAAGCCGATCGGCCAGACCGCGAGCTTCCATGATCCGTGTCAGCTCGTGCGACGCGGCGGCGTGATGAATGCGCCGCGCGACGTGATGTCGGCGCTCGGCCTCGAGATGCGCGAACTCGAAAACAATCGCGCGCTGACCTGGTGTTGCGGCGGCGGCGGCGGCGTCGTCTCGAACACGCGGGCCGATCCGATCCGATACAAGGCGTTCGAGCTGAAGAAGCGCGAAGTGGAGGCCGCCGGGGCCGACCGTTTCGTCACAGCCTGCGGCCAGTGCCGCATAACGCTCGACCTCGGCGCGAAGCATACGAAGTGGGACCGCAAGATCGAGAACCTTCTCGAACTCGTGGCCGACAATCTCGTCGACTGAAATCAGGGACCTGAGCCATGACACAGCGCGTCGTCGTCGATCCGATCACCAGGATCGAGGGACATTTGCGGATCGAGGCCGAGACTGACGCGTCCGGCGCGATCAAGGCCGCCTATTCCTCCGGCACGATGGTGCGCGGCATCGAGATCATCCTGCGTGGTCGCGATCCGCGCGAAGCCTGGGGCTTTGCGCAGCGCATCTGTGGCGTCTGCACGCTGGTGCACGGGATCGCTTCCGTCCGCGCGGTCGAAAATGCGCTCGCCTACGAGATTCCCGCCAACGCCAATCTCATCCGCAACCTCATGATCGCCGCGCAATACGTGCACGATCACGTCATGCATTTCTATCATCTGCATGCGCTCGACTGGGTCGACATCGTCTCCGCGCTGAAGGCCGACCCGGCGGCGACCTCCTCGCTCGCGCAATCGATTTCGGGTTACGCCAAGTCGAGCCCGGGCTATTTCGCGGATGTGCAGAAGCGCCTCAAGGGCTTCGTCGATGGTGGGCAGCTCGGCATTTTCGCCGGCGGATACTGGGGCCATCCCGCCTACAAGCTGCCGCCCGAAGCCAATCTGATGGCGGTCGCGCATTATCTCGAGGCGCTCGCCTGGCAGCGTGATGTGGCGCGGCTGCATGCGATCTTCGGTGGCAAGAACCCGCATCCCAACTTCCTCGTCGGCGGCGCGCCGACGCCGCTCTCGACCGATCCGAACGCTGTCGGCGGCGGCGCCGCCGCCACGACGCTCAACATCGTCGCGCTGTCTGAAGTGCGCGACATCATCGGCCGCATGACCGCCTTCGTCGATCAGGTCTACGTGCCCGATACGCTCGCCATCGCGTCATTCTACAAGGACTGGTTCGCGCGCGGCGAAGGCCTCGGCAATTTCATGACCTTCGGTGATTTCCCCGCCGATGGCAGCATGAATCCAGCCAAGCGCCTGCTGCCGGCGGGCGTCATTCTCAACCGCGACCTCTCGCATATCGAGCCCGTCGATCTCAACGATCCTGCACAGGTACAGGAGTTCGTGTCGCATTCCTGGTACGATTATTCCGGCGGCAAGGCGAAGGGCCTGCATCCCTACGAAGGCGAAACGACCTTCGCCTATGACGGACCGAAGCCGCCTTACGAGCAGCTCGACGTCGACAAGGGTTATTCCTGGTTGAAATCGCCGCGCTGGCGCGGCAAGGCCATGGAAGTCGGCCCGCTCGCGCGCGTGTTGATGCTCTATGCGTCCGGGCACAAGGAAACGAAGGAGCTCGCCGACTACGCCTTGAAGAAACTCGACGCGCCGATCACGGCCATGTTCTCGACGCTCGGCCGCACGGCCGCGCGTACTCTGGAGACCAAGATCATCGGCGACCAGATGAAGGGCTGGCTGGATACGCTCGTCGCCAACATCAAGGCCGGCAATGTCGCCGTGCACAATGCCGCGAAATGGGAGCCTTCCACCTGGCCGAAGGAGGCCAAAGGCGTCGGCTTCATGGAGGCGCCGCGTGGCGGCCTCGCGCATTGGATCGTGATCCGCGACGGCAAGATCGCCAATTACCAGGCGGTGGTTCCTTCGACCTGGAACGCCGGCCCGCGCGACATGCAGGGCCAGCCCGGCGCCTATGAAGCGGCGCTCGCCGATCGACATGTGCTCGCCAACCCCAAGCAGCCGATCGAAATCCAGCGCACGATCCATTCCTTCGACCCCTGCATCGCCTGCGCGGTGCATGTGGCCGATCCCAATGGCGTCGAACTGTCGTCGATCAGGATCGTCTGAGGCGACGAAGGCGGCAGCCGCGGATCAGCAGATCCGCGGCAATTGCTCGCCCGACAGCCAGTCGACGATCCGCCCGCCGCCGAAGCTCGTGGTCATCTGCACGAAGCGGTTCTGGTCGGCGACGATCTCGCCGATGATTGCCGCCTCCGCGCCGAGCGGATGGTCGCGCATCGCCGCGAGCAGGATTTGCGCGCCCTCCGGCGCGACGACAGCGACGAGCTTTCCTTCATTGGCGACGTAAAGCGGATCGAGACCGAGCAGTTCGCAGGCCGCGGCCACGCTCGGCTTGATCGGGATGGCGCCTTCGGCAATGCGCACGCCGACATCAGACTGATGCGCGATTTCGTTGAGCGTCGCGGCAAGCCCGCCGCGCGTGGGATCGCGCATGAGGCGCAGGGAGGGCGCAGCGGTTGCCACCATCAGCGCCGTCAATTCGTGCAAGGCGGCGGAATCCGAAAGAAGATCGGTGTCGAATTGCAGGTTTTCGCGACAGGACATAACCGCGACGCCATGGTCGCCCACCGAGCCCGACACGATCACGACATCGCCAGGCCGCGCGCGGTTCGCCGACAGCGTCAATCCTTCCGGTACGACGCCGATCCCCGCGGTCGAGATGAACACCCCGTCCGCCTTGCCGCGTTCGACCACCTTCGTGTCGCCGGCGACGATCGGCACGCCGGCCCTGCGCGACGCTTCGCCCATGGAATCGGCGATGCGTTTGAGATCGGCGAGCGCAAATCCCTCTTCCAGAATGAAGCTCGCGGTGAGTTTCAGCGGTCGCGCGCCGGACATGGCGATGTCGTTGATCGTGCCGTGCACGGCGAGCGAACCGATGTCGCCGCCCGGGAAAAATAGCGGCGAGATCACATAGCCATCGGTCGTCATCGCGAGTCGCCTGGACGGCACGTCGAACACCGCCTGATCGTCGGCTCTGCGCAGCCATTCATTGTCGAAGGCGGCGTGAAAAATATCGGCGATCAGCTGCGCCATGGCGCGGCCGCCCGAGCCATGCGTGAGATCGATACGGCCGTTCTTCAGGTCGAGCTTGCGCCCGATGGGACGCTTCGCGCCGCTCATTCGGCGGCCCTCATCTTTGCGGCGTCGCGGAAGCGGCCGTACGTCCAGTGCGCGGCGCAGGCCCCTTCCGACGACACCATGCAGGAGCCCATCGGCGTCTCCGGCGTGCAGGCCGTTCCGAACAATTTGCACGCTGCGGGCTTCTTGACGCCGCGCAGGATAGCACCGCATTCGCAAGCCGGATTGTCCTGCGCGTTCGAGCGCGCGATCGGAAAGATGCGCTCGGCGTCGAAGGCCGCATAGGCGTCGCGCAGGCGCAGCGCGCTGTTGGCGACCTGTCCGAGGCCGCGCCATTCGAAGCTCTCGCGCAACTCGAACATGTCAGCCACGATCGCCTGCGCGCGCAGATTGCCGTCGCGCGTGACTGCGCGGATATACTGGTTCTCGACCTCCGCCCGCCCTTCGTTCATCTGCCGCACGAGCATCAGGATGGATTGCATGACATCCAGCGGTTCGAAGCCGGAGATGACGACGGGCTTGCGATAGCTCCGCGCGAAGGGCTCGTAGGGGCGCGTGCCGATGACGGTTGACACGTGCGCCGGGCCGACAAATCCGTCGATCTCCACCGCGCCGAGCGTCTTGACCTCCGGGCTTTCGAAGATCGCGAGAATCGCGGCCGGCGTCAGGACGTGATTGCAGAAGATCGAGAAATTCGTGAGCCCCTTCTTCTCAGCGACGAGGATCGCCATCGCGGTCGGCGGTGTCGTCGTCTCGAAGCCGATGGCGA
>JAGRKN010000252.1 GCA_020442275.1 Rhodoblastus sp. | reverse complement strand
GAACATGGCGGCGAGCCCCTTGTTCTCCTGTCCCAGCAGGAAACCCCTGGCGCCGTCGTAGTTCATGACGCAGGTCGCGTTGCCGTGGATGCCCATCTTGTGCTCGAGCGAGCCGCAGGTGACCGCGTTGCGCGCGCCGATCGCGCCCTCGTTCGAGACTTCATACTTCGGGACGATGAACAGCGAGATGCCCTTCACGCCCGCCGGCGCGCCCTCGATGCGCGCGAGCACGAGGTGGATGATGTTCTCGGCCATGTCGTGTTCGCCGGCCGAGATGAAGATTTTCTGGCCGGTGATGTGATAGGAGCCGTCGCCGTTCTTCACGGCCTTGGTCTTGAGGAGACCCAGATCCGTGCCGCAATGCGGCTCGGTCAGGTTCATCGTGCCGGTCCACTGGCCCGCGATCATGCGCGTGCCATAGAGCTGCTTCTGCTCTTCCGAGCCGTGCGCGAGAATGGCGGCTACCGCGCCGGACGTCAGGCCGGGATACATGGCGAAGGCCTGGTTCGCCGAATTCATGTATTCGCCGACCGCGTGCGAGACGACATGCGGCAGGCCCTGGCCGCCATATTCGGGCGGCATCGGCAGGCTGATCCATCCGCCTTCGGCGTAGGCCTTGAACGCCTCCTTGAAACCCTTGGGCGTCGTCACCGAACCATCGGCCGCGCGCTTGCAGCCCTCGCGGTCGCCGACGAGGTTGAGCGGCTGCAGCACTTCCTCGGCGATCTTGGCGGCCTCGTTGAGCACGGCCTCGACCACGTCGCGCGGGGCGTCGGAAAAGCCCGGCAGATTGTCGTAGCGAGAATAGTGAAGGACGTCGTCCAGCAGGAAGAGGGTGTCGTCGACAGGGGCCTTGTAGGTCGGCATGGGCGCTCCCGGATGTTTGATGAAGATATAGCGCGCTTATCCGCGCGTCATAGTTCATATATAAACTGTATAGGCATATCCGTCAAGCCGAGTGGACCTTTGCGACAAATGACGAGGCCCGCCGCGATGTGCGGCGGGCCTTTGGCGAACGGATAAAAGGTGGATGATCTGGCTCAGGCCGCGCTTGATGCCTGGCCGCTTTCGCCGGCCATGCGCCCGTGCGTCTCGCGCAGCGCTGCCAGCGCCGTATCGAGCTCTTCGCGCCTTTTTTCGAGCTGCGCGATCTGGCCCAGCACCTGGCTTTCCTCGAGCGCCAGCGTTTCGGCCGCAGCGGCAGGCTCTTCCTTCGGCAGCATCGCGTAGATCTGCGTCAGCGTGAAGCCGAGCTGCTTGCCGCGCAGGATCGTCTCGAACCGCGTGCGTGCGGCGGCGTCGTAGAAGCGGGAGACGCCGTGGCGGATCGGCTTGATCAGCCCTCGGTCCTCGTAGAAGCGCAGGGCGCGCAGCGTCACCTTGTAGGCGCGCGCCATGTCGCCGATCGTGAAAAGCCGGTCTCCGGCCTGCTGCGCCGCGCGCAGGTCGGCGCTTCCGTCAGCTCCGGCAAATGAAGGTTCCAAGCCGCGTTCCATGTCGCCCGCATCCCCTGGGTTCGATCCGGCCCTAACGGCCGGTGCCCACAGAAAGCGTGATTCGCGGACGCATTGCAACCTAAAAGTGTATAAAATGTAAAAACAACTTGATTGCCGATGTGTATCGAATCCGGTCGGTCCTTAACTTCGTGTTTACCATAAGCGCTCGAAAGTCCGGCCTGAGGACGGTAGGTTGTTTTCGCTGTCTGATTCGCTTCTTGCGTACCGATTTTCGATCGACGCGCCCGGTAGGCCGGGTCCAACGGATGAGATGATGAACAAGGCGGCGCCGTGGAGCATCAAGGGGGTGGGCTTCGATACGCGGGAAGCGGCCCGCGAGGCCGCCCAGCGCGAAGGCATGAGCGTCGGCGAATGGCTCAATGAAGTCATCGCCGAGCGCGCCGGCGACCAGGACGCCGACCGCGACTATCAAGACGATGACGACATCGACGCCGTCTCCGCGCGCCTCGCCCGCATGCGCGACAATGGACGCGCGCGCCGTCGTGGCGAGAAGCGCGGCCGCGACTACGAGGACGACCGCGTCGAGGATTTCGCCGCGCACCGGCGGCGCGGCGGCCGTGGCCTGTCGCGCAACGCAAGCGCGCGCGAGGTTTCCTGGCGCGAGGGCGAGGACGCCGAGAGCCTGATCGAGAACGCGCTGGAAGCCTACGAGCGGCGCAATGCGCGCGGCAAGGACAAGACCGCTCGCGCGCTTGCCGAAATGGTCGACGTCATCGAAACCGCGCAGGTCAATCGCAATCGCGAAGGCCGCACGCTGCAATCGATCTCGCGTCGCCTTGCCGATATCGAGCACAGGGTCGCGGGCGACCATGACGAGCCGAGACTGAAGCCGATCCGCGGCGCGCTGTCACGCCTCGAGAGCCGCGTCGACGATCTCGCGCATGACGACGATACGCGCCGCGGCGACGAAGGCCTGCGCGAAATCGATTCCAAGCTTTCGGAGATTGCCGCCCATCTCGAAGGCGGCGGTCGCCATGGCGACGGCGACCGGCTCGCCCGCATCGAAGCCCAGCTCGGCCAACTCGCCACGCAGATGGCGCAGGGCGCGCAGCGCCCGACCATTCGCTCGTTTGCGGCCGAAGCCGGCGGCGCGCGGCCTCAGGCCGTCGATGCGGTCTCGCAGATCATGCGCCGGCAGCGCGAGCTTGATGGCGACGCGCCCCTGTCCTTCGCCGCGCGCCGCGCCGAGCCGCGTCCGCCCTTCGATCAGCGTCGCGCGCCCAGCGAACTGGAGACGCGCCTCGCCTCCATCGTCGAGCGGCTCGAGCGGACCATTCCGGCCGAAGGCGCCCCCCAGCCTTTCGTGGGCCTTCAGGGCGACCTCGCCCGCATGTCCGACCGCATCGAGAAGATGCGCGAGGATTTCTCCACGAGAAGCGCCGCGCGGGCGGGCGACGACGAATCCATCGATCATTTGCGTCGCGAAGTCGCGGCGGTCTCGCGCGGCTTGAGCGAACTCGCGCCCCGCGCCTCGGTCGCCTCGCTCGAAAACGCGGTGCGCGACATATCCGACCGGCTGCACGTCGCGCGCATCGAGGGCGTGCGCGACGCCGTCGCCACGCCGATCGATCAGCTCGCACGCGAGTTGCGCACGGCCATGCGCGAGCTCGACCCACGCGCCTCCATCGGCGCGCTCGAGCAGGACATGCGCGCCATCGCCGCCAAGATCGAGAACCTCGAGACGCGCGGCGGCGCCGATCCGCAGACGCTGCACGCCATCTTCGAGCAGACCCGCGAAGTGCGCGACCTGCTGTCGCGCGCCGCCGTCGCCTCGAACAGCGGCGAACGCGCGCAGCGCGAACTCGGCGAACTCGCCGCGAAACTCGAGCGCACGGGAACCGCCAGCATCGCGCCTGCCGATGTCGCGCGCATCGTTGGCGACATTCGCTCGGTCGTCGCAGAGGGCATGGGCTCGGAAGGCCTGCGCTCCCTCGAAAGCCGTGTCGAAGGCCTGTCCCAGCGTATTGACGCCGCGCTGGCCGCGGGCCCCGCGCAGGAGCAGATGGCCGTGTTCGGCGATCGGCTCGACAAGTTGCATCGCGCCGTCGCCCAGAGCCTTGCCGCGCCGCGTCATGCGCCTGCCGCCGAAACACAGCACCTCGAACAACTCGTGCGCGATCTCTCCGAAAAGGTCGATCGCGCCGCGTCCCCCAGCGCCGGTCGCGAGGAACTGGCCGCGCTGCAGACGCAGATCGAGCTTCTGTCCCGCAAGATCGAACGCTCTGGCGGCCGCGACGAATCCGTCGCCTCGCTCGAGCGCATGATTTCCGACCTCTTCGGGCAATTGAACGAGACGCGGTCGGCCGCCTTCGAGGCCGCCGAGGAAGCCGCGCGCACGGCGGCCCGCGAATCCGTGCGCGAGGCCCTTGCAAGCAACGCCGGCGCGGGCCAGGCCGAGATCGGACGCGAAATCGCGGACCTGCGCGCCACGCAGGATGCATCCGACCAGCGCACGCATGCCACGCTGAAGGCGGTTCACGCGACGCTCGAACGGGTCGTCGACCGGTTGGCGACGCTCGAGGGCGACATTGGCGAGGCTCGCGCGCCACGTCAGCAAGCGCCACGGCAGGAAGCGCCACGGCAAGAATCTTCGCGCCAAGAATCTCCGCGCCAAGAATCTCCGCGCCAAGATGCGCCGCGCCGAGACGCGCCGCGCCCGGCG
>JAGRKN010000251.1:23212-27496 GCA_020442275.1 Rhodoblastus sp. | reverse complement strand
CGAATTCTTGCTGTCGTGCGGATCGCATCTCGACCCCGGCGTTCTTTGTAGCCATTATTGTAAGACAATTCCAAGCAGATCGGGAGGCGCGTTTGAGTGGACAGGCAAAAGTGGAAATCGCAATCGAGACTCGCTCAGGCGGCAAGGTCGCGCGCGTGGCGATCGACAATGCCGCGAAACTGAATGCGCTCAGTTCGCCCGTGATGGAGGCTTTTGTCGCGGCGGTGGAAAAGTGCGGCGCCGATCCTGACATGCGCGCCATCGTCGTCACCGGCGCCGGCGCGCGCGCCTTCGTCGGCGGCGCCGACATTTCGGAAATGGCGGGGCTCGACAGCGCCAAGGCGCGCGCCTTCATCACGCGCGTCCACGGTTGCTGCGCGGTCGTGCGGCGCTGCCCGGTTCCGGTGATCGCGCGTGTAAACGGCCATTGCTATGGCGCGGGCATGGAACTGGCGGCAGCCTGCGACATGCGCGTCTCCTCGCAAGGCGCGCGCTACGGGATGCCGGAAGTGAAGCTCGGCATCCCCTCCGTGGTCGAGGCTGCCGTGCTTCCGCAATTGGTGGGATGGGGGCGCACGCGCGAGCTCTTGCTGCTGGGCGACACCTATTCCGCGGCCGAATGCGCGGGCTGGGGATTTCTGGAGCGCGTGGTGGCAGACGATGCGCTCGACGCGGAAGTCGACAAGGTCCTGGAATCCATCGTCGCCTGTGGGCCGAACGCCATCCGCCTGCAGAAGGAGCTGATCACGCGCTGGGAGACGCAACCGCTGCCCCAAGCCATAGCCACCGGCATCGACACGTTCGCGCGCGCCTACGAGAGCGACGAACCGGGCAAGATGATGGATCATTTTCTGCAAGCGCAGGCGGCGCGTCGAGACAAGAAGGCGAAATGAGCGAAGCGCGGCACGACGCGAAGACGACGACGCATCGCGCGACGCCGATGCGCGGGCGCGACCGGCGCGAGAGCCATCGTGCCGCGAGCCCGCTCGAACTTCTGTTCGATCTGACCTTCGTCATCGGTTTCGGCAACGCCGCCTCGCAGCTCGCGCACCAATTGGCCGAAGGCCATTACGGCGCGGGCCTGCTCGGCTTCACGATCGCAATCGTCGCGGTCTGCTGGGCGTGGGTCAATTATTCCTGGTTTTCGTCCGCCTACGACACGGACGACTGGATCTTTCGGCTCGCTACCATGGTGCAGATGGTCGGCGTGATCATCCTGTCGCTCGGCATTCCCCGTCTGTTCGATTCGATCGGCCATGGCGACGCCGTCGACAATCGCGTCATGACGCTCGGCTATGTCGTGATGCGGCTCGCCATGGTGTTCCTGTGGCTGCGCGCGGCGCGACATGACGAGCCACATCGGCGCGCCTGCCTGACCTATGCCGTGACCATTCTTCTGGCCCAAATCGGCTGGAGCGCGCTGGCGATCGCGAACCCGGGAGTCGGTCTTCACGTCGTCTGCGCCTTACTGCTCGCGCTTGTCGAAATGAGCGGTCCTGCGCTTGCCGAACGCAAGGATGGCGGCACGCCTTGGCACGCGCATCACATGTCGGAACGCCATGGGCTGCTCGCTATCATTGCGCTCGGCGAAGGCGTCGTCGGCACGGTCGCCTCCGTCTCTGCAATCGTCGAAACGCGCGGCTGGAGCGTTGACGCGGTTCTCATTTGTGCGGCGGGCGTAGGACTCACATTCGGTATGTGGTGGACGTATTTTGTCGTGTCGTTCGCGGAAGTTCTCGACATCCATCGTCGCCGCGCTTTCGTCTGGGGCTACGGACACGTCATCATCTTCGCCGCCATTGCCGCGATGGGCGCCGGGCTTCACGTCGCCGCCTACGTCATCCAAGGCAAGGCGCATATCAGCGCGACGGCGGCGACCCTATCGGTCGCCATTCCCGTCGCTGTCTTTCTCTTGATGGTATACGCGCTCTACGCCTACATGCTGCGCGCGCGCGACGCCGTGCATATCGCGTTGCTGGCGCTCACCGCCCTGGTTCTCGGTGGCGCGATCGTCATGGCCGCTGCGGGCTTCAGCCTGACGCACTGCCTGATGGTTCTGACGCTCGCGCCGATCGTCACGGTGATCGGATACGAGACCTTCGGGCATAGGCACGCTGCCGAGGCTCTCGCGCGGGAGACAGCTGCAGGCTGATCCCGGTATTCTGCCTCCTCACACGTCTAGGTTCGCCACGCTCAGCGCATTGTCCTGGATGAATTCGCGGCGCGGCTCGACGACGTCGCCCATCAGCTTGACGAAAATGTCGTCGGCCTCGTCGCCTTCGCGGACCTTCACCTGCAACAGTGAGCGCGCGTCGCGGTCGAGCGTCGTCTCCCACAATTGCTCGGCGTTCATCTCGCCGAGGCCCTTGTAACGCTGGATCGCGAGTCCCTTGCGGCCCTGCGCGCTCATCGCGTCGTAGAGCGCCATCGGGCCGTCGAGCTGGTTTTCGTCGGCGCGCCGGATCAGCTTGGCGGGCGCGGCGAAGATGTCGCGCAAGGGCGCGGATTTTTCGTCGAGTTTGCGCGCCTCGCTCGACGACAGCAGCGCCGCATCGAGCGTGACCGCCTGCGCGACGCCGCGCAAAGTGCGGCGGAAGACGTAGCCGCCGGCTTCCACCGAACCCATCCAGCCGCGCTCGGTTTCCTCGGCATTGCGGTCGAGCCGTTCGGCGATGTCCTGCGCGAGCGCGAGCGCTGCGGCCTCGTCCTGCGGCACGGGTTTGAGCGCGCCGGCGACGGCAGCCTGTTCCACCACCTTGCGATCGTAGCGCGAATGCAGCCCCATGAGAATCTGGCGGAAGGCGCGCGCATCTTCCAGCGCGGCGCGGAGATCGGCCCCCGCGCGCTCCTCGCCGCTGGCGAGCCGCAACACGGCGCCGTCGAGCAGGCTGTCGATCAGATAATCTTCCAGCGCGCGCTCGTCCTTCAGGTATTGCGAGGACTTGCCCTTCGAGACTTTGTAGAGCGGCGCCTGGGCGATGTAGAGGTGCCCGCGCTCGATGATCTCGGGCATCTGCCTGTAGAAGAACGTCAGGATCAGCGTGCGGATATGCGCGCCGTCGACGTCGGCGTCGGTCATGATGATAATCTTGTGGTAGCGCAGCTTGTCCGGGTTGAATTCGTCGCGTCCGATTCCGGTGCCGAGCGCCGTGATCAGCGTGCCGATCTGCTCGGAGCCGAGCATCTTGTCGAAGCGCGCGCGCTCGACGTTGAGAATCTTGCCACGCAAAGGCAGCACGGCCTGGAATTCGCGGTTGCGGCCCTGCTTGGCCGTGCCGCCCGCCGAATCGCCCTCGACGATGAAGATTTCCGCCTTGGCGGGATCGCGCTCCTGGCAGTCGGCGAGCTTTCCGGGGAGGTTGGCGACATCAAGCGCGCCCTTGCGCCGCGTCAGTTCGCGCGCTTTTCGCGCAGCCTCTCGGGCGGCGGCGGCTTCCACCACCTTGCCGACCAGAGTCTTCGCTTCCTGCGGATGCTCCTCCAGCCACTGGCTGAGCGCCTCGTTGACGATGCCCTCGACGACCGGCCGCACTTCGGACGAGACGAGCTTGTCCTTCGTCTGCGAGGAAAATTTCGGATCGGGCACTTTCACCGAGACGACGCAGGTCAGGCCCTCGCGGCAATCGTCGCCGGTGAGATCGACCTTCTCGCGCTTCATGAGCCCGGAGGAATCGGCGTAGCCCGTCACCTGCCGCGTCAGCGCGCCACGGAAGCCCGCGAGATGCGTACCGCCGTCGCGCTGCGGGATGTTGTTGGTGAAGACCAGCACGTTCTCGTGATAGCTGTCGTTCCACCACAGAGCGCATTCGAGCGTGATGCCGTCGCGCTCGCCCTTCATGATAATCGGCGTGTCGATCAAAGGCTGCTTGGCGCGGTCGAGATAGCGCACGAAGGCTTCGAGGCCGCCCTCGTAATGCAGTTCCTCGCGCTTGACTTCCGCGTGGCGCGCATCGGTCAGCACGATACGCACGCCGGAATTGAGGAAGGCTAGTTCGCGCAAGCGATGCTCGATCGTCTGGTAGTCGAACTCGATCATCGTGAAGGTTTCGGGACTCGGCAGGAAGGTGACCTGCGTGCCGCGCTTCGGTGCGCCGTCGACCTCGGGCGCAACGCCGGTCTCGATCAGCGGCGCAACCGCGTCGCCGTGGGCGAATTCGATGAAATGCGCCTTGCCGTCGCGCCAGATTTCGAGTTTCAGCGACGTCGACAATGCGTTGACGACGGAGACGCCAACGCCATGCAGGCCGCCCGACACCTTATAGGAATTCTGGTCGAATTTTCCGC
>JAGRKN010000251.1:0-22997 GCA_020442275.1 Rhodoblastus sp. | reverse complement strand
CGATATACATGCCCGGACGCTTGCGAACGGCGTCGAGGCCGCGCAGCACCTTGATCGACTCGGCCCCGTAATCGCTTCCGTTCGGCCGGCCGTTTTCTTGGTCGTTGTCGCTCATTTTTTCGCTTGTTTGGGGGCGCGATCCGGGCCCCTTGATTCGTCGCCCGGCAGTCTATCCGAAACGACACAAAAATGTAGGAAAATCCTTGGCCTGAGCCGGGATCTGGCGGCTACCTCAGGGCGCCTTCCAGCGCCTCCAGAAAAGCATCGCCGTAGCGGGCGAGCTTGCGCTGACCGACGCCGTGCACCTCCAGCATGTCGTCCAGCGTGGCCGGCCGCCTTTCGGCCATGTCGATCAGCGTCCGGTCGGCGAAAATCACGAAGGCGGGCACCCCTTCCTCGCGGGCAAGCTCCATCCGCTTGCGCTTGAGCGCGGCAAGAATGCGTTCGTCCGGCGCGATGTCGCCCGAGGGCGCGCCGCGGCGGGCCTTTCGCTCGCGCGGGGTCAGCGGGTCGCTGCGCAGGCGGACGCTTTCGCGCCCCTTCAGAATGTCCGCGCCCTTGCCCGTCAGGCAGAAGCCGCCGTGTTCGTCGCTGGCGGTGGCCAGCGCGCCGGCGGCGAAGAGCTGGCGCAGGATCGAGGCCCATTCGTGCTTGGACCTGTCGGCGCCGACCCCAAAAGTCTTGATGGCGTGGTGGCCGTTGCGGCGGATGGCCTCGCTCGCCTCACCGCGAAGAACGTCCGAGAGGTAACCCGCGCCAAACCGTTCGCCGGTGCGCCAGACAGCGGAGAGCGCCTTCTGGGCGTCGATCGTACCGTCGAATATGGAGGCGCGACCGAGACAAATGTCGCAGCGCCCGCAAGGCTCTGTCTCTTCGTCGAAATAAGCGAGCAATGTCTGACGGCGGCAGGTCGGCGTCTCGCAGAGCATGGCAAGCGCGGAAAAGCGCGCGTGCTCGATGCGGCGGCGCTCGTCGGTCAGGTCCTTCAGGTCGATCTGGCGGCGACGGAAGGCCATGTCATCGAGGCTGTAGAGCGTCAGCGTATCGGCAGGCAGGCCGTCGCGACCGGCGCGGCCGATCTCCTGGTAATAGGCCTCCACGGACGAGGGCATGTCGGCATGGGCGACGAAGCGCACGTCCGGCTTGTTGACGCCCATGCCGAAGGCGACGGTGGCGACCGCGATCACCCCGTCCTCCTGCAGAAACCGATCCTGATTGCGGTTGCGGAGACCTTGCTCGAGCCCGGCGTGATAGGCGACCGCCGTGTGGCCGTGGTCTTCGAAATAGGCGGCCAGCCGCTCCGTGCGGTCGCGCGAGCCGCAATAAACGATGCCGCTCTCGCCGCGATGTTTTTCCAGGAACCGCGAAAGCTGGCGCTTCGGCTGATCCTTGGCCGCGAAGTTCAGCTCGATGTTCGGGCGGTCGAAGGAATGCAGGAAGACCTGCGGCGGCTGTGCGAACAGGCGTTGTGCGATGTCGGCGCGCGTCGCCTTGTCGGCGGTGGCGGTCAGGCCGATCGCCTGCATACCGCCCAATTCCTCGATGGCGGCGCCGATCTGGCGATATTCGGGGCGGAAATCGTGGCCCCATTCGGAGACGCAATGGGCCTCGTCGATCGCGAGCCGTTGCGGGCGCGCATGGCGCAATTCGGCCAGCAGGCCGTCCATCATGAGCCGTTCGGGCGAGATGAACAGCAAGCGCAAATCGCCGTCGCGCATGGCGCGGCGGGCGGCAGCGTTTTCCTCACCCGTGTTCATCGAGTTCAGCGTGGCCGCGGAGACGCCGAGCGCGCGCAATTGCGTGACCTGATCGCGCATCAGCGCGATCAGCGGCGAGACGACGACCGTCAGCCTTTCCTCGATCAGCGCCGGCAGCTGGTAGCACATGGACTTACCGGAGCCGGTCGGCATGACCGCCAGCACCGGGTCGCCTGCCAGGACGGCGGAGATGATTTCCTGCTGGCCGGAGCGGAAATCCTCGTAGCCGAACACCGATTTCAGGAGCGCGCGGGCGCGCGAGGCGGTTTCAGGGGACATGTCAGCCATCGATCCTGCCGGGCGTCACGCGCAGGAGCTGCGCGTGGCCGGCGAGATCGGCGAAGGCCGCCGGGTCCGCGCCAGTCAGCCAGGCCTGACCGCCGAGGCGCGCCAATTCCTCGTAGAGCGCGCGGCGGCGGCGAGGATCGAAATGGGCGGCGATCTCGTCGAGCAGCACGAGCGGCGCCATGCCGCTGACCGCCGCCACGAGCCGCGCATGGGCCAGCACGAGGCCGGTCAACAGCGCCTTCTGCTCGCCGGTCGAACAGGCGCGCGCCTCGATGCCTTTGGGCCCGTGACGCACCACCAGATCGCTCGCCTGCGGGCCGACGAGCGTGCGGCCGGCGGCGGCGTCGCGGGGGCGGCCGGCGGCAAGCCGGGCGCGATAGCGGTCCTCGGCCTCGAGCGCCGAATGGGCGGCGACCAGAGCCTCGACGTCACCGGCAAGCGCCAAATCCGCCCAAGGGAAGGGGGAAGCGTCGTCGCGCTCGGACTGCACCAGCGCGGCCAGCCGCGATACGGTTTCGAGCCGCGCCGCGGTGACGGCGACGGCGAGTTCGGCGACCTCGCGTTCCGCAGCATCCAGCCAGGCGGCCTCGGTGTAACCCTCCAGCAGCCGGTTGCGGTTGCGTAGCGCCCGTTCGAGCGCGCTGACGCGCGAGCCGTGCGCGGGGTCGACCGTCAGCACGAGCCGGTCGAGAAAGCGCCTGCGGTCTCCCGCCGAACCCGCGAAGAGGCCGTCCATCGCCGGGGTCATCCAGACTATGCGCAGGCGCTCGGCGAAATCGCGCGGCGAGGCGACAGGCGCGCCGTCGATCCGGCACTTGCGGGCGCCTTCGCCGCCCGGATCGATGCCCGTCCCGAGCCGCGTCTCGCCATCTTCGTCGGCCAACAGAATGGAGACGGAAAAGCCGCCCGATCCGCCCGCCCGTGCGCAATCGGAAAACTCCGCACGGCGCAGGCCTCGCCCGGCGGCGAAGAGAGACAGCGCCTCCAGCACATTGGTCTTGCCGGCGCCATTCTCGCCGGTCAGCGCCACGACGCCCGCGTCGATATCGAGATCGAGCGACGCATAGGAGCGGTAATCGGCGAGCACGATCCGGCGCGCATGCGGGCGGCGCGCGTCGAAGCCTGCGGCACGGGGAAGGACGGAAGCCGTCATACGCGCGTCTTGCCATTTTTCACGCCGCGCCGCGAGGCCGAAACACGATCCGCAAAGGCATTGCGCAAATGTTTCGTGCAAATTCGTCCTGCCTTTTTTCCGACCGCGCGGTACGAAGGGACATGCGCTCGCAGATCCTGTCCATGGGCGAAGCCCTGGTCGATGTCCTGCCCGCGGAGGGCGGCCTCTGGCGGCCGGTCCCCGGGGGCTCGTCGTACAATGTCGCGCTCGCCCTCGGGCGGCTGGGCGCGCCTGCGGCTTTCGTCGGCCGCATGTCCGGCGACGAGCAGGGCCGCCGGATGGCGGCGATTCTCGCTGAAGCAGGCGTTGCGACTGGTCTCGTCTCGGCGGACGACCGGCCGAGCCCGCTGTCGCTCGTCGAGCGCGGGTCGGAAATGCAGAGCGCTCGCTATTCGATCCATCTGGCGGATACCGCCCATGCACCGCCGGATCTGCCGGCGAACTGGCTCGATGGCGCCGCGCATCTGCATGTCTCGTCTTTTTCGGCCATTGTCGGCGCCTGGGGCGAGGCCGTCGGCGAAGCCCTCTATTCCGCGCGAGGCTGCGTTACCCGCAGTTTCGACGTCAACATCAGGCCAAACCTCCTGCCTGGCCGCGAGGCGACCCGAGAACTCGTGGCGGCGCGACTTACCGAGGTCGAGATTGTGAAGGCGAGCGACGACGACCTGCGCTGGCTGTTTCCCGGCGCAGACCCTGAGCAGATCGCGGCCGATTGGTCGCGCCCGGGCCTGATCGCCATCCTGACACGAGGGGCCGACGGCGCAAGCACGTTCATCCACGGCGCCGAGGTCAGTCGGCTCGCCACTTCGGTCGCGGTCGTCGATACGGTCGGCGCCGGAGACGCGTTCATGGCCGCCTTTCTTGCCCGCGCCCGGGAGCATAGGCTTCTGCACGGATTGGCTGGACAGGACGCAGACACGATCGGCGAGCTTCTCGCCTTCGCGAACGCTGCAGCCGCGCTATGTTGTAGACGCGCCGGCGCGGATATAGCGACACGTGCGGAGCTTGACCTTTTTCTCGAACAATCTCGTTCGAGCTCATGACCTGATCTGGTTTCGGTTATCGCCGCGGGACACGCGGCTTCGGGGAAACGACTATGGCGACCAAAATGTCCGACGACCTGCGCAGCGGCGCGCTGGTCTACCACCGCCTGCCGAAACCCGGGAAACTGGAGATCAAGGCGACCAAGCCGCTCGGCAACCAGCGCGACCTCGCGCTCGCCTATTCGCCCGGCGTGGCGGTCGCATGCGAGGCGATCGCCGAAGATCCGAGCCAGGCCGCGGAACTGACCGCGCGCCAAAACCTAGTTGCGGTCATCACCAACGGCACGGCCGTGCTCGGCCTCGGCGACATCGGCCCGCTCGCCTCCAAGCCCGTGATGGAGGGAAAGGCGGTCCTTTTCAAAAAGTTCGCTGGTATCGACGTCTTCGACATCGAGATCGACGCGAAGGAGATCGACCGCTGCGTGGATGTCGTGGCGGCGCTGGAGCCGACTTTCGGCGGCATCAATCTCGAGGACATCAAGGGCCCGGATTGTTTCGAGATCGAGGCCCGCCTGCGCGAACGGATGAACATTCCCGTCTTCCACGACGACCAGCACGGTACTGCGATCATCGTCGGCGCCGCCACCGTGAATGCGCTCGAACTCGCCGGAAAGAAGATCGACGAGGTCAAGATCGTCGCTTCCGGCGCAGGCGCGGCGGCGCTCGCCTGCCTCAACTTGCTGGTGTCGCTCGGCGCGAAACGCGAGAACATTTTCGTCAGCGATCTCGAAGGCGTCGTCTATGAGGGCCGCGAGAAACTGATGGACCGCTGGAAGGCGGTGTTCGCACAAAGAACCGACGCCCGCACGCTCGGCGAGGTCATCGTCGGCGCGGACGTGTTTCTGGGGCTTTCGGCCGGAGGCGTGCTGAAGGCCGAGATGGTGAAGCAGATGGCGGTAAAGCCGCTGATCCTCGCGCTCGCCAATCCCAATCCGGAAATCATGCCCGAGGACGCGCTGGCCGCGCGCGCGGACGCAATGATCTGCACGGGACGATCGGACTATCCGAACCAGGTCAACAATGTGCTTTGCTTCCCCTACATCTTCCGCGGCGCGCTGGATGTGCGCGCGACAGCCATCAACGAGGAGATGAAACTCGCCGCCGTGCGCGCCATCGCCGCGCTCGCGCGAGAAACGCCGTCTGACGTCGTCGCGCGCGCCTACGGGCAGGAAGCGCCGATGTTCGGCGCGAATTCGCTCATTCCCTCGCCCTTCGATCCGCGCCTGATCTTGCGGATCGCGCCGGAAGTCGCGCGCGCGGCCATGGCGACCGGCGTCGCCCGCAAACCGATCGTCGATTTCAAGGGCTACGAAGAGCAACTCTCGCGCTTCGTGTTCCGCTCCGGCCTGGTCATGAAGCCGATCATCGAGAAGGCGCGCTCCAGCCCGAAGCGCGTCCTGTTCTGCGACGGCGAAGACGAGCGCGTGCTGCGCGCCACGCAGGTCATTCTCGAAGACGGCATCGGCGTGCCGATCCTGGTCGGCCGCCCGGCGCAAGTCGCGCGCCGCATCGAGCGATTCGGCCTCGCGATCAAGCCGGGCCGCGATTTCGAACTGGTCGATCCGCAGGACGATCCGCGCTATCGCGACTATGTCGCGACCTATCTCGATGTCGCCGGCCGCAAGGGCATCACGCCCGACGCCGCGCGCGCGCTGGTGCGCACGAACACGACCGTGATCGGGGCGTTGGCGTTGCGCCGCGGCGATTGCGAGGCGATGATTTGCGGTCTCGAAGGGCGGTTTCCGTCGCGGCTGCGCTACATCAGGGATATCATCGGCCTCGCGCCCGGCTTGCAGGATTTCTCCGCGCTGAGCCTGCTGATCACTTCGCGCGGCGCGCTGTTCATCGCCGACACGCATGTGCGGCAGAACCCTTCGGCGGCCGAAATCGCCGACATGGCGGTGCTGTGCGCCGAACACGTACAGCGCTTCGGCATGCAGCCGAAGATCGCGCTGGTGTGCGATTCCGATTTCGGCGGCTCCGATTCGCCCTCGGCCTTCAAGATGCGCGCCGCGCTCGAGCTCGTTCAGGAGCGCGCGCCCAAGTTGGAAATCGACGGCGAGATGCAGGCCGACACCGCACTCTCGCAAACCATCCGCAATTTCGTGATGCCGCATTCGCGGCTGAAGGGCGAAGCCAACCTTCTCGTCATGCCGAATCTCGATTCGGCGAATATCGCGTTCCAGATGGTGAAGGTCGCCGCCGACGCGCTGCCGGTCGGCCCGATCCTCATTGGCGCCGCGCGGCCCGCGCATGTGCTGACGCCAAGCGTGACGGCTCGAGGAATCGTCAACATGACCGCGATCGCCGTTGCGGAGGCGCAGGCAATCGAGGAAAGCGAGACGTCAGACAATGTCGTCTGGCGCTGACGCACGCGTTCAGCCGTCGGGTGCGAGCGACGCAAGTCCTTCGCGGAAGGTGGGATAGGCGAGATCGACGCCGAGCTGCTCGCGCAGCTTTCGATTTGAGACGCGCTTGCAGGTCGCCCAGAAGGTCGCCGCCATCGGCGAGAGGTTCGCCTGCTCGAAAGCTATCTCCGGCGGCGCGGCCACGCCGACAAGATCGGCGGCGTAGGCGATGACATCCTGCGGCGGCGCGGGTTCGTCATCGCAGACATTGACGATTCCGCCCGGCATAAAGGTTCGCATACACGCGGCGATTGTGCGTGAAATGTCTTCGACATGGATACGATTGAACACCTGGCCGGGCTTGACGATGCGCCGCGCCGTTCCCTCACGCAGATTGGCGATGGCGTTGCGGCCGGGTCCGTAGATGCCGGCGAGGCGCAGGACGAAGACCCTGCGCGACGGCGTTGCGAGCGCCAGCCAATCGTTCTCCGCCGCGACGCGCGCTTCGCCGCGCGTGACTGCGGGATCGGCCGGCGTCGTCTCGTCGATCCAGCCGCCGCCCGTATCGCCGTAGACGCCCAGCGTCGAGAGATAGACGATGCGACCGACGCCAGAGGACGCGATCGCATCGCGCCAGACACGCAATGCGGGATCGCCGCTCAGCGGCGGAACCGAAACAAGCAGGGCATCGGCGTGGGCGATCTCCGCCGCGATCTCCGGCGTCGGCGCAGTCCCATCGAAAGCATAAGCTTTCAGGTCGGGAAATTCCTGCTCGAGTCTCGAGGCCTTGGTCGCCGTCCGTACGCTGCCCGCCACACGCGCCCAATCCCGAGCATGCGCTCTAAGATAGGTCGCAGTCGAGTAGCCGATTCCGAATGCAAAAAGTCTCATGGTTCGACGCTGTCCGTCGTCTGTATCGCGCGGGCCCATTCGTCGCAGACTTCCAGATCGCTCTCAAGCGACCGATCGCGCTCGAATTCGCGCAGCAGCGACGGATCGATGCGCGACAAGGCCCAGACGGCTGCGCCGCGCACGATCGGAGAGGGATGGGCGAGCCGCGCCGCGACCAGCGGCGTCAGGCCGGCGTCGCGCGCATTGCCGGCTGCAATGAGAACGTTGCGAAGGAACCGCGCGTGCCCGATGCGCTTCATCGGATTGGCGGCAAAGAAGACACGAAATCCTGTTTCGTCCATCGCGAGAAATTCGCGCAATGACGGGGCGGTCAGATCGTCTCGCGCCATGAGCTTTGCCTCGCGCGTCGCGGAAGCGAATTTGTTCCACGGACAGGCCGCGAGGCAATCGTCGCATCCGTAGATGCGATTGCCGAGGACTTCCCGAAACTCGTGGGGTATCGCGCCCTTGTGCTCGATCGTCAGATAAGAAATGCAGCGTCGCGCGTCGAGTCGATAGGGCGCCACGATGGCGGCCGTCGGACATGCGTCGATACAGGCCGTGCAGGCGCCGCAATGATCGTTCTCCGGCGCGTCCGGCTCGAGGTCGAGTGTCGAGAAGATAGAGCCGAGAAACAGCCACGAGCCATGGCGTCGCGAGACGAGGTTGGTGTGCTTGCCCTGCCAGCCCAAGCCAGCGCGCTGGGCAAGCGGCTTTTCCATGACCGGCGCGGTATCGACAAAGACCTTCACGTCGCCGCCGGCGCGCGCGACGATTTTCGAAGCAAGCAGTTTGAGCTTGCCCTTGATGATATCGTGATAGTCGCGATGACGCGCGTAAACCGAGATGTTCGCACGATCAGGATATGGCGCGTTCTCCATCGGATCGCGGGCCGGGCCGTAATTCATCGCGAGCATGACGATCGATCGCGCATCGGGCCAGAGCGAGCGCGGGTCGGCGCGACGCGCCATCGTCTCGCGCATCCAGCTCATATCGCCTTCACAACCTTCGGCGAGCCACGCCGCGAGACGCTCGCGTAGCGCCGGCGCATCGTCGGCGCGCAACACGCGGCAATCGTCGAACCCGAGCGCGTGCGCTTCGGATCGTATGGTCGCGACAAGCATCATGGCGGCACGATGGCGCCGCGCGTCAGGAATGCAAGCGTGGCGAAGATCTAGAAATCGAGGTCGGCGTAGACGTCGCTGGGGGTCATGCCGAGCACGCGGTCGGCGAGCAGGGCGCGGAAGGAGGGGCGCGACTTGATCTTCTGGTACCAGGCCTTGGCGAGATCGTCCTCTTCCCAAGGGACGTCGCCTAGATAGTCGGCGACCGATATATGCGCGGCCGCCGCCAGATCGGCATACGTCATGCGCGGCCCGGCGAGCCAGTTCCGCTCGGAGACGAGGAAGCCGATATAGGCGAGATGATGCTTGATATTCGCGCGCGCGGCGCGCACCAGCGTCATGTCAGGCGCGCCGCCGCCGGCCGTCGAGGGCATGAAGCGCTTGTAGATCTTCTGGGTGACGAGCCAGTCCGTCACTTCCGCGAACATCTTCTGATTGAACCAGTCCATCAGGCGGCGCGTCTCGACACGACCGGCGATATCGCCGGGCATTAGGCGCGCGCCCGGCGCCGACGGCCCGTAGGCCTCGTCCAGCCATTCGGCAATCGGCGCCGCGCCCGGCACGACCAGACCGCCGTCGGCGATCAGAACCGGCGTTCGACCCGCGGGGTCGATCAGGAGAAAATCGCGTCGTCGCTCGTAGACCTTTTCCTCGAACAAATCGGCATCGACGCCGTATTCGGCGAGCGCCAGGCGGACGAAACGCGAATGCGGGCACAGGGGGTGATGGAAGAGCAACGACATCGCCCTTTCCATGCATTAAGCGTGGTTAACGAACGGTAATTTCGTCCGCTCAAGCCTGCGCTTTTTTCTCGCGGCGGCGCGCGTGCAACACCGGCTCGGTATAGCCCGACGGTTGCTCGCGTCCCTTGAAGACGAGATCGCAGGCGGCCTTGAAGGCGACGCCGCCGAAGCCCGGCGCCATAGGCTCGTAGAGCGGGTCGTCGGCGTTCTGGCGATCGACCACCGCAGCCATCTTTTTCATCGTCGCCATCACCTGGTCTTCGCTGCAGATTCCGTGATGCAGCCAATTGGCGATGTGCTGTGAGGAGATGCGCAGGGTGGCGCGGTCTTCCATCAGGCCGACGTCATGAATGTCAGGCACTTTCGAGCAACCAACGCCCTGGTCGATCCAACGCACGACATAGCCGAGAATTCCCTGGGCGTTATTGTCGAGCTCCGCCTGCACATCTTCCGGCGACCAGTTGGGACGGTCGGCGAGCGGGATCGTGAGGATGTCTTCGACAGACGCCGGCTTGCGCCTGGCGATCTCTTCCTGCGTCTTGGCGACGTCCACCTGATGATAGTGTGTCGCATGCAGGGTCGCGGCCGTGGGCGAGGGCACCCAGGCCGTGTTGGCGCCGGCCTTCGGATGGCCGATCTTGATGCGCAGCATGTCCGCCATCAGGTCGGGCATGGCCCACATGCCTTTGCCGATCTGCGCCTTGCCACGCAAGCCGGCGCGAAGCCCGATGTCGACGTTTGAATCCTCGTAGGCCGAAATCCACTTCTGGCTTTTCATGTCCGCCTTGCGAACCATGGGGCCGGCCTCCATCGACGTGTGCATCTCGTCGCCGGTGCGGTCGAGGAAGCCCGTGTTGATGAAGACGACGCGGTCCTTCGCCGCGCGAATGCATTCCTTGAGGTTGACCGAGGTGCGGCGCTCCTCGTCCATGATGCCCATCTTGAGCGTATTTCGCGCCAGACCGAGGGCGTCTTCGACGCGGTCGAAGAGTTCGTTGGCGAAGGCGACTTCCTCCGGACCATGCATCTTCGGCTTGACGATGTAGACCGAGCCCGCGCGGCTGTTCTTGAGCGCGCCGGCGCCCTTCAGATCATGCAGGGCGATCGCGCTCGTCACCATGCCGTCGAGAATGCCTTCGGGGACTTCCGCGCCATTGAGCTTCACGGCGTCGATGGTCATGAGATGGCCGACGTTGCGGATGAGCAACAGGGAGCGGCCGTGCAGCTTCTTCCGCGCGCCATCGGGGCCTGTGAAGACGCGATCCGAATTGAGGGCGCGCGTCATTGTCTTGCCGCCCTTGTCGAAGGTGTCGACGAGATCGCCCTTCATCAAGCCGAGCCAATTGCGATAGGCGCCGACCTTGTCCTCGGCGTCGACGCAGGCGACCGAATCCTCGCAATCCTGGATGGTCGTAAGCGCGGATTCGAGAATGACGTCGGAGACGCCCGCCGCATCGTCCTTGCCGATGGGATGCGACCGGTCGATCACGATTTCGACGTGCAGGCCGTTGTGAACGAGCAAGACGGATTTGGGCGCCGTCGCGTCGCCGGTATAGCCCGCGAACTCACTCGCAGTCTTCAAGCCGGTTCTCGTGCCGCCCTTCAGCGAGACGGCGAGTGCGCCCTTGTCGACAGCGTAGCCGACAGCGTCGGCGTGCGAGCCCTGAGCAAGCGGGACATTGTCGTCGAGGAATTTGCGCGCCCACGCGATCACCTGCGCGCCGCGCGCCGGATCGTAGCCTGGCTTGGCGTTTTCGCGGCCGGGCAGCGCATCCGTGCCGTAGAGCGCGTCGTAGAGCGAGCCCCAACGAGCATTGGCCGCGTTAAGCGCATAACGCGCGTTGGTCACGGGCACGACGAGTTGCGGGCCGGCGAGGCGCGCGATCTCGTCGTCGACGTTCTGCGTTATGATCGCGAAATCCGCGCCGACCGGCGCGAGATAACCGATCTCGGTCAGGAAGGCCTTGTATTCGGCTGCGTCGAAGGTCTTGCCCTTGCGCGCCAGATGCCAGGCGTCAATCTTCGCCTGCAGGTCGTCGCGCCTGGCGAGCAGCGCCTTGTTACGCGGCGCGAGATCGACGAGGATTTTTTCCAGTCCGTCCCAGAACGCCTTCGGCGACAGACCCGTTCCAGGCAGGGCTTCGCTTTCGACGAATTTGTGCAGATCCTCGGCGATCTCGATTGCGCCGTGGCGGACATAGGAGCCGATCATCGCGTTTCCTCACAAACTGGCATGTCAGTTTTTAAGGCGGACACGAGTAAAGGGGAAGCCGCAGGCCGCTGAAAGATTTTCGTCTTTGCTTTGAAAACGGGACCGTTCTCAAGCCGTACCGAAGGTCAGAGGCAGAGAGCGCAACCGCTTGCCCGTCGCCGCGAACACCGCATTGGCGACAGCCGGCGCGATTGCCGGCGTGCCAATTTCGCCAACGCCGCCGAGCGCCGCGCCGGAATTGACGATCTCGACCGAAATATTCGGCGCGTCCTCCAGCGACAGGAGCGGATAAGTGTCGAAATTGGCCGGGACGACCTTGCCATTGTCGAAATCGACCCGGCCGTAGAGTGCGGCGGTCAGTCCAAAATTTATTCCGCTGCGCACCTGCGCGACGACGTTCGGCGGATCGATCGCAAAGCCGCAGTCGACCACGGCATGTACGCGCCGCACTTTGAGATCGCCCTTCACGATTTCGACATCGGCAATTTCGCCGACGAAAGAATGAAAGCTCGCTGTCAGCGCGTAGCCTCGTCCCGCCATCGCGCCATCTTTGCCGGGAGACAAGGGATTGGCCTTGTCGAAAGCGGCCATCTGCTCGAGCACGCGCGCGGCGCGGATTGCGGGTTCATAAGAGCCAGCGCGCGCGAGCAGCTTCGCGCGATAGTCGAGAGGGTGCGTCGAGGCGGCGACGGCGAGTTCGTCGATGAAACATTCGACGAAGTGACAATTGAGGCTGTAGCCGACGGAACGCCAGAAGCCGACGGGAATGCCGAGATCGACCGTGAAATTCTCGATCGAGCGCGTCGGCAGGCCGTAGAATGGAAACAATGCGCCGTCGACCGTCGTGCGGTCGGCCATCATGCCACCCTTGGCCGACGGCAGGGCGCGCGCCACGAACTGATCCGTCACCGAGGGAACCGCGATGCGATAGACGAAGCTCGACGGCATTCCATCGCCGTCGACCTTGGCGGAAATGTCCGCCATCGCGGCGGGCCGATAGACGTCGTCGCGGATGTCCTCGGCGCGCGACCAGATGGTCTGGACCGGCGTTCCCTTGAACCTGCCGGCGATCTCGACCGCCTTGGCGATGTAATCGAGATCGGCGCGCCGGCCGAAGCCGCCGCCGAGGAAAGGCGTGAACACCTCCACCTTGTCGCTCGGCACATTGGCGGCTTTTGCGACCATCAATTGCACGAGCGAGGCCGATTGGTGTCCCGCCCAAACCTTCGCTTCGGTCTCTGTGACGAAGGCCGTCGCGTTCATCGGCTCCATAGTGGCGTGCGCGAGGAAGGGCGCGTCGTAGGTCGCCGCGATCTCCTTGCCGCTCGCCTTGGAAACGTCGCCGGCGGAATCGACGATCCAGCGCGGCTTGAAATCCATGCCCTTGTCGAGCGCCGCGCGATAGGCAGCGAAAACGTCCTTCGTGGACACGCTCGAGGCCTTCGAATCGTCCCAGACGATTTCCGCCTTTTCCAACCCGGCGAGCGCGGCGGCGTAGGTTTCGGCCACCACCGCGACATAATCCTTGCCCTCGACAATCCCACGCACACCGAGGATTTTCGCGGGGATGACGGCGCGATCGAGCCGCCCGCCGAGACGCGGCGCATGACGGATCGCGGCATAGAGTTGACCTGGCTGGCGCGTGTCGATGCCGTATTTCGCCTCGCCGTAGGTCTTCAAGGGCACGTCGTAGCGTGGCGCTCCGCGGCCGACATAGGCGCCGCGCGCCAGTGGCGGCGGTTGGATGTCGTTCGGCTTCAGCTTGCCGGCGTCGGAGGCGAGTTCGGCATATGTCGCCGTGCGGCCGTCCGGCGTCAGGAAAGCGCCGCCGACATTCCTGAGCTGATCGGCGGGGACCTTGAACCTGGCCGATGCGGCGCGCGCGAGCATGTCGTGCATGCAGAACGCGGCCCTGCGAATCTGCGCCGATATGTTGCGCGTAGAAGTCGAGCCGCCCGTTCCCTGCATGCCGAGCACGCGCAGGATCTTGTCGAAGGTCCAGACGACGGATTGTTTCAGCGCCCCATGCGAGGCTTCGTCGAACGGCAAGCCATCCAGCAGCATGACGGGATTGGCGTAGCGCGCCTCGATCGGCGCAGGGATCGCTCGAACGGCCTCGAGCGGCAGTCGCAATCCTTCTGCCGCGAGCATGACGGCCAGCGCGTAGATGCCCTGCCCCATGTCCTGATGCGGCACGGCGACCTCGACACGTCCATCGCGCGCGAGCTTGAGCCAGGCGCCGAAACTCGCCTCGCCCTCGCTCGCCGGAAGCTCGTAGCCGTCGATGGCGCCGAGCCGCCAGGCGACAACGCCCGCGCCGACCAGCACGCCGCCGCCGACGACGCCAGCGCCGATCAGGAAACTGCGCCGTGCGATGCGGCCGAGTGTCGATCCGCCTTCGCTCATCGGGCGGCTCCCTTCTCGTGATTTTCGGCGCCCTGCAAGGACGTCAGCGCATAGCCGACGGCGAGCCGGATCGCATCATAGGTTCCGCAGCGACAGAGATTGGTGATTTGCGACAGGACCTGATCGGACGACTGTTTTGGATCGGCCGAGATCACGCTCGTGGCCGCCAGCACGAAACCCGGCTGGCAATAGCCGCATTGCGGCGCCTGCGCGCGAATCCAGGCCTCGGTCACGGCCTTGGCGACGTCGCCCGAAAGGCCTTCGATTGTCGTGACGCTCTTGCCGGCGACATCGGCGACTGGGGTCACGCAGGAACGGGTCTGCTGCCCGTCGACGATCACGGTGCAGGCGCCGCAGAGCCCGGCGCCGCAGCCGAATTTCACGCCGACGGTTTGCGCTTCGTCGCGCAAGGCCCACAGCAACGGCGATTCCGGCGGCGATTGCAGGGAAGTCGGACGTCCGTTGAGGGTGAATTCGACACTCATCGGACGTCGCTCTCCTGCCAGCCTGATTGCCGTTGAGCCTATCTAATCTCTCGCACGCGACCTCGCCAGAGCGGCGCGGCCGTGCAAGTCACGCGACCCGTTTCTTGGCGGCCAAATATTCGCGCTCCAGGCGGTCGACCATCTCGGCCACAGACACGACCGCCTTGACCGCGCCGATGCCCTGGCCGGAGCCCCAGATGTCCTTCCAGGCCTTGGCCTTTGTATTGCCGCCCGAGCCGAAGTTCATCTTGGATGGGTCGGACACCGGCAAATTGTCGGGATCGAGGCCGGCGTTGACGATCGAAGGTCGCAGGTAATTGCCGTGCACGCCGGTGAACAGGTTCGTGTAGACGATATCTTCAGCGCTGGCGTCGACGATCGCCTGCTTATGGGGATCGCTGGCGTTCGCCTCCTTCGTGGCGATGAAGGCCGAGCCGATATAGCCGAAGTCGGCGCCCATCGCCTGCGCCGCCAGAACGGCCTCGCCCGTCGCGATGGCCCCCGAGAGCGCAATCGGTCCATCGAACCATTCGCGCGTCTCGCGCACGAAGGCGAAGGGCGACTGCACGCCCGCATGGCCACCGGCGCCGGCCGCAACTAGAATGAGGCCATCTGCGCCCTTCTCGATCGCCTTATGCGCGAATTTTTGATTGATGACATCGTGCAGAACGATGCCGCCGTAGGAATGGATCGCCTTGTTGAGGCTCTCCTGCGCGCCAAGCGACGTGATGATGACGGGCGCCTTGTATTTCACGCACATGTCGATGTCGTGCTGTAGCCTGTCGTTGGACTTGTGCACGATCTGGTTGACTGCGAAGGGCGCCGACGGGCGGTCGGGATGCTTGGCGTCGTATTCCGCAAGCTCGCTCGTGATCCGCTTCAGCCATTCCTCGAGCACCGGGCCCGGACGCGCATTGAGCGCCGGAAAAGAGCCAATGATTCCCGCCTTGCATTGGGCGATCACCATGTCCGGATTCGAGATGATGAAAAGCGGCGAGCCGATCACCGGCAAACGAAGCCGCTTGCGAATGGCGTCTGGTATGGACATGCGTTTCCTTCCTTGTGAACTTGATTTCGGTCAGGCGCGCGTGCGGCGCGATTTCGGCTCCGGCGCGCGCCGCGCGCCGCGCGCCAAAGTCTGCGTCATCTGCCGATGCAGGACGCGCAGCTCCGCTTCGCCGATCTTGCCAGCCATGTAGAGGTTCACGAGCCCGTGCGTGCCGGCCCAATAGATCAGGCCGAGCGTCTTGGGGTCGCCGTCCATCACGCCTGCGGAGACGAGATCCTCCATATAGTCGGTCATGGTCTTGCGCGAGCGTGCGTTGGCCGCTGCCAGCTCGGGATATTTCGTGTCCTCGGGTTGCGAGAGGTCGAAGATGAGCCTGTAGGCGTCAGGTTCCTCGATTGCGAATTGCAGATAAGCGTCGCCGACCGCGCGGCCGCGCCGCGCCGGGCTGCCCAAGGTACGGCGTGCGGCCTCCAACCGTTCCGAAAACCGGTCGAGCGCGGCGGCGCGCACCGCGACGAAAATGTCGTCCTTGTTCCGGAAGTAGCGGTACGGCGTCATCGCGCTGCATTCGAGCCGTTCGGCGATCTGGCGCATCGTGACGCCTTCGACCCCGTGCTCAACGAACAGCCGTTCCGCGATGTCGCAAAGGCGTCGACGGAAATCTGCGATCTCATTTTCTGTCAGTTGCGGACGCATCCAGGCCGGTGTGGCTGATTTCGGACAGCGGGAAAATGAGCGATAAAATTTACGTTGTAAAGAAATTTTCGGTCCGCCATTGCTTCCCTGCTGGCGGCTGCGATAGCCTGCGCCGCGAAACTGGGTCATCCCACATGTCGTAAGCTCTTGTCGAAGCCAAGAAGATCGGCCGGTTCCGCATGGCGGAACTCGATATGCGAAGGCCTGTTCCAAACCTTCAACCACTGAGGAAATGTCCATGACAGAAGCCGTCATCGTTTCGACCGCCCGCACGGGCCTCGCGAAATCCTGGAAAGGCGCCTTCAACGCCACGCACGGCGCCACGCTCGGCGGTGAGGTTGTGCGCGCCGCCGCCGATCGCGCCAACATCGCTCTCGACGAGATCGAGGACGTGGTGATGGGCTGCGCTACGCCGGAAGGCGCCACCGGCGGCAATATTGCGCGTCAGATTGCGTTGCGCGCCGGTTGCCCTGTCACTGTGCCCGGCATGACGATCAACCGCTTCTGCTCGTCGGGCCTGCAGACGATCGCCACCGCCGCGCAGCGCATCATCGCCGGTGAGAACGACATTCTGGTCGCGGGCGGCGTGGAATCGATTTCGCTCGTCCAGAACGAGGCGAACAAGGCGCACGGCAAGGATCCGTGGCTCGTTCATCACAAGCCCGAAATCTACTGGAACATGCTGCAGACCGCCGAGCAGGTCGCCAAGCGCTACAACATTCCCCGCGACGTGCAGGACCAGTACGGCGCCCGCTCGCAGCAGCGCGCCCATGCCGCGCTGGTCGCCGGCAAGTTCAAGGACGAGATCGTGCCGGTCACCACCATCATGAAGGTGACCGACAAGAACACGGCCCAGGTCGTCGACAAGGAAGTCACGATCGACGCCGACGAGGGCATCCGTCCCGGCACGACCTACGAGGCGGTCGCGGGCATCAAGCCGGTGTTCGACGGCGGCGTGATCGCGGCGGGCAACGCCAGCCAGTTCTCGGACGGCGGCGCGGCCGTGGTCGTGATGAACTCGAAGCTTGCCGAGAAGCGCGGTCTCAAGCCGCTCGGCGCCTTCCGCGGCTTCGCGGTTGCGGGCTGCGAGCCGGACGAAATGGGCATCGGTCCGGTGTTCGCCATTCCCAAGCTGCTGCACAAGGCTGGCCTCAAGGTCTCCGACATCGACCTGTGGGAGCTCAACGAAGCCTTCGCCGTGCAGGTGCTCTATTGCCGCGACAAGCTCGGCATTCCGGACGACAAGCTCAACGTCGACGGCGGCGCGATCGCGGTCGGACACCCCTATGGCGTGTCGGGCGCCCGCCTGACCGGCCACGCGCTGATCGAGGGCAAGCGCCGCGGCGCCAAGCTCGCGGTCGTGACCATGTGCATCGGCGGCGGCCAGGGCGCGGCCGGCCTGTTCGAAATCTTCTGAGATTCTTGCGAATCAGCGAGAGTTTTTCGCTGTGGGCGTCGGCTTCGGCCGGCGCCCTTTTTCGTTGCCCTTAGGCGAGCAGACCGCAGACGTGATCGGCGATGGCGAGGCTCGCCGTGAGACCGGGGCTCTCGATACCGAATAGATTGACCAGGCCCGCGACGCCGTGGTCGCGCGGGCCCTCGATCCAGAAATCAGCGGCCAACTCTCCGGGACCCGATATCTTCGGCCTGACGCCGCCGTAGGCTGGTTGCAGCGCGCCATCCTCCAGCGCCGGCCAATAGCGCCGAATTTCCGTATAGAATGCGTCGGCGCGGGTGGGCTCGACCGTGTAATCCAGCCGATCGATCCACTCGACATCCGGCCCGAATCGCGCCGCGCCGCCCATGTCGAGCGTGAGATGCACGCCGAGCCCTCCCTCGACCGGCACGGGATAGACGAGCCGGGAAAACGGCGACTTGCGCGCCATCGAGAAATAGCAACCGCGTGCGAAAAACTGGCGTGGGATCCGCTCCGGCGACATGCCAACGAGAGCGCGTGCGAGCGGAATGGCGCCGTGGCCGGCGGCGTTGACGACGAGGGCGGCTTTCAGGTCGAGTTCGGCGCCGTCCTCGCTACGCGTTTTCAAAACGATTCCATCCTCGTCGACCCGGCCGGCCAGGACGCCCGTTCGAAAGACGATCTGTGCGCCATGCGCTTCCGCCTCGCCCTGCAAGGCCAGCATGAGCGCGTGCGAATCGACGATGCCGGTCGAGGGCGACAACACTGCAGAGACGCAGGCGAGTTCCGGCTCCAACGCCAAGGTTTCGGCGCGCGATAAGGCGCGCAGGTCTTCGACCCCGCAGGCGCGTGCGCCCGCGACAATCTTCTCCAGCCGGCCCTGCTGACCCTCCGCGGTTGCGACGATCAGCTTGCCGAGGCGCTTGTGCGGCACGCCGTGCGCCTCGCAGAAATTGTAGAGCTTGTCGCGCCCATCGACGCAGAGCTGCGCCTTCAGACTGCCGGGCGCGTAATAAATGCCGGCGTGAATCACCTCGGAATTGCGGGAACTCGTCACCGTTCCAATCGCGTCGGCGGCCTCCAGAACCAGCACGTCGCGGCCGGCCAGCGCCAGAGCGCGGGCAACCGCTAGGCCGACTATCCCCGCCCCGATCACCGCCGTGTCGATCTTCTCCACCTCGTGCGCCTCCCGCCGACCTTGCGCCGGCCATCAACCTGTTATACGCCCTCGCCCACCGGAGGGGTGGCCGAGTGGTTGAAGGCGCACGCCTGGAAAGTGTGTATACGGGAAACCGTATCGCGGGTTCGAATCCCGCTCCCTCCGCCAGCGAATTCAACAGGTTCGAAGCGTGGCGGCCGCGCAAGCGGTCCGATGGCTGACGAGCCGAGGAACAAGAGGCCCAGCATGAGCATCTCCCGCATCGCCGTCGGCCCCCGCATGAGCCAGGCCGTTGTCCACGGCGACACCGTCTATCTGGCAGGCCAGGTCGCCAACAAGACTGCCGGGGAATCGGTCGAGGCGCAGACGAAGGAGATTCTCGAGACGATCGACTCGCTGCTCGCGCAGGCGGGTTCCGACAAGACCAAGATCCTGTCGGCGACGATCTATCTGGTCGACATGGCGACCTTCCCTGACATGAACAAGGTTTGGGACACCTGGGTCGTCGCCGGTCAGACGCCGGCGCGCGCCACGGTCGAGGCCAAACTGGCCGCCCCGCCCTACAAGGTCGAGATCGCGGTCATCGCTGCGAAGTGACGCTTATCTCCTGACGCCGTTCAGCGGATTGTCCTCGTCCCAGCCATAGGCGAGGGTCTCGAAGCGCATGGCGCGCGCGTCGAACAGCAGGAGACGGCCGACGAGGCTCTCTCCGAAGCCGACGATCTCGCGAATGACCTCCAGCGCCATCATGGAGCCGACGATGCCGGTGAGCGCGCCGAGAACGCCGGCTTCCTCGCAGGTCGGCACGGTTCCGGCTTCGGGCGGTTCCGGGAACAGACAGCGATAGGTCGGGTTCGGCGCTCCGTCCGGGCCCCTTTCAAAGGGCCGGAGCGTGGTCAGCGACGCGTCGAATGGCCCCACGGCGGCAGTCACCAGCGGCTTGCCTTCGTGAAAGCAGGCGTCCGACATCAGGTAGCGCGTCGCGAAATTGTCCGAACCGTCGGCGACGATGTCGTAGCGCGCCACGAGCTCGCGCACGTTGTCTGGCGCGACGCGCATGGCATGGCGCTCGACCTTCACATGTGGATTGAGACGCGTCACGGCGTCGGCGGCGCTCTCGACCTTCGGACGGCCCAGATCCGCTTCGCCGTGCAACACCTGGCGCTGGAGGTTCGAGAGGGAGACGACATCGTCGTCCGCGATCCCTATCGTTCCGATACCCGCTGCGGCCAGATATTGGATGAGGGGCGCGCCGAGCCCGCCCGCGCCGATGACAAGAACGCGCGCAGTTTTCAATTTCAACTGGCCCGGGCCGCCGACGTCGCGCAGGACGATGTGGCGGGCGTAGCGCTCGATTTCGATCGGTGCGAGTGACATCGCGCCTATCTACGCGCGGTCGCGCGCCCAATCCAGAGCGGCCGCGAGCCTGTCGAAGCCCCAGAACAATTCGCCGTCCTCCGTCGTGAAGGAGGGCGCGCCGAAAATGCCGAGCGCGCGGGCCTGCTCGACACTGTCTTTCAGGGCGGCCTTGACCTCCAAAGACCCGGCGCGGGCCAGCGTTTCGACGGGCGCGCCAATTTCCCGAAGTATGCCGGACGCGAATTCCTCGCTGTCGATCGATTGGCCTCGCCCGAATTCAGCAGCGAGCACAGCGAGGCAGAAGCGGGCGCGCGCGGCGCCTTCGAGCGCAGTCGCAACCCGCGCGGCGAGAAGCGAATGCTGGGGAAAGGGGTCCGGATGGACGAAAGGCAGCCCTTCGGCCGCGCAAATACGTTCGAGGTCGCGCCACATGTAGCGCCCCTTGGCCGGATAGACGTTGAAGGGCGAGGTGCGCCAGCCCTGGTCCGCGAAGATCGGCCCGAGCAGGAAGGGGCGCCAAACGACGGCAACATTGCGGTCGCGCGCCCATTGTTCGATCCGCATGGCCGCAGGATATGAATAGGTGCTGGCGAAATCGAACCAGAAATTCAGGGAAACCGTCATGGGCGCCTCGACGCCCCATCATGTCGGACATAGCGACAAATGCCCAGATCGGGGCGCGGATGGGCGTCTGATCGCGATCGTCTGCATGGTCGCAGCAGGCCTCCTTATAGCGATCGCCATTTGGCCGGAGATTGATCTGGCGATTGCGCGCCGCTTGCTTCTGCCGCCGGATTCCGTGTGGCGACCGCTTGCACAAGACATGCGCGAATGGGCGCGCATTGCGCCTTCCATCTTTTGCACATGCCTCGTCATCTGGTTCGTGGCATCCGCAGTGCGCAAGCCGGAGCGGGCCAGGTTCGACCTCCTTCGCGCGCTCTTTGCCGTCCTCGTCTTTGCGATCGGCCCGGGCCTACTCGTCAACGCTGGACTCAAGAACCATTCGCACCGTCCGCGACCGATCCAGACTGTCGAGGTCGCGGGCGCGACGGCGGCATTCCGTCCCTACTATCGGTTCGACGGCGCGTGCTTGCGCAATTGCTCGTTCTCGTCCGGCGAGGCGGCCGGCGCGTTCTGGACGGCGGCGCCCGCGATGCTGACACCTCCCGCCGTTCGCCTTGTGGCCGTCGGCTCGGCGCTCGCTTTCGGTTGCGTCGTTTCCCTTCTGCGTCTGGCGCTCGGGGCGCATTTCTTGTCTGACGTCGCCTTTTCCGCGCTGGCGATCCTGCTGCTCACATTGGCGACGAAGCGCCTGATGAAGATCAATTGATCCGGATGGACCGAGACGCGTCGCATTTCGGGCTCAATCGCCTATATTGTCGTGCGTCGTCAGGCAGTGAGAAGGCATGCTTCGCGGACTTTATATCGCCTCGGCCCTGGGACTTGCGTTGGCGGCGGCGGCGGCGGGGCTCAACTACGCATTCCTCCGACCGACCAGCCTGCGCGTCGCCGTCACCCACGGGACCGACGATCAGAAGCTGATCGAAGCGATCGGCCATGTGTTTTCGGCCTCGCGCGACAGCGTGAGGTTTCGCGTCGTTCCCGTCAGCACCGCTGCAGCAAGCGCGGTCGCCCTTCAGTCGGAGAGCGTCGATCTCGCGGTCATTCGGTCGGACATTTCTGTCCCGCCCAACGGCCAGACGCTAGTCATCCTGCACCGCAATCCGGCCCTCCTGATCGCCCGCGGCGACGAAAATATTGGCTCCATTCCCGACCTCAAGGGAAAGTCGGTCGGCATTGTCAGAAGCACGGCGACCGGCGTCGGGAACGCCACCCTGTTTGATACGATCCTGGCGCAATACGAGATTGATCCGAATCAGGTCCGTCATGTCGTGGTCGAACGAAAAGCCATGGCGGAAGCGGTAAAGTCACATCAAGTTGATGCGCTTTTCGTCGTCGGGCCCGCGACCGGCGACCTTGCGTTCGAGGCCGTCGGCGTGGTCGCAAAAGCTTCCGGGTCCGCCAAATTCCTGCCGATCGCGGAAGCCAAGGCGATGGCGCAGCGCTCCAGCGCGCTCGAATCCACCGAAGTCGTTCGCGGCGCCTTCGGCGGCGACCCGCCACGGCCGGCCGACCCATTCGAAACCGTCGGGGTCTCGGTCCGGCTGATGGCGCGATCCAGCCTGAGGGACTCGCTCGCAGCGGACGTAATGCGGCGTCTGTTCTCGGAACGCGTGTCGATCGCGCGGCTGGAAAAGCTCGCCAATCAGATCGAGGCGCCATCCACCGACAAGGGCGCCGCCATGCCGCTTCACCCCGGCGCAGCTGCTTACCTAGACGACGAAGAGAAGGACTTTTTCGATAAATACAGCGATTTCATATATTTGGGTGCGATGGCGCTGAGCGTGCTCGGGTCGGGCCTCGCGGCCGTCGCGACCCGGATGTCGAATACACGCCACAATGAATTCGACCGGGTGCTGGAGCGACTGCTCGAAATTCTCAAGAGTGCGCGGGCCTCGAACCGGCTCGACGAACTCGACGAACTCGAACAGGAGGCGGACGAGATTTTCGCTTCGAGCATGACCAATCGTAAGCTGAGGGGCCTCGACGCCCACGCGATGGCGGCTTTCGGACTCGCGCTGGATCAGGCGCGCGACGCCATCCGCGAACGCCGGGCCCTGGCGCTCAAACAATCGGCGAGGCCGGTCGAGGTGTCCCGAATCGCGCTCGGCGAATGATATTCCCTTCCCGGCCGGCTTAGGGTAAAAGGCGCCGCAACGCAGCACGGCGCGACTTCCAGCGCCCGCGACCTATTTCACACGGCAGATCCATGAAGCTCCGCAATATCGCGATCATCGCGCACGTCGACCATGGCAAGACCACGCT
>JAGRKN010000250.1 GCA_020442275.1 Rhodoblastus sp. | reverse complement strand
TGCCCCTTCGCGGCCGCGGCCCTGCTGCGGCGCCTCGGCGAATGACGCTTATCCCAGGTCAAATTGCCATCGCATTTCTGGGGGCATAAGAAGCAACATCAACCGCCCTCATGCTGAGGAGCAGGCGAAGCCTGCGTCTCGAAGCATGGGGATTGCGGCCATCCTTCGAGACGCAATGCTGGGCATCGCGCCTCAGGATGAGGATCGTGTGTGACCGGGAGCCCATGCTTCGTTTCGCCAACCCGTCCTTCGTGCTGCGCTTCGCGGCCCGCGCCATCCCGATCTTCGGCGCATTGGCGGCGCTGCTGCTGGCCGTCGGCCTCTATCTCGTCTTCTTCGTCGCGCCCGCCGACTACCAGCAGGGCGAGACCGTTCGCATCATGTACATCCACGTGCCGGCCGCCTGGCTCGGCATGTTCGCCTACATGGTCATGGCCTCCGCCGCGCTCGGCACGCTTGTCTGGCGTCACCCGGTAGCAGACGCCGCGCAAAAATCTGCAGCCCCGCTCGGCGCCATGTTTACTTTCGTCTGCCTCGTCACCGGCTCGCTCTGGGGCAAGCCGATGTGGGGCACCTATTGGGTGTGGGACGCGCGCCTGACTTCCATGCTCGTGCTGCTGCTGATCTATCTCGCGCTGATCGCGCTATGGAACACGATCGAGGAGCCGCAGCGCGCAGCCAAGGCCGCCGCCGTCATGACGCTGGTCGGCCTCGTCAATATTCCCATCATCAAATTCTCGGTCGACTGGTGGAACACCCTCCATCAGCCGGCCTCCGTCTTCAAGACCAGCGGACCCGCGATCTACGGCTCCATGCTCTGGCCGCTGCTGATCATGGCGGTCGGCGCGACCTTCCTGTTCCTCGCCCTGCATCTCATGTCGATCCGCAACGAGATTTTGCGCCGTCGTCTCGATCGGCTCACCCGGCTCGCGGCCAGCGCCAGCGACATGCCGCGCACGGCGCGTTTCGAGGCGGCCCAATGAGTCACGACCATGCCTTCTTCATCGCCCTGTCCTATGGCGTCACGGCCATCGCCGTGATCGGGACGATCGCGGCGATCATGCTCGACCATCGCCGACTGACGAAGGCGCTCGCCGCCATGGGCGTGACGGTCGCCGCGCGCGACGACGCGCAGCATCTGGACTGACGGGATTGCGATAGCGGGACGCCTGTCCGACACTGCGCGGCGCCATGCAGCGAGGCCGCGTGATGAAAATCTCCGATAGACAGGACATCGCCGAAGCCTTCGCGCGCCAGGCCAGAGCCTGTCTCGAGCTCGGCGGTCCGTTCACGGCCAATCTCTGTCGCATCCTGGGCGCCAATCTCGACGATGGCGCCGCCTTCAGCCGCCGCGTCACGGCCTGGCCGGCCGACTCGCTGTGGCCGGACCTTCTTCCGCTGCGCTGCTGCGCCGCGCTCAACACGCTCGTGCGGCGCGGTCGCGCGCCGGCGCTCGCCGCATTTTATCCGCCGAACGATCCCGGCGACGACGAACCCTTCTGACGCACGATCGAGGCGACCATCGCCGCGCATGACGCCGACATGACCGCTTTTCTCGATTCACCCCCGCAAACCAACGAGGTCGTGCGTTCCGCCGTCCTGCTCGGCGGCTTTCTGACCATCGCGGAAGCCGTGGGCCGCCCGCTCGCCCTCTATGAACTCGGCGCCAGCGCCGGCCTCAACCTGCTGTTCGATCGCTACGCCTACGATCTCGACGAGAGCAGAAAGTGGGGCGACGCGAAATCGCCCGTGCGCATCGCAAGCGCCTGGAAGGGCGCCGCGCCCGCATTGACGACATCGCTGAAGATCGCGTCTCGCGCCGCCGTCGATCTGCGGCCGGTCGACGCGCGCGTAAGCGACGACCGCGAACGCATGCTCGCCTATATCTGGCCGGAACAGACCGAACGCCTGCGCCGCATCGAACCGGCGCTCGATATGGTCGCGGCGAGCGACCTGCGGGTGGAGCAAGGCGACGCGCTCGTCTGGATGAAGACCATGATGGCGGGTCCGCCGCCGGACGGCGTCTGTCGCGTGGTCTTCCACAGCGTCTTCTTCCAGTATCTTCCTGCGGATCTGCGCCGCGCGTTGCGTGAAAAAATCGTCGAGATCGGCGAACGCGCGACGACCGTCGCGCCCTTCGCCTGGCTGTCGATGGAAGCCGGCGAAGATCGCATGTCCTGCGAATTGCGGCTGACGATCTGGCCCGGCGCCGAACGGCGCAAGCTCGCCGAGGTCGACTGGCACGGACGCTGGGCGACCTGGGAATGAAGGATCAGCAGAGGATCGGCAGAAAACCGGTCACGACGGCAATGAACAGGCCGCCGACCAGGCCGATCGGCAGACCGAGAAGTATGGCAAGGACAATGCGGCCCTGACCTGACTGCGCCGGCGGCGCGGCCGTCGCGG
>JAGRKN010000249.1:5217-5889 GCA_020442275.1 Rhodoblastus sp. | reverse complement strand
GTCCGCCCAGTCGGCGTCGACGCCGTGGGCAGGCGGCAAATCGCGGGCGAGATCGACCATATAGGCGTCGTCCGCGAGCCGGACGGGCTCGATGGCCTGAAGCCGCGCCTGAGCCATCGGCTGGGGCAGGCGCTCCGCGCGCAGGCGCATTTCTTCGGCAAAGCTGTCGCGCGCGGCTTCCAGCGCTGCGGCGACGGCGACGGTTTCGGTCCGGGTCTCAGCCACATTCGCGCGTTCACGCGAAACGAATAGCGCGCCCGCCAAAGCGAATAGGGTCAGGCAGACGATCACGCTCACGCCGAACAAACTGCGTTCGCCGTGCGCAAGGCGCGGGATCTTTTCGGGTGGAGCGATCATGAACGGTCCGCAGTGTACACCCTGCGAAATTAGTCATCGTTCGTTAACGACAGGTATGGATCGCGGCGATAATTGCCGCGAACGGCGCCGTGATCGCGTTCAGAGGAGTTTCAGTCCCTTGAAGCTCGCGTGGCCGTGCTTGCCGATGATGAGATGGTCGTGAACGACTATGCCCATCAGACTCGAAATCGTGGCGATTTCCTCGGTCATGCGGATATCGGCCTTCGAAGGGGTCGGGTCGCCGGAAGGGTGATTATGCGCCAGCACGAGCGCGGTCGAGCCCAATTCCAGCGCGCGGCGTACGATCTCGCGAGG
>JAGRKN010000249.1:0-5106 GCA_020442275.1 Rhodoblastus sp. | reverse complement strand
GGCAATAGTCGATCACGTCCTTGAACGAGGACAGAACCTGACGGTGCTGGACGCCCTCGCGGGCGAGCCGCTTGGCGGCGGCCTCGACGATCTTGAAATCGACGATGGAAGCGTCGCCTAGATCGCCGCTCTCGCGCAGGCGATCGGGGCGGGCGGTCATGACTTCCGCGAACGACCCGTGGCGTTTGATCAGCGCCTTGGCCAGCGGCTTGACGTCGCGGCGCGGGATCGAGCGGAACAGCAGGAGTTCGAGCAGTTCGTAATCGGCGAGCGCGTCCGGCCCCGCCTCGAGAAAGCGCGCCCGCAGGCGCTGCCGGTGGCCGTGATAGTGCTTTTCGTCCTCGTCCTCGCCGGCCATGGCGGCTTCACGCGGCCTGCAGCGGCGGATGGTCCAGCTTTTTCGGCGAGAGCGTGAAAATTTCCACGCCGTCCTCGGTTACGCCCACCGTATGCTCGAACTGCGCCGAGAGCGACCGGTCGCGCGTGACCGCGGTCCAGCCGTCCGACAGGATCTTCACGTGCGGGCGGCCGAGATTGATCATCGGCTCGATGGTGAAGAACATGCCGGGCTTGAGCTCGACGCCTTCGCCGCGCCGGCCGTAGTGCAGGATGTTCGGTTCGTCGTGGAACAGCCGGCCCAGACCATGGCCGCAGAAATCGCGCACGACGGTGCAGCGCTCGCTCTCGGCATATTGCTGGATGGCGAAGCCGATGTCGCCGGTATGGGCGCCGGGCCTGGTGACCGCGATGCCGCGCAGCAGCGACTCGTAGGTGACGTCGACCAGCCGCTCGGCGCGGCGCGGAATGGAGCCCACGCCGTACATGCGGCTGGAATCGCCATGCCAGCCGTCGAGAATGAGCGTGACGTCGATATTGACGATGTCGCCCTCGCGCAGCGGCTTGTCATCGGGAATGCCGTGGCAGACGACGTGATTGATGGAGGTGCAGATCGACTTGCGATAGCCGCGATAGTCGAGCGGGGCGGGATAGGCGCCGTGGTCCATGGCGAACTGGAAGGCCAGATCGTCGAGCCGCGCCGTGGTGACGCCCGGCTTGACCTCGTCCACGAGCATGTCGAGCGCTTCCGCCGTCAGGCGGCCGGCCTTGCGCATGCCCTCGAAATCCGCCGGCCCGTGCAGCTTGATCTGGCCGGTCTTGCGGCCAGCGGCGAGCGAGGCGTCGACAAAGGTCATCAATACATGTCTCCGGGCGGATTTCCTCCTATTTAGGGGAAAGCGCCGCCCGCGCAAAGGCTGCGGCTGGCAGCCGTTCGCCATGCATGGTAGAGCGGCGCGAGACGCAATTCCCGCACGGCATGCCGCACAGACAGACCAACGACCTCCAGGCGTTCGGCGCCCATGCGCCACGCGGCTTGCTCGCCCGGATCATCGCGGCGGCGCGCCGTGCGCCGGAGGGGTGGGCCGGTCGTCGGTTCGCCTATTTCTTGCGGGCGCTGGGCGTCAAGGCGCTGCGCGGGCGTCCGGCGGACGTGGAGTCGCTCGGCGCCCGGATGCGCCTGTACCCGGCCGACAACGTCAGCGAAAAGCGGATGCTTTTCACGCCGCAATATTTCGATCGTCAGGAGCTGGATTTTCTGGCGCAGCGCATCACGCCGGATTTCGTCTTCGTCGATGTCGGCGCCAATGTCGGCGGCTACAGCCTGTTCGTGGCGGCGCGCGCCGGGGCGGCGGCGCGCATTCTCGCGATCGAGCCGCAACCGGAAATCCACGAGCGCCTCGTCTATAACGTGCGCCAGAACGATTTCGCCACGGTGAAGACGCTGGAATGCGCGGCGGCCGATTGCGACGGCGAGGTGACAATGTTCCTCGACAGCCGCAACCGCGGCGATAGTTCGATCCGCATCGTGCCGAACTTCGACGGCGGACGTCTCACCGTGCGCGCGCGCCGGCTCGCCGACATTCTCGCGGGCGAGGGGCTTGACCGGATCGACGCCATGAAGCTCGATTGCGAAGGCGCCGAGGATCTGATCCTCGAGCCATTCCTGCGCGCCGCGCCGCGCCGGTTGTGGCCCGGGACGATGATCGTCGAACATATGCCGGAGCGCTGGAGCATAGACCTGCCGGCCTTCATCGAGGCGCAGGGCTATCGCGCGACGCTGCGGACGAAGCACAATCTGGTCTACGAACGCCAGTTGACGGAATGACGAGGGACGGAACGAGCGGCATGAGCGACAAGACCGAGATCACGGCTTCCGTCCTCGTCATCGGCGACGAGATTCTTTCAGGGCGCACGAAGGACAAGAACATCGGCTATATCGCCGATTATCTCATGCAGATCGGCATCGACCTGCGCGAGGTGCGCATCGTGCCCGACGTGGAACAAGAGATCGTCGACGCGGTGAACGCGTTGCGCGCTCGCTATACCTATGTCTTCACCACCGGCGGCATTGGACCGACGCATGACGACATCACCGCCGACAGCGTCGCCAAGGCGTTCGGCGTCGGCATTTCCGAGCATCCGCGCGCGATCGAACTGCTGCTGACGCGCATCAAGCCGGAAGATCTCAACGAGGCGCGCCGGCGCATGGCGCGCATTCCGCACGGCGCCGAGCTGGTCGAGAACCGCGTGTCGACGGCGCCTGGCTTCATGATCGGCAATGTCGTCGTCATGGCCGGCGTGCCCTCGATCATGCAGGCCATGCTCGACAATGTCACGCCACGGCTGAAGACCGGCGTGAAGATGCTGATGGAGACGGTGCAGGCCGACAGCGTGCCGGAAGGCGCCTATGCGGCGGGTCTGGGCGCGATCGCCGAAAAATATCCGGATTGCTCGATCGGCTCCTATCCGTCGTTCACAACGGGCAAGTTCATGAACCAGATCGTCGTGCGTTCGAAGAATGCGGATTCGCTCGCCGCGGCGCTCGCGGACGTGCGTGCGATGATCGACGAGCTGATCGCGGAACGCGCGAAAGCGTAAGGCAGGGACCATGTCGTCCGACAAGATGTTTCCGGTCTCCTGGGACCAGTTCCATCGCGATGCGCGCGCGCTCGCCTGGCGTCTGGCGGGCATGGAATTTTCCGCCATGGTGGCTGTCACCCGCGGCGGCCTGGTTCCTGCCGCCATTATCGCGCGCGAACTCGGCCTGCGCGTGATCGAAACGCTCGCGGTGTCGAGCTATGGCGGCGGGGAAGGCGGTGCGCCCGAGCAGGCGCAGGGGGCGTTGCGCATTCTGAAACCGGTCGCCGCCGAGCTTCTGGCGACGCGCGGGCAGGGCGTGCTGGTCATCGACGATCTCGTCGACACAGGCGCCACGGCGCGGCTGGTGCGCGAGCTGCTGCCGAAGGCGCATCTGGCGACGGTCTACGCCAAGCCCGCAGGCCGGCCGCTGGTCGACACGTTCGTCACCGAGGTTTCGCAGGACACCTGGATCAATTTTCCATGGGACCTGCACCTGTCCTTCGCGCCGCCGATCGCCAAGGGCGGGGGGTGATGCGAGCGGTCGCGGCATGAGACACTGGCTCAAGAGCCTTGCCGATCAACTCGGCCGCGATGACCTTTTCATGCGACTCGCCTGCTTGATTTCCGGCGCGATGCTGGCCTCGGGCGGCGGCTTCATTCTGATCAAAGGATTTCTCGAGTTTCGCGTCGTCGCAAATCCTTCCTGGTGGTGGCTGCTACTCCCCATCATTTCGCTCGCGTTCTTGGCGTGGGGCCTGTTGCTAGCGAGCCGCATCTTTACGCCCATCAATTCCCGACTCGCGCGTCTTGCCGAAAAGGCGTTTCCTGATCAGACGTTTGATGAATGGCCGATCCTGATTCTGATCGTGGGTGTTTGGGCGCCGGCGGTTCTGCTGACGCTGGCGTTGCGGTTTCTGGGCGTTTCGGGGCAGCGCCGCGACGATGTTCCGACCAGTCTTGATCGACGAGAACGCTCCGCCAAAGGTTCCTGACGCCGAATAGGGATAGGACCGGCCTGAGACTTTCGCTACAAGCGAACAAGCGCGGACGTGGCGAAACCGGTAGACGCAAGGGACTTAAAATCCCTCGGGCAACCCCCGTGCGGGTTCGATCCCCGCCGTCCGCACCATTCGCGCGCGACGTTCACTCGTCGAGTTCGGCGATCGCCAGCGTGTCGGGAAATTCGGAATATTCGCAGATCAGCCCGTCGCGCAGCCGCAGGAAATTGCAGATCGCGACGTCGGCGACCTTGCCGTTGCCACGGTGGCGCAGGCGCGTCGTGCGCTTGAGTGCAGCGCGGTCGCCTTCGACGGTCAGAAAATCGATCCTCGATCCCAGGCTTTCGTAGGTCACATAGAGCGCCCGCAGCATTTCGGCGCAGGCCTCGCGGCCCTCGCGGCGCTGCGCCAGCAGATAGTAGCGCCACGTGCCGCCAGCATAGACGACGTCGGGCGTGAAATAGGCCGCGACGCCCTCGACGTCGCCCTTCGAACAGAGTTCGAGCACCGTGGCGAAGCGCTGCTCGAGCAGAGCGCGGTCGAGGTCGGCGATTTGGCGGGAGACCGATGTTGTCTGCATGGTCGCTTTCAGCCGTCCGTTGCGTCGAGACGAGCGAAGGCTTCGGTGTCGGGATATTCGGCGAATTCGACGATCAGCCCGTCCCGGAAGCGGACGAAATTCCACATGTCGACGTCGACGGCGCGGCCGGTGCCGCGATTGCGAATGCGGGTCGTGCGATGGAGCGCGACCTGATCGCCGTCGATCAGGAGCTTGTTGAGGCGTGAGCCGAGGTTCTCGTAATTCACATTCACCTGGCGCACGAGATCGGCGCAGGCCTCGATTCCCCGATACTCGGCATGGAAGGGCGCGGCGCGGCCGATGCCCGTCTTGAAAACGATGTCGGGCGCGGCATAGCGGACGAGGCCATCGACATCGCCGGCGGCGCGCAATTCGATGAGCTTGGCTATGCAGGCCTCGATGCGCGCGCGCGCCTCCTGCTGCGCCACGCCTGTCGTTGCGTTCTCCACGTCCCTCTCCGCAGGGTCCGGACCTCTTGGGCGGACCGAACCAGTTATCCTAATCGGCCGCCGCCGCGCCAACGATCCCGCGACGCGATGGAAAAATACGAAACACTTTCAAACGAAACGAGGCAATCCCGGTGTGTATAGACAATCGGATGATGATCAA
>JAGRKN010000248.1 GCA_020442275.1 Rhodoblastus sp. | reverse complement strand
TATAGCCGCCCCACACGCCGTTCACATCCATGGTCGGGCGCGCCCAGATCTGTTCCAGCACGCTGCGATCCTTTTCGCCCGCCGGAATCGACAGGCCGACTTCGCCCAGAAATGCGCCTTCGTCGAAGTCGAGCGCGCGCCATTGGCTCGCGACATCCTCCGGCAGGTCTTCCACGCCGTCATAAAAGTTCAGCAGCGTCACGCGCCCCTGCGCGTCGTGCAGGTCGGCGATGATCTTCGACAACACGTGGATCGGATTGACGGCCGCGCCGCCATAGAGGCCCGAATGCAGGTCGCGGCTGGCGGCCTTGATCGTCACTTCCTCCAGCGTCAGCCCGCGCAGCATGGTGGTGATGGCCGGGGTCGCGCGGTCCCACATGCCGGTGTCGCAGACGAGCGCGAGATCGGCGGAGAGCTCCTTCTTGTTGTCGGCCAGAAAGGCCGGCAGCGAGGGCGAACCCGTCTCCTCCTCGCCTTCCAGCATGATCGTCACGTCGCAGGGCAGGCCGCCGGTCGCGATGAAGGCGCGGCAGGCCTCAACGAAGGTCATCAGCTGGCCCTTGTCGTCGGCCGCGCCACGCCCGAAGACCTGCGGGCCGGTCGCGGCGTCCACGATCTTCGGCCCGAAGGGATCGCCGTCCCATAAATTCAGCGGATCGACGGGCTGCACGTCGTAATGGCCGTAGAACAGCACATGCGGGACGTCGCGCTGCTTGGCCTTGATATGCGCCACCACCATGGGATGGCCGGCCGTCGGACGCACGCTCGCCTCGAAGCCGATGCTCGTCAGATCCTGCGCCAGCCATTCCGCGGCCTTCGCGCATTCGCCGGCGAAGGCGGGATCGGTCGAGATGGACTTGATGCGCAACAGCGCGAACAGGCGGTCGAGCGCCCCCTGTCTGTCGGCGTCCAGCCTGTCCAGAACGTCTTCGATCGATGCCATTGCTGCGAACTCCTGATCGAGTCGGAATCTAGCTCTATTCCGGCAGCGTCAAAAGATCAGGCGAGCAGCGAGAGTATGGCGGCTTGCAGGAACACGACGCCGAGCCAGTGGCCGAGGTCGACCGCGTAAACCGCCAGTGGACGCTTTTGGTACGCGTAATTGGTCGCGATCGTCGGCGCGATGAAGCCGAGCCAGACCAAGAAGGCCCCGACCAGCGCGAGCTTCATGCCGAAACGCGGGCCCGCCACAAACGATAACAGCGCCTCGAGCATGGCGGCCATCGCGATTTCAGCGACCAGCGAGAAGACGAGCGCGAAGACCGGCGGTTTTCCGCGCGTCTGCGGCGCGTCGGCGGGCATGAGCCCGAGGCCGACCGCCCATGGCCGTCCGAAAAGGCCGAACCAGAGAGCGCCGAAGATCCAGCTCGCGACGGCCGCGGCGACGATCGCGAGGGGAGAGATCGTCATCGCCGTGCGTTAGCGCGACAGCCCGCCGAGCACGCCGCGCAGGATGGCGCGCGTGATCTGCGTGCCGACCGAGCGCGCGGCCGATTGCGCCGCAGAGCGCACGATCATCTCGCCGGTCGACATGCGCTGGCGCTTGCCCTTGCCGCCGGAATCGCCGCCGCCGAGCACGCTGCCGAGCATGCCGCCGAGCTGGCCCAGAATGCCGCCGCTCGAAGCTTCCGCCGGCTGTTCCTCGCCGCCCGCGGCTTCCGCATGGCCGGACGCGCGCTTCTGAAGGATTTCGAACGCGGATTCACGGTCGATCGGCGTATCGTACTTGCCCAGCAACGGGCTGGCCTTGATCGTCGCGGCGCGCTCGGCCTCAGTCACCGGCCCGACGCGGGCGGATGGCGGCGCGATCAGCGCGCGGTCGACCATTTCGGGCGAACCCTTGGGGTCGAGCATCGACACCAGCGCTTCGCCGACGCCGAGCTGCATGATCGCGGCTGCGGTGTCGAATTTCGGATTCTGGCGGAACGTCTCGGCGGCCGCCTTCACCGCCTTCTGGTCGCGCGGCGTAAAGGCGCGCAACGCGTGCTGCGCGCGATTGCCGAGCTGGCCGAGCACGGTCTGCGGCACGTCGAGCGGATTCTGCGTCACGAAATAGACGCCGACGCCCTTGGAGCGGATCAGGCGCACGACCTGTTCGATCGCGGTCATCAGCGGCTTGGGCGCGCTGTCGAACAGGAGATGGGCCTCGTCGAAAAAGAAGACGAGCTTCGGCTTGTCGGGGTCGCCGACCTCCGGCAGGTGCTCGAACAGTTCCGACAGCATCCACAACAGGAAGGTGGCGTAGAGCTTCGGGCTCCGCATCAGCTTGTCGGCCGCCAGAATATTGATGACGCCGCGCCCGTCGCGATCCGTGCGCAGGAAGTCGGTGATCTCGAGCGCCGGCTCGCCGAAGAATTTTTCCGCGCCCTGATTTTCCAGCACGAGCAGTTGCCGCTGGATCGCGCCAACCGTGGCCGTGGCGACATTGCCGTATTTCGTCGTGAGTTCAGAGGCATGATCGGCGACGAATTGCAGCGTCGCGCGCAGGTCCTTCAGATCGAGCAGCGCCAGGCCGTTGTCGTCGGCGACGCGGAAGACGATATTGAGCACGCCCTCCTGCGTGTCGTTGAGCTCGAGCAGACGCGCGGTCAGCAGCGGCCCCATTTCCGCGATCGTCGCGCGCACGGGATGGCCCTGCTCGCCGAACACGTCCCAGAACACGCAGGGGAACGTGTCGGGCGTGTAGGTCAGCCCGAGATCCTGCGCGCGCTTGACGAAAGGCGGCTTCGAATCGCCGGGCTGCGAAATGCCGGAGAGATCGCCCTTCACGTCGGCGGCGAAGACGGCCGTGCCGGCGTTGGAAAAACCTTCCGCGAGCTTCTGCAGCGTCACCGTCTTGCCGGTGCCGGTCGCGCCGGTGACGAGCCCGTGACGGTTGCCGAGCGGCAGGTTGAGATAGCGGAACACGCCGTCCTTGCCGGCGCCGCTCTTGCCGACGAGAATCTTGCCTTCGACCTGATTGGGATCGTCCGCCACGGATCGCTCCATTCCTGCTGGCGCGGCTCAGCGCGCAAATACATGCGAATGAGCGGCTTATACGGCAAATGGGCTTCGCGCGCCACGTCTTGCGGCGACGCTTCGCCTGCTTTTCGGCCTTGCTTTTGGCCACGCTGACGGCGACTAATCCTGCGCAGTTCAGGCGGGGCGGGCGCTCGCTGCGCGCGCCACGTTCGATTGAAGCAAAGGAATTGTCATGGAAGAGCTTATCCAGCGGATCGTCGCCGCGACGGGCATCGACGAAGGCGTCGCCCGCCAGGCCATCGGCCTGATCCTCGGCTTCATGAAGAAGCACGCGCCCGAAGGACCGGTCGGCGACCTCCTCAATTCGATTCCCGGCGGCGAAGAAGCGGTCGCCGAAAGCGCAGAGGGCGGCAGCGGCGGCGGCCTCATGGGCGCGCTCGGCGGCATGCTCGGCGGTCTCGGCGGCGCCGCCGGCGCCGGCGCGGGCATGATGGCGCTCGCCGGCCAGCTCAAAGACAAGGGCCTGGACATGGACCAGATCAAGTCCGTCGGCATGCAGGTCTTCCAGTACGGCGGCGAGCAGATCGGCCCCGACCGCATGCGCGAGATCGCCCAGGGCATTCCCGGCGTCGGCCAGATGATGGGCAAGGCCTGAGGCATCTGGACTGGACTGCGAGCCTTCAGGCTCGCGGTCCTAAAGCGTCAAGAGCCCGGCGAGCCCGTCCAGCACGGCCGCCGGAGGCATATCGCGATATTCGTCCGGCGCCTTCGAACGATTGATCCAGACCGCGCGAAACCCGAATTTCGCGGCGCCCGCGATATCCCATCGGTTCGACGACTGGAACGAGACGGCGTCCGGCGCGACGCCGAATCGCGCGCCGACGCGCTCGTAGACACGGAAATCGGTCTTGAACACGCCGACCTCCTCCACCGAGATCGAGGGTTCGAGCAGATCGGCGAGCCCCGCCGAGCGCACGGCGCTGTCGAGCATGGCCGGCGTGCCATTGGACAGGATCGCGAGCCTGGCGCCGCGCGCCTTCAGCGCGGCGAGCGTTGGCGCGACATCGGCGAATGCGTCGAGCGTCTCATAGGCCGACAGAAGTTTCGCACGCGCCTCGGATGACAGGCCGCCGCAGCGCGCCGCGGCGAAGTCGAGCGCGTCCTCGGTCAGCGCCCAGAAATCGCGATGCGCGCCCATCAGCGAGCGCGTCCAAGTATATTCGAGCTGCTTCGTGCGCCAGATCTCCGAAAGGCGATCGGCCTCTGCGCCGACCAGCGCGCGATGGCGGGCGACCGCCGAATGCACGTCAAACAGCGTGCCATAGGCGTCGAATATGTAGAGCGTTTGGGCGGTCACGATCCCGTCTCCTGCGTTTCCGCGGCCGGTTTCGCGCGCCGGCGCGCACCCTTCAGCGCGGACAGATCGAGTTTGACCGCCTTGGCCACGCCGAAGAACACGAGAACATAGGCCGCCATGCCGACGAGGGCGAGGAGCGCGAGTTCGGCGATGACCGCGAACTGGCCGAGCGGGGCCGTCGAGGCGCGCACGATGCCTTCGCCGAACAGCGCGAGCGCGGTCAGCGCCAGCGCGCCGCCGAGGCTGGCGATCGCCACCTTCGTCAGCACCGCATTCGGCCGCATCGCGCCAGCGCGCAGCGCCAGCACAACAAGAATTCCGAAATTGATCCAGGCGCCCAACGCGGTGGCGAGCGCCAGGCCCGGCGCGCCCAGCGGCTTGTAGAGGAATATCTTGAGCCCGACATTGAGCGCCACCGCCGTCAGCGAGGCGATCATCGGGATCGTCGTATCGCCGCGCGCCTGAAAGCTCGCGCGCGCCGAGGAAATGAGGACGATGGCGAGCAGGCCGATCGCATAGGCGCCGAGCACATGCGCGGAGGCGAGCGCATCGGCCTCGGTGAAGCGCCCGCGCACGAAAACGCCGCGCATGATCAGCTCCGGGATCGTCAGGAAGGCGACGAAGAACGGCATGGCGAGCGCGATGGTCAGCGCCATGGTGCGGTTCTGGGCGCGGATGGCTTCCTCAGGCGCGCCGGCGGCGAAGGCGCGGCTCATCTCCGGCAGCAGGACAGTGCCGGCGGCGATGCCGATCACGCCGATCGGCAATTGGTAGATGCGGTCGGCGTAATAGATCGACGACGGCCCGCCGGTCGGCAGCAGCGAGGAGATGATCGTGTCGGCGAACAGCGCGATCTGCACGCCGGCAGAGCCGATCACGGCGGGGCCGAGCGCCTTGAAGAATTGCTTGGCGTCGGCGTCCCATTTCGGTCGCGTCAGGTTCGAGCCGATGCCCGCGCGCCGGGTGGCGACTTCGAGCAGAAGGAGTTCGGCGAGGCCCGCGACCGCGACGCCGGCCGCCGCGGCATAGCCCGCGTTCGGAAAGAGAAAGGCGAGCGACAGCGCGACGATCATCGTCAGGTTGAGCAGCACCGGCGCGAAGGCGGCGGCGGCGAACTTGCCGTTGGCGTTGAGCACGCCCGAATGCAGCGTCACAAGCGTGACGAACATCAGATAGGGGAAGGTGACGCGCGTCAGCGCGACGGCGAGATCGAATTTGCGCGGATCGGCGCGAAAGCCCGGCGCGAGCAGGTCGACGAAGAACGGCGTGAAAACGAGCGCCAGGATCAGCAGGAGAACCTGCGAGGCGAGCAGCAGCGTAAAGATACGGCTGGAGAACTTCTTCGCCTCGTCGACGCCCTCGGTCTCGAGCACCCGCGCGTAGGAGGGAACGAAGGCCGCGTTGAACGCGCCCTCGCCGAAAATGGCGCGGAAATGGTTGGGCAGGCGGAAGGCGACGACGAACGCGTCGGTCATGAACCCGGCGCCGAGCGTCGCCGCAAGCACGATGTCTCGCGCGAAACCGGTGATGCGCGACATCAGCGTGAAGCCGCCGACGGAAAGCAGGTTGCGGATCATTCGGCGTCGTTCGGCTGCGCCGCCTTGCGCGGGGCGCGGTCGCCCTCGTCGACGGACAGGTGTTCGGAGACGATATAGAGCGGGCGCCCCTTCACCTCGGCGAAGATGCGCCCGACATATTCGCCGAGAATGCCGAGCGACATGAGCTGAATGCCGGACAGGAAGCTGATCGACACGATCAGCGAGGCATAGCCCGGCACGTCCGTCCCGTTGATCAAGGTGGAAACGACGATATAGGCGGCGGCGAAGAAGGCGAGGAAGGACACGGTCATGCCGATGAAGGTCCACACCATCAGCGGCACGGTCGAAAACGACATCAGGCCGTCGAGCGCGAAGCGCGTCAGCTTCGAATAGGTGAATTTCGATTCGCCATGCGCGCGATCGGCGACGTCGTAGGGCACGCCGACCGACTTGAAGCCGATCCAGGAATAGAGGCCCTTGTTGAAGCGCGCGCGCTCGCGCATGCGCATCAGCGCGTTGACCGCCTTGCGATCGAGGAGGCGGAAATCGCCGGCGCCGGGCGGCAGGCGTGTCTCGCCCAGTCGCGCGAACAGGCGATAGAAGCGCTGGGTGAGCGCGCGCCGCAATTTGGAATCGGTCGCCCGGTCGCGGCGCAGGCCGTAGACGTTTTCGAAGCCCTCGCGCCATTTCGCGATCATTTCGACGATCGTCTCGGGCGGATGCTGGAGATCGGCGTCCATGATCACGACCGCGTCCCCGCGCGCATGATCGAGGCCGGCGGCGATCGCGACCTCCTTGCCGAAATTGCGGCTGAACGAAATGGCGTCTACCCGAGGGTCCCGCTCATGTACCGCGCGAAGCGCCTGCATCGTCGCATCGCGCGAGCCGTCGTCGACGAAGACGATCTCGTACGAGGCGACACAGCCTTCGAGCGTCTGCGTCAGCCGCGCGACCAGCAGCGGAATATTCTCGGCCTCGTTGAAGACCGGCACGAGGACGGTCAGTTCCGGCGTCTTGGGGGCCTCCGCGGCCAATGGCGTCTCCGCTCGATTTGTTCCGGTTTCTCGCGCTTAGGCTTAGAGCGCGCGCAGGCAAAGGGAAAGGCGGTTTTTGCAGGCTGCGGAATCGCGCCCGCGCAGGGTAGAATGACGTGGTCTGACGGACGGGAGCGATGGCGGGATTCGATTTCATTCTTTGCGCCGACGATTACGGCATGACGGAATCAGTCAGCCGGGGTCTGCTCGAGGCCGCCGCCGCCGGCCGCATCTCCGCTGCCTCCGCCATGGCCTCGCTGCCCGACTGGCGGCGGGCCGCGCGCGACTGGGCGGCCGCCCGTCCGCCGGTCGACCTCGGCCTGCATGTGACGCTGACGGTCGGCGCGCCGCTCGGCGAGATGCCGCATTTCGCGCCCAGCGGCGAGTTTCCGGGCGTCGGCGCGCTCGCCGCCGCGGCCTTCGCGCGTCGCCTGCCGCGTGAGGAAATCGAGGCGGAAATTCTCCGGCAGATCGACGTTTTCTGCGATGTCGCCGGGGCGCCGCCGAGTCATGTCGATGGCCACCAGCACGTGCATGTCATGCCGGGCGTGCGCGGCGCGCTTTTCGCCGCGTTGGCCAGGCGAAACCTGCAGAACACGCCGGTGCGCGACAGTTCGGACGCGCCCGCTCGCATCGCGCGGCGTCGCGCCTTCGCGACCAAGGCGCTGAAGGTGAATGCTCTGGCGACGGGATTTCGCGGCGCGGCGCGCGAAGCGGGGCACCCGCTCAACCAGGGCTTCGCCGGCTATTCGGACTTCGCGCCGGGGCGCTACGACGCCCGCCAGTTCGCCACCTATCTCGCTTCGCCCGGACCGCGTCATCTCGTCATGTGCCATCCTGGCCGCGTCGACGACGCGCTGCGCCGGCTCGACCCCGTGACGGAGGCGCGCGAGGGCGAGCTCGCCTTTCTCCTTTCCGCCGAATTCGTGGAGCTCCTGGCGCAAAAGGGCGCGCGGCTCGGTCGCTATGCGGCGTGGTTAACGCGGCCTTAACCGGGCGGGGTCCAAACTTGCGCCGTCACGAGTCCGGACGGCGCGCCCGTCCTCACGCCAGAGCCGCTCATGAATTTTCGCAAGCTTCTCGATCGGGACAGCGCGCCCGCTACGAAGGCCCCAGTCCGATCGGATTCGATCCGCAACCGCATCGTCATGGTGGCCGCCGGGCTCGTTGCCGCGCTCGCGCTCGTCAGCGCCCTGACGGCGAATTGGTACTCCTGGCAGGGCGCCCGCCGCGAACTGCTCGAACGCAACGCCAGCCAGCTCGGCCTCGTCGCGCCGAGCCTCGCCGACGCGACTTCGGCCGGAGACACTCGCTCGGCCGAGCGCCTGCTCGCCGGATTTCTCAAGTACGAATCGATCGGCGCCGTCGCCGTGATCGGGGCCGATGGAAAGACCTTCGTCTCGATGCGCCGCGACCGCCGGTCGGCGCCTCCGGACGAGGCTCTGCGCGATATGGCGCAGCGTTCCGGCGCGGCCGCTTCGAAGACGCAGGTCACGACCGCTCTCGAAGGGGGCGCGCTGATCGTTCAACCTCTGACTCGCGCCGACGGTCCGCCCGTCGGCAGCTTCGCTGTGGTGGTCGGCTTCGGGCCGACCGACGCGGGCGCCATGCGCGACCTGGTCTTCTGGCTCGCCGAAGCGCTGATCACGGTCGCGGCGGTCGGGGTCGTGCTGCATCATCTCGTCGGCAAGGTGGTCGCCCCGCTGACGCAATTGTCCGGCGCCATGACGGATCTCGCGGAGGGCGACCTCGGCGTCGAAATTCCGCATCGCCGCCGCAAGGACGAAATCGGCGATCTCGCGCGCTCGATCGAAGTCTTCAAACAGGGGCTGATTGATCGACAGCAGCTTCAGTCCGCCGCCGACACGCGGCTCGAAAACGACCGCGCGCGACGACTTTCGCTGGAGGATATGGTCGAGGCGTTCCGCGCGCGGGTCGGCGGTCTCCTGTCGCAGGTGTCGAGCCACGCGGAACAGATGGCGGTCGCCGCCGACAGCCTTTCCACGATCGCGCGCGACAGCAACGGCCGTGCGGAGGCGGCGGCGTCGGGCACCTCGGAGGCTTCGCGCAACGTCGCCACGGTCGCCCGCGCTTCGGAAGAATTGTTCCAGTCGATCACCGAGATCGAGACGCAGATCGGCCGCGCCCGTCAGCACGTGCAGAACGCGTCCACCACGACGACCGTGACGGCCGGCGCGATCGGCGGTCTTGCCGAAAAGGCCAACGCCATCGGCGAAATCGTCGGGCTGATCCAGGCGATCGCCGCGCAGACCAACCTGCTGGCGCTCAATGCCACGATCGAGGCCGCGCGCGCCGGCGGGGCGGGTCGCGGCTTCGCGGTCGTCGCGCAGGAGGTCAAGGCGCTCGCCGGCCAGACCGCGCATGCGACGGAAAGAATCGCCGAACATGTCGCCGCCATTCAGGAGGCCACCTCGACCTCGGTCGAGGCGATCGGCGCGATCACCGCGACGATGAAGGACGCCGAGAGCTTTACCGCCTCCATCGCGGTCGCGGTGGAGCAGCAGGCCGCCGCCACCAACGAGATCGCGCGCAGCGTCAGCGAGGCCGCACGCGGGACCGAGATCGTGGCCACCAACATGAAGCAGCTGAAAATGACCGTGGGCGAGACCGACCAGTCCGCCGCGCAGGTGCATCAGGCCGCCGACGACATGGCGTCCCAGTCGCGCGATCTCAGCGACACGATCGAGGATTTCCTGCGCAAGGTCGCCGCCGCCTGATCTTGCGCGAGGCGCCGCGAACAAAAAAGCCCGGACTAGCGTCCGGGCTTTTCTTTCGG
>JAGRKN010000247.1:43706-49587 GCA_020442275.1 Rhodoblastus sp. | reverse complement strand
TCATCTTCACGATGCCGGGGTCGCCAGCCTTCGGATAGCCCGCGGCTTGCGTGGCGGCCACGACCGCCTTGTTCGAATCGGCCGCCTTGGCCGCGTCGTAGGGCACCGCCGTTCCGCCGACCATGACGGAGGTCGAGGTGGCGGCGGGATCGAGCTTGGTGTCGTACTTGACCGAGGACTGCGCGAGGAGCGCGCGGGCCTTGTCGCAGGACGAGGAGAAGACACGCGTGCCGACCGGGTTGAACAGATCGCCGCAATCCTTCGGGTTGGCGACGACGGTCACCTTCACGTTCTCGATCGCCTTCTCGAGCGCCGGGTTCGCCAGCGTCGTGATCTGCTTGAAGATCGGGAAGAAGGTCAGCGCCGCGATCAGGCAGCCCGCCAGAATGATCGGCTTGCGGCCGATGCGATCCGACAGCGAGCCGAACACGACGAAGAAGATCGTGCCGAAGGCGAGCGACCAGGCGATCAGCAGGTTCGCCGTATAGCCGTCGACCTTGAGGATCGATTGCAGGAAGAACAGCGCGTAGAACTGGCCCGTGTACCAGACGACGCCCTGGCCGGCGACGAGGCCGAGCAGCGCGAGCAGCGCGATCTTGGCGTTGTCCCAGCGGCCGAAGGATTCAGTCAGAGGCGCCTTGGAATGCGTGCCTTCTTCCTTCATGCGCTGGAAGGCGGGCGATTCGTTGAGCTGCATCCGGATCCAGACGGAGATCGCGAGCAGCGCGACCGACACCAGGAACGGAATGCGCCAGCCCCAATCCGCGAAGGCCTTTTCGCCCAGCATCGTGCGGGTGAAGAGAATGACCAGCAGCGACAGGAAAAGGCCCAGCGTGGCTGTCGTCTGGATCCACGAGGTGTAGAAGCCGCGACGGCCGTGCGGAGCATGCTCGGCGACATAGGTCGCCGCGCCGCCGTATTCGCCGCCCAGCGCCAGGCCCTGCAACAGGCGCAGGCCGATCAGGATGATGGGCGCGACAATGCCGATCGTCGCGGAGCCGGGGAGCAGGCCGACGATGAAGGTCGACAGACCCATGATCATGATGGTGACGAGGAAGGTGTACTTGCGCCCGACGAGATCGCCGACGCGGCCGAACACCAGCGCGCCGAACGGACGCACCAGGAAGCCGGCCGCAAACGCCAGCAGCGCGAAGATGTCGCGCGTCGCCTGCGGGAACTGACTGAAGAACTGCACGCCGATGATCGAGGCGAGCGAGCCGTAGAGGTAGAAATCATACCATTCGAAGACCGTGCCGAGCGAGGAGGCGAAAATCACCTTCCGCTCTTCCGGCGTCATCGGGCGGATTTTATCCGTCGACGTGGATGCCATTGCCATGGACCGTTTCCCTGTTTCGTTATTGTCGGACGCTCGCGCGGGCCGATGCGCTCGCAGGGGGCTGCGAGCCTAGCGCCATGTTAACGCTTCGCTAGGCTTTCGATCAGCCGGCGTCGGCTAGAACCTTTGTCTAATGCCTCCGTCAAACGTCTTAGGCGTCGCAGCATGCAGCACGAGCTCTGCCATAAGATCGATTCCAAAGTCGTAAGAGTGTCAAAGTCCATATTTTTCATGGGTTCCAGCGCTGTCTTCACCTATTGGCAACCAAAGTTGCATGGAGCCTGAGCGCGCGTTCGTCTATGGGCCAAGCATCGCAAATTACGATCTGGGGAGGAGACCTCATGAAAAGCTGGGAAGAGATCGAAAGAAATCCAAAATTCGTTGAGCTGGTCAGCAAGCGCAAGTCGCTCGGCTGGACATTGTCGGCCGTCATGCTGATCATCTATCTCGGATTCATCATGCTGGTCGCGTACGCGCCCAAGATGCTCGGCGCGCCGCTCGGCGCGGGCGTGACGACCATCGGCATTCCGGTGGGCATTTTCGTGATCGTGTCCGCGTTCATTCTCACGGGCATCTACGTGTCGAAGGCCAACGCCGAATTCGACAACCTGACCAGGCAGATCGTCGAGGAATCGAAGTGATGACCCGCAAGACCCTATCTCTCACGGGCGCTTTCGCCTTGATGCTGGCGACGCCGGCTCTGGCCGACGCCATTTCCGGCGCTACCCAGAAGCAGGCGACCAACTGGCACGCCATCTTGATGTTCGCAGCCTTTGTGCTGTTCACGCTCGGCATCACCTACTGGGCGGCCAGCAAGACCAAGTCGGCCGCGCAGTTCTATACGGCGGGCGGCGGCATCACCGGTTTCCAGAACGGCCTCGCGATTGCGGGCGACTACATGTCAGCCGCCTCGTTCCTCGGCATTTCCGGTCTCGTCTACCTCTCCGGCTATGACGGCCTCATCTATTCGGTGGGCTGGCTCGTCGGCTGGCCGATCGTGACCTTCCTGATCGCCGAACCGCTTCGCAACCTCGGCAAGTTCACCTTCGCCGACGTCGCCTCGTTCCGCTTCAGCCAGACGCCGATCCGCGTTCTGGCCGCCTGCGGCACGCTCGTGACAGTCGCGTTCTACCTGATCGCGCAGATGGTCGGCGCCGGCGCGCTCATCAAGCTGCTGTTCGGCCTCGACTACTGGATCGCGGTCGTTGTCGTCGGCGTGCTGATGATCCTGTACGTCACCTTCGGCGGCATGGTCGCCACGACCTGGGTGCAGATCATCAAGGCCTGCCTCCTGCTCGGCGGCGCGACCTTCATGGCGCTAATGGTGCTCGTCAAGTTCGGCTTCAGCCCAGAGGCGCTGTTCTCGAAGGCGGTCGAGGTGCATCCGAAGAAGCTGGCGATCATGTCGCCCGGCTCGCTGATCAGCGATCCGGTCTCGGCGATCTCGCTGGCGCTCGCGCTGATGTTCGGCACGGCCGGCCTGCCGCATATCCTGATGCGCTTCTTCACGGTCGCGGACGCGAAGGCCGCTCGGAAGTCGGTGTTCTACGCCACCGGCTTCATCGGCTACTTCTATATTCTGACCTTCATCATCGGCTTCGGCGCGATCGTGCTTGTCTCGACCAATCCGGAATTCCTCACGGATCCGGCGAAGGGTCTGGCTGCAATCAAGGGCGGCTCGAACATGGCGGCGATCCATCTCGCCGACGCGGTCGGCGGCGATATCTTCCTCGGCTTCATCGCCGCGGTCGCCTTCGCCACCATCCTGGCGGTCGTGTCGGGCCTGACGCTCGCCGGCGCCTCGGCGGTCAGCCACGATCTCTATGCGACGGTTGTGAAGGGCGGCAAGGCCAACGAGGCGGATGAAATCCGCGTGTCGAAGATCACGACAGTCGTGCTCGGCATTCTGGCGATCATCCTCGGCATCGTGTTCGAGAAGATCAACGTCGCCTTCATGGTGGGTCTGGCCTTCGCGATCGCGGCGTCGTGCAACTTCCCGGTTCTGCTGATGTCGATGTTCTGGCGCGGCATGACCACGAAGGGCGCCGTGATCGGCGGCTTCCTCGGCCTGATCTCGGCCGTGGTCGGCGTCGTCCTGTCGCCCGGCGTGTGGGAAGTGATCTTCGGCAATCCGAAGGGTTCGGCGCCGGTTCCGTGGTCGAACCCGGCGCTCGTCTCGATGGCTCTGGCCTTCGGCGGCATCTGGCTGTTCTCCAAGCTCGACTCCAGCGCGCGCGCCAAGGTCGACAAGGAAGGCTTCGACCCGCAGTATGTGCGGTCGCAGACGGGCATCGGCGCTTCCGGCGCCTCGGCCCACTAAGCCAGACGGCCAGGCGGCGACGCCTGGCCGCATTTTCTCCGGCGCGTTCCAGCGCTATTGGTGTGGGCCGCTTTGCGGCCCGCATTCGTTTCGAGGGCATCTTTCGCGACATGCCGAATTCGTTCGACGCCACCAATCCGCCTTTCGACCGCTTGACCGAGAGCGAGATCGAGGAACTGCGCGAATCCGTCGACATCGGCTATTATCGGCCGGGCGAAGATCTGATTTCCGCGGGCCAACCAGTCGAGTCGCTGTACGTCATCATCAAGGGCGAGGTCGAGGAGCGCGACGACGACGAACTGGTCGCCTTGCTCGGGCGCAACGATTTCTTCGATACGCGCGCCATCGTTCAGGGGGTGAGCAAGCACGACTATCGTGCCCGCTCGGAGATACTCGCCTATCTCGCGCCGAAAGCTCTCATCCAGAAGCTGATCGCGGACAATCCACGCTTCGGCGCTTTTTTCTATCTCGATCTGTCGCGCAAGCTCGAGGCGATGGCGCGCGAGGAAGCGGAAGCGCGGCAGGGCTCGCTGATGCGTACGCGCATCCGCGACTTGTTTCTGCAGCCCGCCGAATTCATTGACGCGAACGATTCCCTCGAAACCGCCGGCCATCGCATGCGCGATATCAATTCCAACACGTTGCTGGTGCGCGACGGCGAACGTGTCGGCATCATCACCGGCATGAATCTATCAAAAGCGGCGGTGCTGCATCGTATGCCGATCGAGGCGCCGGTCGGCACGGTGGTGCATTACGACATTGTCTCGGTCGAGGAGGACGATTTTGTCTTCCAGGCGCTGCTCGAAATGACGAAGAACAACAAGCGCCGCATCGCGGTGAAACGCGGCCCTGAATTCGTCGGCATTCTCGAGGACATCGATCTGCTCGGGTTTCTCGCGGGCAACGCGCAGGTCGTCGCCGGGCGCATCGAACGCGCGAAGTCAAAGGCCGATCTCGTGATCGCGGCGCGCGAAATTTCCGATCAGGTGCGCACGCTGCGCCGTCAGGACGTGCGCGTCGAGGTCATTTCGGAGATCGTCTCCGACCTCAATCGCCGTCTGATCGCCAAGACCTTCGCGCTGACGGCGCCGCCGGATCTGCGCAAGCGCGCCTGCCTGATCGTGATGGGCAGCGAAGGGCGCGGCGAGCAGGCCGTGCGCACCGATCAGGACAACGGTCTCATCCTGAGCGAACCTGTCGACCAGTCGATGCTCGACGGGTTTCGCGCCGAATTCACAGCCGCGCTCGAAGAGTTCGGCTTTCCGCCGTGCCCGGGCAATGTGATGGTGCGCAATCCCTTCTGGTCGAAAACGGCGGACGAGTATCTGGCCGATTTCCATCGCTGGGTCGCGGCGCCCGACGAGAATGCGATGATGAATGTCGCGATCTTCTATGATGCGGCTGCGGTGGCCGGTCGCGTCGACCTTCTGCCGCGCGTCAAGGACGCCCTGATAGCCTCGGTCCGCTCCGAGAAGGTCTATCTCGCGCGGTTCGCGCACGCGGTGGAGGCGTTCGAGACGCCGATCGGCCTGTTCAACAATCTCATCGAGAAGGATGGCGCGCTGGACCTCAAGAAGGGCGGCGTCTTTCCGATCGTGCATGGCGTGCGCAGCCTCGCGCTGGAGCATGGGCTGGCGGAGACGTCGACGGTGGAGCGGATCGAAAAGCTCGTGCATGCGAATGTGCTGCGCGCCGATTTCGGACGCGATCTCAAGGAGGCCTTTCACTTCCTGACGACCATGCGGCTCGACAATCAGCTCGCCGAGCGCGCTGGTCGCGAGGCGGTGGTGCGCACCGCGACGCTCAGCAGCACGCAGCGCGACTTGTTGCGCGAAGCCTTCAAGGTGGTGAAGCAATTCCGCGATTTCCTGCGGCGCCACTACAACTTCGCCATGTTCTGACATGCTGCTGCTGCCGCGCCGCCTCAAACGCTGGTTCCACCGCTTCACGCTGGCGGACCAGTCCTATCGCTTCCTGTTCGATCCCGGGCCGGAGGACGAGGTCGTGGTCGTCGATTGCGAGACGACGGGGCTCGATGTCGCGAAAGACGACATCATCACGATCGCTGCGGTGAAGGTGCGGGGCAATCGCATTCTCACCAGCGAGAAATTCGTCGCCGTCGCGCGGCCCGAGGCGAAGATGAACGCCGAGGCGATCAAGGTGCATCGGCTGCTTGAGAGCGACGTGGAGGGCGGCGAGCGCATCCGGCAGATCATGCGCGACTT
>JAGRKN010000247.1:39743-43656 GCA_020442275.1 Rhodoblastus sp. | reverse complement strand
GCGATGATCGACAAGAACGTGCTGCGGCTGATCCAGATCGAATTGCCGAACAAGATGATCGAAGTGTCGGAAATGTATTACGAGCGGCGCTATGGCAATGCGCAGCCGGGCGAACAGATCGACCTGTCCTTCGTGCGCATGCTGCACGAACTCGGCATTCCCATGCTCGACCAGCACGACGCGCTCAACGACGCGATCATGACGGCGGAAGCCTATATCGCGCTCAAGGACATGAGGGAGCGCGGCGTGCGTTTTTCGCGCAAGCGGGAACCGCGTTCAGACGCGTAGCTTCATCGTCGCCACGCTCAGCGCGACGGCGCAGGCGTTGGAGACGTTGAGGCTCTTGATCGCGCCGGGCATGTCGAGGCGCGCGACCAGATCGCAATTTTCTCGCGTCAACCGGCGCAGACCCGCGCCTTCGGCGCCCAGCGCCAGGGCGAGCGGACGCGACAGGACCATGTCCTCGAGCGAGGCGGAGCCTTCGGAATCGAGGCCGACGCGCAAATATCCCATGTCGCCCAGCTCCTCCATCGCGCGGGCAAGGTTGACGACTTCGACGATCGGCACATGTTCGAGCCCGCCCGACGCGGTCTTGGCGAGCACGCCGGAAAATTCCGGCGCATGGCGTTCCGTCACCACCAGCGCGTCGACCGCGAAGGCCGCCGCCGTGCGCAGAATGGCGCCGACATTGTGCGGATCGGTGATCTGGTCGAGCACGAGCACGATGCCGCTGTTGTTCTCGATGTCCGAGAGATCGCGCGCGGGCAACGGGCGCGTCTCCAGCATCAACCCCTGATGCACTGCGCCGGCCCCCAGACGCCGGTCGAGATCGGCCCCCTCCACGATCTGTGGCGTGAGGCCTGCGAGCGCGGCGTCGGGCGCGATGCGCTCGGCGGCGGCGGCGGTGGCGTAGAGCGCGAGCAATTTGCGGCCCTTCACACGCAACGCCTCGCGCACCGCATGGACGCCGTAGAGCGCGACCATATCGGCGCCGGGCTTGCGGAAAGCCGGCGCGTCGCCATGGGCGGGCTTGCGGTCGGGATGGCGCGCGGCGTTGGACCTGCGGCCGGGTTCGCCGCGTTCCGCCCGGTCCTGCCTGCCCCTTCCGGGCCTGTCGCGTCGCATGTCTTACTCGGTCCCGTGGCGCTGTCGTCGCACGCCATGTCTCATGGCCGGCCGGCAAGCGCAATCGCGTCCATTTGCGGTTGACAGGGCGCCGCCCCGCCCGCATAAGGCGGGCCATCGGGCCGGCATCGCCGGGCCACGGGCAAATCCGAGGCGCTCGCGCGCCAAGGTACTGCTCTCGTGGGGGAATGTCCCGAGCGGCAAAGGGGGCGGACTGTAAATCCGCTGGCTAAGCCTTCGTAGGTTCGAGTCCTACTTCCCCCACCATCTCCTCTCTCGCGCGAACGATATCGCGGATTGCCCGAGCGTGACCTGAGCGAATATGATTCCGCTCGCGATTCCGGGCAAGGCGGAGCAGGCTTGAGCGACAGTGTCGGCGGCAAGGGCAGGGCGATCGTTGTCGGCGCCGGCGTCTCGGGCCTCGCGGCGGCGCGTTCGCTCGTCGCCGCCGGTTGGAGCGTCAACATCCTCGAGGCGCGCGAGCGCGCCGGCGGCCGCATTCTCACCGATCGCAGCGATCCGAACCTGCCGCTCGACCTCGGCCCTTCCTGGGTGCACGGAACCGAAAACAATCCGATCGCGGATCTCCTGGAGCAGGCAGGCGCGCGTTTCGAGACGACGGACTGGGATTCTTACGCGCTCTATGTCGAGGGCAAGCCGCAGGAGGATTGCGACTGGGCTTTTGACATTTTCAGTTTTCTCGAGGAACGCAAGGAGCGAATTTCGCGCGACGAGACGGTCGAAGCGGCGATGAAGCGCTTTTTCGCGAAGCGCTCCTATTCGGCGCTCGAACGCAAGACCGTCGAGCAGATCGCCTATTGCGAAATCGTCACGGAATTCGGCGCCGATCTGAGCGACATGTCGCTTGCCTGCTTCGACGAGGGCGAGGAGCCGTCGGGCGGCGACGCCTTCGTGCTCGGCGGCTTCGATCGACTGATCGCGACGCTGACGCAGGGTCTCGACATCCGCTTCGGCGCGCGGGTATCGGCGGTGCGCGATCTCGGGCCCCGGGTCGAGGTCGCGTATGGCGACAAGATCGAGAGATGCGATATCGCCATCGTTACGGTTCCTCTGAAATTGTTGCAGGATGGCGCGATCGATTTTTCGCCGCCGTTGAGAGGCAAGCGCCGTGCGGCGCTGGCTGGTCTCGGTATGGGCCATCTGCACAAGACGTTTCTTCTTTTCGATCGCGTCTTCTGGCCGGAGGAGAAACGCATCGTCGTCGTGCATCAGGGCAAGCTCTGGAACGAATTCCTGAACCTCGCGCCTGAAACGGGCATTCCGTTGCTGGTCGGTCTGCATGGCGGGTCGGGCGAGCGTCTGATCGCGCAACTTTCGCACGAGGAGATCGCCGCCTCGGCGCTCGAAGTGCTGCGGCTGGCTTTTCCCCATGCGCCCGCGCCCGTGCGCGTCGCGACCTCGGACTGGGCCAACGATCCTTTTTCACGCGGTAGCTATTCGTTCCTGCCGCTCGACGCGTCCTTCGACATGTTCGCGCGCCTCGCCGCGCCGCACGGGCGCATCCTTTTTGCTGGCGAGCACACGCACGCGATCTATCACGCGACCGTGCTCGGCGCTTATCTCTCGGGCGTTCGCGCGGCGGAGGACGCACTGCGCGTGCGGGGCGAGGTCGCTGTTTCCTGAACGAGCCGCCTACTCGTTCATCATCTGCAGCAGCTCCCAGCCGATCAGCAGAACGATGAAGACCATCAGGATGAATTCGAACAAAAAGTGCGTGCGTTCCTTGGCGGCGTTGCGCGTCTCGATCATGCGCGTATTGGCGCGATCATAGGTTTCGACCGCATAGGTCAGCGGATCGATCAGGGAATCGTAACGCTCGTGCATGCCGGCGACGACGGCGAATTCTCCGTAGAGCCGCTTCGACGGATCGCTCAGAGCCGGATTCATCTGCGCCAGCGCAATGCCGGTGCGCAGGTTCGACGCCTTGGCGCGGCCCGCGAGTTCAGTCATCTCATTCACGGCGGCCTGGCGCGCATTGTAGCCCGGCGCGAGCGCGTGGGTGAGATCGACGTCGACGTCGATCGAGGCCCAGAGCCGGCGCATCGCGTCTTCCTGAAAGGCGACCTGCCGGTCGAGCACGATGAAGCGCACGAGCCCATCCAGCGCGTCGCGCATGTGCTCGTCGCGCGCATAGATCAGTGCGCGGTTGTCGCAGACGACGGCGCGCGCCGTGCGAGCGCTCGCGCGCATCGGCGGCTTGCCGCGCTTGTCGGTTTCGCCGATCCAGGCGAGCAATTCCTGTTCGCCGGCAAGCGTCTGGTCGGCGCTGACCGGCAGGCCGACAACGGTCAGCATGTCCGGCTTCGCCTGCGCCTTGGCGTCGGCGAGATCGAGCGGCGTGAGAATGGCGAAAGCGGTCGCGGGCTCGGCGACAGCGATGAAGGCGCGTCCGTCGGTCGGCGCGGCGGTAGCGAATTCGATCGACCACGCTCTCGTTTCGACCGCGCTTGCCGCGCTCTTGCCCGAAATGTCCAACATGGACCAACTCACTCAATGCGCCGCGCGATCCGCGGCTGGTTCAGAGCGCACGCTCGCGATGGGATTCGTCCGTATTCGCCGCGTTGGCGACCGGTTCGGCCAGCGCGAAGAAGCAGTACAGGATGGCTTCGATATCCTCGAACCAGTGACCGTGGCCGGCGCCGGCTTCCTGAGCGCGCGCCCAGGCAGTGTCGAGGCGCGGCGATTCGAGAAGCGCGTGGGTGAAGCCGACGGGATAGAGCCTTTCCGACCAGTCCCAGCGCGAGCCCAGGAATTCCGCGCCCTTCAT
>JAGRKN010000247.1:0-39737 GCA_020442275.1 Rhodoblastus sp. | reverse complement strand
AGGTCGTAGCGTTCGATCACGTCGATCGAGAGATCGAGGGTCAGCGAGCCCAGGAACAGGCCGTGATGCGTCAGGCGCGCGAGGTCGCGCACGGCGCGGTCGATGTCGTCGGCGGGCAGGCGATAGAGGCCGGTGTCGACGACGGCGAAGAAATCGCGATCGGGGAAAGGCAGCTTTCCGCCTTCGACCAGCAGGTTGAATTTCGCGAGGTCCGACGGCGTCGCGGCATGGGCGACGGGGTCGTGCTCGACGCCCCAGGCGTCATAACCGAGCGCGCGCAGCGCGCCGACGAGCGAGCCGGACATCGAGCCGAAATTGAGAATGCGCGCGCCCTGCGGCAGGTCCCAGACGATGCGCATGATGTCGGCCATCAGCCCGGCCGGCACGAATTGCGAGAGGACCTCGACGAGATTGGCCTTTTCCGCGGGCGCTGCGTCCGGCAGCGCGGCGGGCGCGGCGCGGCGCTGATCGCGGCGGCGCTTCAGCGTCTCGCCGACGATGATGTCGGAGGCGGCGTCGGCGGAATCCATGACGCCGTTCAGCGTGGAATCGAAGAGATAGTCGCCGACGATCAGCACGCCCGGCAGATGCTCGGGATCGGGTCGGTGGTTCTCGATGCGGCGGCGGACGCGCTTGCCGCCGGGAATGGCGTTGACGGACGCCATCCAGCGATGGATGCGGCCCTCGATGAAATGATCGCGGGCGTCGCCGAGCGAGGCAGGCAGCGCGTCGAGGCACATCTGCTCGATGCGCTCGTCGCTCTCGTTGGCGAGCGACAAAGCCGCATTGCCGGCGATCAGGAAGGCGAGCATGCCGTAACGCTCGAGATTGTTGCGCGCGCTCTCGTCGTAGATGCAGCAGCCGTCGAATGCGTCGCTCATCCACCAATCGGCCGGCAGATGGTCGCGCCAGAACGGGCGCTTGAAGGCAAGCGTGGCGCGCAGGTAGTGACCGGGACGATCGAAATAGGCGATGTGATCGTCGATCACGCGCTGCAGGCGGTCCGAGCGCCAGTTGACGCAGGCCATGGCCGACAGCGGCAATGCGACGACGACGAAATCGGCGATGTGATTTTCCAGGAAGCCTTCGGCGTCGACCTCGACGCGATAGGTTCCGTCGGCGAGCGGCTGGACCGCGCGCACATGCGCGTTCATGCGCACCTGCGCGTCCAGCTCCTCTTCCAGCTTGTCGACGATCTGCTCGTTGCCGCCGACGACGGAGAAAATGTCCATGTAGCCGTCGAGGTCCATGACGGCGTTCTTCAGGAAGGTCAGGCCGTCAGTATGGTAGGGCGGGGCGGCGACGTCGCTGTGCGCCATCGCGCGCACGTAGCGGCGCGCGGCGTCGCTGCGGATTTCCGTGTTGAGCAGCTCGGCGCCGGTGATGTCGCGCCAGGGGTGCTCGTTGTCGGTTTCCGCGATCGACAGATAATAGCCGCGCGGCGTCAGCATGTCCGTGCACTTCTTGCGGAAGGCGATGGCCTCGTCGGCCGCTTCCTGGCCGAAATGCTGGGCGAGATCTTCCGGCTTGAGCGCGATCTTGCCGCCGAGCACGCAAGGACCGCCGGAGAGCGTTTTAGTGTCGAGGCCGAGCTCGTTGACGATCAGGCGGCGCAGCGGGTCGGGGCCGATGCGGGAATAGTCGTAGATTTCGGCGACGCCGGCCTCATAGGGGCCGATGCCCGGCATTTCGCGCGAAACGATCTTGCCGCCCACGCGATTGTTGGATTCGAAGATCGTGATCTCGCAGGCGACGCCCGCCTTGGCCTGGAGCTGCCATGCGGTGAAGAGGCCGCCGGGGCCGCCGCCGATGATGGCGACGCGCATCTTCTGGTCGCTCGGGGACGCGCCCTCGGACACGAACGAACTCGACACCACGCCCATCAACCTGCCCCCGACCGAGACTTCCGCTGCATTTGGTTGACTTATGCACAAGGCCCCGTGGGCCTTCAACCGCGAAGCCGCAGGCGTGTTTAACGCGCAAACGGCCCTAACCATCTGTTTGCCGGCCGGTTCGACGCGCCGCGGGCGGTCGCTCCAATCCGGCTTCCCGCTGATTTTCTTGGAGTTGTGGGGTTTTTGCAAACGCTTCGTTAACCATGGCGCGGTTCCATGGGAGCCCGGCCCTCTCGTGGATCGCGCGCATGGAACAGGCACACGGCTTCGAAACGAACGAGATGAAGAAGGTGATCGGTATGGTCGCCATCGAATTCTACGCCCAGGCGACGCCACCCGCTTTCGCCGGCCGGCTCGCGCGCCTGCACCAGAGCGCCTGGGACGAGATCCTTGCGGGGCGGCACGCGGGCGCGGCCTTCGCCGAACTGCGCCGCTACGCCGAGCGCCTGTTCAACCCGGACGATCTGATCGAGGCCTGCAATACCCATATCCTGTGGGCGCTGACGCCGGTCGTGGGCGCCTCGCTCGCCTGTGGCCCGGGCGAAGACAAGGTCAGCCTGCGCGAGATCGGCGCGGCGCTGGCGCAGATGCTGCGGTCCTCGCTCGCCGCGCGTCGCGAGCAGCGGCTGGCGGCCTGATCGGCGGTTGCAATCGCGCGCGCGCGCGGGCATATCTCGTGCGCCGTCCAAAGCGGCCGCGGGTGTAGCTCAATGGTAGAGCAGCAGCCTTCCAAGCTGAATACGAGGGTTCGATTCCCTTCACCCGCTCCAGCGTTTCCTGTGAAATCCCATCTGTTTCAATAGGTTGCTGAATTCTGCGAGCGTTTGACAGTGCGACGGGACGAAAAACGTCCAACAATTCGTCCAACACAACGCACGCAAATGCCCGATTTTCTCACCCGCCGCGACGGCGTTTGGCACTTCGTCCGCCGCGTTCCAAAAGCCTACGCGCACATCGACGCGCGCGGTGTCATTCGCCATTCGACGCGCATTCGCGTGGCTGACGATCGCGCTGGACGCCGTGCCGGACATGCCGCCCAACTGCTCAACGACGAACTCGAAGGCTTCTGGCGGGGCCTGGCCGGCGATCGTCCAACACAAGTCCAAAATCACTACGACGAGGTCCGGCGCCGTGCCCGCGCGTTAGGCTTCGAATACATAGAAAACAGCCAGCTTGTGGCCGGGCCGATTGAACAGCGTCTTGAACGCATCGAGGCGTTGGTCAGCAAAGGCCTGGCTCATGATTTGGGCGCTCGGGAAGCGCTGCTCGGTACGGTCAAACCGACCAGCCCGATGCTGTCGCAATTGTTCGAAGAGTATGCCGTCGCGGTCAGGGACGAAATTCGAGATATGTCTGCGGACCAACTGCGGATTTGGCGCAATGGACGCAAACGCGCGGTCTCGCGGTTTGCGAAGCTCGTCGGCGACAAGCCGCTGACCGCGCTGACGGCAAGCGATGCCGTTGACTATTGCGAATGGTGGCGCGGACGCATCGTTGGCGACGCAGCCGCCGCCAAGACCGCGAACAAGGACATCGGGCAGCTGAGCCGGATGTTGAAGGAATTGAGCATCCGGCATCGTCTCAATTTGCCGGACTTCTTCCATGGGTTGCGGCTGCGCGGCGAAGTCGAAAAGTCACGCCAGCCTTATGAAGTCGAGTTCATTCAAAACACGTTTCTGGCTGGCCGGCTCGACGGCCTGAACGTAGATGCGCGCTTCGTCATCTATGTCATGATCGAAACGGGTATGCGTCCCTCCGAAATCGTCAATCTGACTGAAGAGACGATCGTTCTGGATGTGCCCATACCCTATGCGAGAATTCTGCCCAACGGGCGACGCCTGAAGACCGAGGATTCGGAACGCGATATCCCTCTAGTCGGTGTCGCGCTCGAAGCACTGAAGAGGAAACCAAGAGGGTTCCCGAAGTACCGGGACAGGGCGACGGTGTTGTCCGCAACCGTAAACAAGTTCCTTGCCGAGAACGGCATGCGACCGAGCAAGGACCACACACTCTATTCACTGCGGCACAGCTTCAAGGATCGCCTCGTCGCGGCGGAAGCCCCAGACAGCCTGATTGACAGCCTCATGGGCCACAAGACCTACAAGCCGAAATACGGCAAGGGGCCGCCGTTGGCGTTGAAACAGAAGGCATTGCTTTCCATTGCATTCCCTGTCGCCAGGGACCTGTGATGTTTCAATTTGCGGATGAAAGTAGACTGCGCAGGGCGGCGCGGCCCCGCGCGGCCGATTGAGGGGCTCCGCGGCGCCATGGTCGAACGACTGCTTTCTGACCGGTCGCGAAGGCGAAGAACCGACCGGAAGCAGCCGAACATGGGCGCGCAGTTCGCTCAGAGCGCGGGGCGTCACAAAACGTCAACTAAAGCGCGTTTTGCGACACTTGATTGATTGACGGCAATTTTGACAGTGGCGCGGCTTAGATCGCGAGCAGCGCGCGGTATGCAGCAGCGCCACGCAAATAGTTCGTTTCATTGACAATTTATTCGGCAATAATTCGCACGAGTACCCTGTACAGGATGATGCCTAACCCGACGCATTCTGCACGTTCGGTTTGCGGCGGTGCTTGACGAGGTTTTGAGAACCGTGGCACGCCGCGTGAGGTCAGGATAGTATGTCCTGGTCCGCCACTGATACACGAAGCCCACCCATGGTCGGTTCAGGTGCCATCCTCTGCGGCAAGATCTGCGTCAACATTGCTGCGATCCTTGGTGCCGCGCAAAGTGATCAACCTCTCGATCACGTTGGCAAAGTTCTTGAGGCAGTGACCAAAGGCGGCGAGGCTGTCGCCGAGTTTAGAAGCGCCGAACGAGACTTGCTTCAACGTGCTCTGAGAAGTGCGGAACAGCAGCTTATCGCGACCTACGACGATTCTTTCAAGAATTCGCACAGTAGCGGCTTTAAGGAGAGTGTCGATACCGCCTTCGCCAACTTGGCAGAAGTGTTCGACCAATGTGTGCCTCGCGGTCAGGCGCTTGCGGCATTGAACCTCGATCCGCAATTAATCGGCAAGGCAATAGCGGATGCCGCCGCCGCCCGCCAGATGGATGCGTTCAGGGACGGCGAGGGACGCAAGCTCCTCATGGCGCTCGTCGGCCTCGCCTTCGCTGAGCTTGACCGCCAACAAAAATTTATGAATGCGATGCGGCGCGTCAATTGGAAAGAGGCATTTGAGCGGCTGGAAAGGATCGACGCAAAGCTTGAAGTCTTGCCACACAGATTTGAGTCGAGTTTGGAAAAATTCAGAAATATCTCTGAGGAAACCAACGAGCGCCGGCATCGTGAAATTATGGAAGCGATCTCACGATCAACGCGACCCTCGTTGAGTGATAATATTTTTATATTACCAAGTACGGTATTTGAAATATATACTGACATCATTGACCATATCGCACATAAACCTGACAGTCACTCTGATATTAACCTGAGCGATGTCTATCCACGAGATCCACTTGTAATCATGCGTGGCATTGAAGATGCATATGATATCGACATTGTTCTGCGTCAAGCCGATTTCTCTGACGGCATCGAAGATCATGATGACGGCAAGTGCTCGGTGACGAGCATTGCGATGCAGTTTGCAGACGATCGTCGTGCACGAATTGAAATATACGTTAATTCTCAAAAAAAGTCGGACGGTACGCCGATTGTGACGAAAGAAACGCTCAGGGTGATTCTTGTCAAGCAAGCGGTGCAGGCGATTATTAGAAATCGCATGGGTTTAAGAGGAGATTGTGAAGGTGATAATGATATTACGATAGATAATATAATTAAGGATATTGAAACTGAAATTAACGGACTGGGATTTGGTGTGAAATTATTGAAGCCAAATGTTCCTGTGGGGGCGAGTAAGGCGGCCACGATACTAGCTATTATGCTTCTCGTCGATGTCCCGGAATTGTATGGAATATATCACTATTCGTTGGCGCGAGATGAACTAGAAGCGATGAGCCCATTGCGGCGGCGTGGTCGAGTGCTTGATTATAACAATCGTATTTCGCAATATGATATAGATAAGTGCGCCGATAAATATGGAATACCAAAAGAATATGTGCAGGCAGCGTTGGGGCGCAATCTTATAACAGGCATAGTTGATGGTGTTAGGCGCTTTCGTGAGGGGCGTAATTAGACTTTCGAGGGTCTGTGGCCGTACTCTCGCTAAAAGACGTGAACGGTGCGAAATCTAGAAGTAGGCAAATGACGAAGTGAGTGCCGGTGAATGCCCAAAAGCGCGTTTCGAAAGCCATTCTCAAATACTCCGTCGTAAACGATCGGCGCGCTTTTGCGCCGCCGATCTGCTGTGCTCGACCGTCAAACAACCGGTCGTTTTCTTTACAGTCCAAGAGGCAGCTATCCGCCCCGAACCGCCGCCGCCAACGGCTGCTTCCGGGCGCATTGGATTGAATGATTTCTTGTGCCCCAATCATTCGCTCAGCGTATGGACGCTGAAGTTCCGTGGTTGTCGTCGGCCAAAAGTTGCGAATTCATTTTACCAGCACGGTCTGCGCGAAATGCAGCCAATCGTTCGCGCGCCCGCGCGCAAGCGTCGTCATTCGTTCTAAGCGCTTCCAGCTCTCGCTCGAACTTCTCGTACATTGGCACATGGATATCGCCGTCTTGTTCGATGAAATATGCGAGCAGGATCAGCGCGGCCTCGATGCGCGCGTGAAGAGGCATTTCTGATCGTTGGCCAGGATTCATGTCATCTTCTGGAGCCGAGAGCGTCTGGTGCGGATTTCCCGGCATTACAAGAATTCGCCGACCTGCCACGATACAGCGAACCGGGCCGCTGACGAAGATGAGGTTGCCGACATTGCAATTCAGTTCGGACGTTCGACACCGGATGCTGTCGCTTACCGAAGCACGCGCTATCCAGCGGAGCATTTCAAAAGCGTCACACCATCGTATGGCGATCACGGGCCTTGCCGTAATCATTGGTATTGAATGCCAATGGGCCTTGCCAATGGTATTCATCGGCATATCATTCCAATGAATGATATCTTCCCGGAGTCCATCGATGGCCACGCCTGGCGCCCTGATCACTGCTGTTGCGGAGGCGTCGGGGATTCCAGCGGCCAGTCTGGCGGTCTATGACCGGCACCTGCGGGCCTCCGGGCTGCGGACCAAAGGGGGACGGGGGCGCGGGGCGGCCCAAGTGACCGCGCGCGACGTCGCCACGCTTCTGGTGGCCATTCTGGGCTCCGGGGAACTGGTGGCGGCGCCGGGAACGGTGCGGCGATACCTGCAAGCACGCCCGCACCCTGCGCGCACGGGCAAGGCGCTTTATGGGGCGCTGGGCCTGTCCGAACTTGACGCCCTGCCGGCCACCCACAGCTTTGTGGATGCCCTGGAGGCCATTATCGCGTCGGCGGTGTCAGGCGACCTCGCGCATGTCATGGGCGCCCGAGGCGCAATATCACGGACCCGAGGAGCTGCCACTGCGCCAATTCTGGAGGTGGCCGCGCTGACGCCGGGAACGGTCGGCGATATCCGGGTCGCTGGGCTGCCGAACCAAGCGACGGCCGCCGTGCGCTATGTTCTTCCCTCGCCGTTCGACAAGGCCTCAGGAGGTCGATCGTCGACGCGAACGCTCAAAGCGTGGGCATCGAAAGTCCGGCGTGACCGATCCGACACCGACCTTGAACAGTACCGCCGCCTGTCGGCGCGGACGATTCTGGCCGCTGCGGCGGCGATCCGGCCCAAGGAGGAGGCGCAATGACACTCATGACATCGCCACCACACGGCGCGGAGCGGCTTTCCGACGATCTTCTGGAAGGCGCCGATCAGATCGCCGAATTTCTGTTTGGACATTCGTCGAAGCGACGCAAGGTCTATCACCTCGCGCAAACATCACGCATTCCGGTGTTTCGTCTGGGGTCGGTTCTTTGTGCCCGCAAATCCCGGTTGACGGCTTGGATCGAAGAACAAGAACGCAGAAACTGGCGCACAGAAATCGCCCGGTAGTGCGGGCGATCTTCGTGTTCGCAGATTCAGCGTTGCTCTCGTGTCAGGCGGCGAGCATCATCCAACATTGACCGGGCGCAATCTGCGCATCCTATCGCGTCACGCAATCCGCCTCTGTCCGCCTTGTCAGGATCAACCGATACGGGCGGAGATCGCCCGCATTCCTGTCGTTCCGCCAGCGCTCGCTTTCGTCTCTGAAATTGGCTGACCCGATACGCGCCTGACCAAGCTGGGTGCGCCGGGTCACGTGAGAAGTCACGATTTGACATGGTCAGTTTGCTAGCGTCCGTGGCGCGCCCCGTTGACGCCGCCCCTTGCTGCGCGGCGCCGTGTCAGTGTTCTCGGGAGCCATGTCGAGCGCGCCCTGCACCGCAACGGCCAGAACCGTTTCCGGATCGCTGAGGAGCAGCTTGCTTTGCTCGTTGCCGTCGAGATCGCGCCAGAGGAGACGCGACGCGTAAGCCTTCGTCGGGGTAAAGCCTTCGACAGGCAGAAACGATTCCACACGGAAATGAATTGCGGGGTTCGTCGCCACGCGATCGATGTTGATCATGCGAAAGCCATTGGCCTCGGTAAATGCGGCGGCGCTCTCCTCAATCAGAATGCTGTCGCGATTTACCAGTACGACGCGCGCATGAAAATCACGACTGGTGCGCAGGCGCGGATTGTCCGATGCCTCGTAAGGTTCGACCAGCGCGATATGTTCGCAGGGAATGAAACGTTTTCCGACGACGACAAAATTGGCCATGATAGATCTCCTTCAAAGCGTTGTTTGGAGATCTATTGAGCCGTCCCGGCGTGAGCGCTTCAATCAGAAGCCTTTGCATGTCGCTGCTCGACATCGCATCAGGTTGTAACCGTTGAAAGAAACGCTGTGCGCACTGCATGCGCGGGTATGAGGATATGTGATTCAACCTTCCACCGCTCATGCCGTTCGGGGTGAAATAATCGTGTTGGATGTCATTGCCGATAGTCTCGTAATCGCTGTCGCGGGCGCATTCGTCTGGCCGCTTGCGTTCTATGTCACGTACAGGTTCGACATTGGAGACATGCGACGGCGTCTGGTCGGAAAGCGGCCCGACCGTCGTTTCTACGGGGCATTCGCGGCGTTCGGCTTCGCCGCGGGCGGTCTGCTGACCTTCAGCGATCTGGCGCTTTCGCTGACTGGCATGGCCGAAGTCATGCGTCGGTTGGCCCTTATCCTGATCGCCGTCCCCCTGATAATTGCGCTGGCCCTGTTTCTCGATCGGCGACAGAGGTAACGCGGCCCGGCGCGACGATGGACGGGGAAGTCCGTCATTTTTTTGGCTCGATCTGTATAGTATGTTTAATTTCGAGTTAATAGTCGATTTATATTAATCAATGCGAAATAGTCATGGGTCAGAATGTCAGCGCAGATACGCTTATTTTGCTGCGATATTTTTAATGGCATTTTGGAATGACAGACGGTTTATCCTCCGCGCGCGAACGCAACATCTACGAGCAGGCCTGTTTCACGCTGATGGTGTATTTCGCTGTCTATGGCGGGTGCACCTGGGGCAAACGGGATTACGATTACAATTTCCTGGCCGAGGTGTTCCTCGAAACATTCCTCAGCGATGGCGAGGTGTTTGCGCTTGCGCATCAGGATGATCCCGTACACGCGGCGACAGCCAGGGACATCATGGAGCGCGCGCGGCTGCACATGCGCCGTCTCGCCTGCGTCGAATTCGTCGAAGCGCTGCAAGGCTGGGCTGGCGTGTCTTTCGGGTCAGACGAGGAATCGCTGCTGAGCGAACTCGATGCCGCCATCGAAGCCTTTGAGGCTCAATACGACCCGACCAACTATTGCCGGCCGCCGATCGAAACGCTGTACGCCCTTATCGAACGCCGTCTCCTGCGCACAGGCGCGCAGCCGACTACGGCCGCCCAGTGGGGCGATGTGCTCTTGCGCCCAACGCTCATTGGCATGGCGCTCAGCGAATTCATGATGGCGCGACACGCGACGACCCACGATGCACGTCTCGAAAAATATGGTCTTGTGCCCGAGATGGAAACGCGCGGCGCGTTGCTGATACGCGCGCAGCCACATCTGGCGCAGCGCTGTTTGGTCATGAGCGAGACGATTTGGCCAGAGTGGGATGGCGACCATCATACGTTGGGCGTTGCCATTGCGCACAAGATGGCGACCGATGAACTTTCTGCCATCGCCAATCGGTTCATTGCCTGGGGAAGTGACTTCGACCGGAGGATCGACGGACTCGTGTACGAAGCGCTGCGCGGCGAATTCATGGCAACGCGGATTGCTTTGGACGAAGCAACAAAGCCGTGCGCGGTGATCCCGCTAACACCGCGCGCGCCAAATACGGAAAATGAAAAGTCACACAGGAAATCCGCTGAAATCATTGCATTCTGCGCCGACAGCTGCGCATCGGCCACGCTGGGGGAGACGCTTTAACCCGCAATCGGTTTGCGAATGCAGGCTACGGTCCCGGCGGTTTGGGTTGCGGCTTGCGCGGGCTACAGAGTTTGAAATTGGTGGTCGCGCCCGCAAAGCCGCCGATGCCGGCGCCGACCAGCGCGCCGGGCAGGCCAGCGACCAGTCCGCCCACCACCGCGCCGCCAGCCATGCCAGCCGCAAATCCGGCGGAAATGGCGGCGGTGCTCACGGCCGGATTGTCGCAGCTCAGCGCCGCGTATTTCGACGTTTCTGGTTGGGATGCCATCCCCGCACTATGAATAATAATCGCTAAAATGGCGTTAAACCGCATCAAATACATACAATTGACGCCGACATTAACCGTTAAGAAACCACGATATTCGATAATGCATCCATATTTGCGTGATTTTTTTGAATGTATTGCAGGACGATATGGTTGACCGCGACGATTGCAATTTCGGCAATGTGATTTCCCTCGGCTGCACCCGGGCGATCGAACTGCGCGCCGCGCTGGTGGCGCGAAAAATTCGTGCCCGCGAGCGTGACGCAGCCGCGGGTGATATGGCCCTGCAATCGGTTATCGATGATCTGGTCGATCCGCACACGCGCGACGACATGCAGGCGTTGATCCTCGCCTCGCTGCCGCCGGAGTCTCTTGAAAACGCCCGCGAACTTGCGGAACGCATCATGGAGTCACTCCATGAACCGTGAGCTTCCGCCCAATGTGCTGAGTATGAACGGTGCGCCCGAGGCAGCGCCCCCGCGCGCGACGACGCGAACCTTCGATGATCCGGCGATGCGCGATGCGCAGATGATTCTCGGCAACCGGCTGCTGACGGAAATACGTCGGCTCGGCTATCCGGGCGTAACGGCAAATGAAATGCATGAGCTGGCGGGCCACGCGATCCGCAAAGGCCCCGCGACAAATGCCGGCGCGACAGGACTGCACGCCGCCAGCAGCGACACGCGCCTTGCGGTCATGGTGGCGTCGGCCCTGGCCGAGTTTCTCGGCAGCAAGACCGAGCGCGAATTAAAGGCGATGCGCCAGCCGCCCGCATCAGCCGCGACTGCGGGCGCGGATAAGGACAAGCCCAATAAGGATGGAATTGATCCCCTCACTGGCCTTGTGGGCGTCGAGCGCCCGCTTGGCGGCATGCGCACGGCTACCACCGCGGGCACCAATGTTGATAGCGGAAATTCAGGTGGAAATGCGCGGGGCACATCGGGCAGTTCCGCCGCCTACGGCGCGATGGATGGCGAGGTGTACAATCCCAGCAAGGGCATTGGCACGCTCACCGAACGCAACTTCCACACCTCGGAGTTCGCGCGGGCTGGTCTTGGTGTTTCCGATATCAGCACGATCAAGACGCTTAGCTCGCAAGGGTTCGATGCCAGCGCCATCAAACAGGCCGGACGTGATCGCGACATGCTGGGTCTGGGCAAGGGTAGCCCGCTTTCTCAAGAGGAAAAGCAGCAGTCGCTGAAAGACACGGCTGTCATCCGCAGAGCGGGCGCGCGGTACATTAACAGCCTGCATGAATACGATGTGGGTGAAGCGGCGAAGGGAGAGCGTGCATTCATCGCAGCGCAGACAAAGGCGGAGAAGGCCGAACGCAAGGGCGACCATGAAGCAGCGCGTCGCGCACGCGAGGAAATGGATAGAATTCACGCGCAGCAGGATGCGGAAATTGCCCGTCGTGCTGCGCAGGCACCTGACGCGGATACGCAGGCGGCGATGAATCGTCAGGGGCAGTCGATATTCAAGAGCCGGGTAATGCGACAGCAGATCAAGAGAGGACTGAAAGTCGGACTGGACTCCAGCACAGAACGCGCTGCGCATGATGGCGACCAAGAAGCGCTAAAGCGCGTTCAGCAAGCACAATGGGAGGCAGCCAAATCGGGAACGCCGCAGCAAAGGCAGCAAGCCGCGCAACTTGCGTCAGCAGAGAAAGAGGAGCGCCGTCTTCAGCAGCAGCAGACAGCTCAAAATCGCGGGGCGGAAGCGACAAAAGCCGCCAAAGCGATTACGAAAGCAGAACGGACGGCCGTCAAAGCGGAACGGACGGCCGTCAAAGCGGAACGGACTGAAGCGAAGGAGGACATGTTTGCCGACCTGGTGTCGGATGGCCCGAAGAAGGCTGCCGCGACACAAAAACCAGCGGCGGCACCTGCGAAGCCCGACAGTACGAAAACGGCTACACATGCACCAGCAAACGCCAAGAATGGAGCCGTGCAGGCACCGCCAAGAATCAAAGTTGCGGGCGGGGCAAACCCTGCGGCGTGAGTTGTGAGAGATTATAGTCACGCACCAATTCGCACATGCGATCTTTCCCATACCGGAGAATAATGTCGCGGGTTACAAGCGTACCCTTCTTGATGCGCTCGGCCCTGATTATCGCCATGCAGGCGATGTCCGCATCGGCCTTTTGAATATCAGCATCGAGCGCCCTGATGTCGCGGTCAGTCGCCTTGATGTCGCGGTCAGTCGCCTTGATGTCGCGCTGAAGCACCTGACCGCGGAAATATTCGCACACAGCCGTATCAGCGGCGTCCTCTGCGCGGGAGAATTTGAACTTCTTGCAGTCGGTATCTGCCGTGATGCGCTTGGCGTCCTGCAGCTCGATCGCTGTGGGGCCATAGCTACGGTGCGCCGCGATCTTCGTCGCCTGCTGCGCATTGGCTGCAAAGGGAGAAATGATCATCGCGGCGGCCGCGCCGACAATTGCGCCGTCGCGTAGCCTGCGGGCAAATCCTCTTGCGCCTGGTATCTCTGCCATCATCGCCTCCATCATTTCGGCCAAAGTACCGATCAAATAAAATTGGCCGCAGTCAAATAAAGATGAAATATAATAACAGACAAATTGATGAAAGTAATAACGAAAGCAATATTTTACTTAAGTTTACTTTATTTTACTTCAGATGACGCAAAATGATTTGCCAATACAACCGATTACTATTCTGTAACATTTCTGCCTATATTGTTGCGGGGTGCGCAGATTCAAGCTAATCTGACCGGATTCAGAACGGTTGGCGGGGCAGGGTGGCTTTGTACCCGTCTATCACGCTGATTTTTAATGGTTTTAAGCTGCAACAATATAGGCAGAACGGTCGCAGTTTCGCGCCCCTTCGGAAAGCTCAGCCATGTCCGGCACCTACAGGCGGCCTGCCCGCAGCGGGGCGCGTGCGCCGTCCCGCTCGCCATCTTCGATGCGCTCAGCCGCGCGCAATTTCGCGCAACGGGCGGATGATGGCTTCTGCCTCTATGCCCATGACGGCGACCGCAAATACGTGAACGTTGCCGAACGCCGCCGCCTGCTCGCCTGGGCGGCGACGCAGCCGCTGGCGGAATTTGCCTTCATCGAAATGCTGGCATGGACGGGTGCGCGCATCAGCGAGGTGCTGGCGCTGCGCGTGCGCGACATTCAGCTCGATGCCGGCGTGGCGGCGCTCACGACCCTGAAGCGCCGGCGGCATGTGGTGCGCGAAGTGCCGCTGCCGCCGCAACTCGTTCGCCGTCTGCGGTTATTGATCGGCCCGGGCGGCAATAGCACTTCGGAGACGGCGCCGCGCATCTGGCCATTTTGTCGCGCGACCGGCTGGCGGATCGTCAAGCGCGGCATGGTGGCGGCGGGCATCACCGGTGTGCGCGCAACCCCGCGCGGCCTGCGCCACGGCTTTGCGGTGTCTGCCCTGCAATCGGGCGTGCCCGTCACCCTCGCCCAGAAATGGCTTGGCCATGCGCGCCTCGCCACCACGGCCATCTACGCCAACGCGCTCGGCCCTGAAGAACGCTCGCTCGCCGACAGGCTTTGGAAAGCGGCGGCGTGAGGCTGCAGTCATCCGTCATGGTGGTCGCGCGAATTGAAATCCTTGCAAAAATCCGCACAAATATTGAATATAATGATGAAATTAAATAATAATTTGACGTGCTGGCGATATCTATAAATACTCATGGCAATACTTCAACACATATCGAATAATACATATGAACGACATGAATTCCGACAGTCCGCAGGGCGCATTTCGACGAGCCGCATCAACACTGAATCGTTGGCGAGACACACTGGGCTACACGGCCGTTGGGCTGGGTGTGCCAGCTTTCGTCGCTGCGCGGGATGGACTCGCCAACGTCTGGTCCACTGAAACCGGCAATCTCTATATTCAGGCTATTCTCCTGCGCGAGAGCGTGCGGGCTATGGGTTGGCTGTCCGACTTTCCCGGTTCGCCATTGCGCCTGTTCGACAAGGCGGAGCGCCGAAGCAATGGCCTTGCAGCCGGAGCTGTCCTGGCGACGACCGTGATGGGGACGGCCGCCAGCGCCGGCGTGACGCTCGATACGCCGGTGCTCGGCGTCGGTTATCCGGTAGTTGCGGCGATGGGCGCGTATTTTGTTGGGCGCGCCGGCGGCTTTCGCGCCTGCCTGCGCGCGTATCGCGACGTCATGTGGGACTATCCGCGCCATAGAATTCACTTTGGCGACGTGACCTATCGGGACGACCGCGCGCGCGAGGGATACGGCAGTCTGCTGCGACCCGGCCGTCCCGGCGAGCCGCCGCGTGGCGGCAATGGCTGGGGGGTTGACCTGTGACGATCGGCCTCCGACCGCCCGCGTTTCATGATTGGGCGTCACGCACGGTGAAGGAATCAGCGTGATGCGCATTCCGCAAGATCGAGAGCGTATTTCGCGCAAAGATCGACGGCCTCGGCGTCACGGTTCAATGCAACAAGCGCGCAGGCGGTTGTCATCGCCGCGTCTCGTGTCCATGGGTGATCCTTCTTGAGCTCGTACAGCATGACGGCCGCGTTCGCCTCTATGAACGCGTCATCAGGTTTGTTCGCTACCAAAAGGATCTTCGCAAGGGTGACACGACTGCGAAGGTAGTTCGGATGCTTTGCGCCCAGCCCTTCCTTCAACACGGGCATAAGTCGGTTCATGAGCTTGCGCGCTTCGCTGTATTTGTGGCGCGCGACGAGGACCTGCGCGAGGTTGTGACGCCAGGTTTCGACGTCCACGTCGCGTTTGCCGCGCTCTGCCTCGCCGATTGCGATTGCGGATCTAAATTTTTCCTCAGCACGATCGAGCGTCTGCTCCATGAAGAGCAGAACCCCAAAATTGTTGGTGTAGGTTGCGACGCGGAAGGACGCCTTGCCGAACGCTTCTTCGGCTATGGCGATGGCCTCGTCGAAACAGGCCCTGGCTTCCGAAAAGCGCTTTATGTCCCGAAGCAGGGTAGCGAGACCATTCACATACTCGGCGACGGCCTGGTGGACGCGGCCATATTTCTGCGTCGCGAGAATGATCGACGCCCTCGCGAGAGGCTCAGCATAGCGAAATTTTCCGGCGTCACGAAAGAGATTGGCGAACACCGCAATCACTTTCATGACGAGCGGGTGGTCGCAGCCGACGGCGCTGCGGCCGCCTAAGACCGTATGATAATAGACTTCGGCCGCCTGGCGCAGCTGCGAGCGGCCGTGCAGGAAGCGCCCCAAGCGATATCCCAAAGGCAGGTAGGTATCGGGGTCAAGTCGCGCCGTTTCCGATAGTTTCAAGAGATGCAGCCCGTGCGGCGCAAGCACCTCGCATTGCGGCCATTCGGCAATCGCGCGAAACGGCTCTTCCGGGAAGAAACCGACGACCGCTGTAATCGCCCGATTGCCGACTGTTTCAAGCGTGTCCGTTTGGGCGCGAAGGCGTTCGCGCATAACGGCCTGCACGAGACGGTGAATGATGATTGCCGGTCGACTGTCGTCGATTGGGTCGTGGCGGATCAGGGATACCAGCGAGAGCATCGCGATGGCGCGATTTCGGACGATGTCGTCTGCGATGAAGTTTTCGACGAGCCAGAGCGGGACGCGCTCGGGCGCAAGCACCGCAAGTATGGACAGGAGCTCCTCCGCGCCGTCGCATTCAGAGGCGGCATGCGCAACAGCCAGCGTGAAGGTTGCGTAGATGGAGCGCGGGTAATCGGCGCTGATCGGCGGCTCGGCCATGAGTTCGCGCAACCGCCACAGATAGCGCGTCACCGAGGCGCCGGTGTGGCGCAGGTAAGCGGCAGCATGATCGATCGCAAGGGGTAAACAGCCGAGCGCGGAAACTAGCCTTCGCGCATCGCCAACCGACGTATTCTTGACGCGCCTGACGAGGAATTCGATTGCGGTGTCCTCAGGCCAGAGATCGAGTTCCAACTCCTTGGCGAGGCCGGCCCAGTTTGCCCAGCGCGTCGAAATAAGAAATCGCGTGTGCCCGCCCGCCAGAAGCCCGCGAATGTCCGCCGGTGTGGGCACGTTGTCGTAGATGAGCAGCCAGGGGCGCTCGGATTCTGCCAACAGGGCCAGGGTCCGTTTCGCGGCAAGTTCGAGATCGGGGCTCTTTCCGATTTCCGGATTGAGCACGGCGCCAAGTTGGGCAAGGCTCGCGAGCAGCGCTGTACGGTTCTCGGCAGGCGCCCACCAGACGCCAGCATAGTCGGTGATATGCCGATAGGCGTAAGCGGTGACAAGCGATGTCTTGCCAACGCCGCCCATGCCGAAAACGGCGGCAGGCGTAATGGCCTTTGGATTCTCGGCGTGGCAGAGGATGGCGTGCAGTGCCTTGAGATCGTTTTCACGCCCGGTGAAGTCTGGATTGGGCGGCGGGACTCCATACATCGTCGCGGGCTGTAGTGGTTTCGGCGACGCGGTGGCAATGTGACCGGAATTCGGCGAAGCGGCGCGCAGCCACGCCTGTTCTAACTCGGCGCGCCACTTCGCATATTGCGGCGTGTCAGATTCGGGATCGTCACCAAACAGCGCGTCGAGAACTGGCTCTATTTTTCGTGGGCGGGACTCGTCTTGGCGCCACAAACGGACTGTTTCAGACGATCTGGCGCCGCATGCCCGAGCAAACTCGTCCTTTCCCCATGGCTTGGGTTTCGCCGACGAGAGCGTCGGCGGACGCGTGCCCTTGGCGAGATGTTTCTCGAGAAGTTGACCGAACGTCTCGTCCTGTCGTTCCCCGCCTGAACCGGCGTTGGGAATGTTTGGCATATCAGTTGACCGGCTTCGGATATCTCTGCTGTAAGTCGAAAATATATGAACCGGTCGACGAACAACAGTTCGGCCGGCGCTCAACGCGCGCCGATGCTGTCAAATAGTCTGCCGCCATTGCGTAATTTGCGTTATTACGTTCATAAAAAAGGAATATAATCCTCCTGCTCAATCATTCATGTTTCGAGCGGAATTGGCCATGAGAAAAACAGAAACGCGCAGCGACGACAGGTTCAGAATGCAGGGTCTATCCTGCTGAGGTCTTTCATTACCTCGATCACATGCCGATTATTGATCGCTTCAATCTTGCCCGAAGCCTATTGCATGAGAATGGCGGCGACCGTGATGATTCCGATTGCAACCCGATCATGGCAACGGTCCTCGAAATGATGGATCGAATTGTCGATGAGATTGCGGCCAGTCCCGAAGCGACCCGTGTTTTGAACGACTTGCCGATCCCCGGGACCGGTGGGCAAAAGCGCGCTACGCAATACAATCCCGGCGACCCTTCCTGACGGCAGAATAGACCGCAAAGATCGCAAGTTTGGCCAAACTTGCGATCTTTGGTGTTGAGCCACAGGTTTTTGTGTTTAGCTTTTCGGACCGTCTCCAACACGCAGGAGCCGGTGCCTTGTCCCAAATTTCCAGTCTAATTTCCGAAAGAGCGACGACGCGTCGACGCGCGGAGGGCGAGATCGTTTCGATCTATCGCCTGCCATTGGCCGGGCCGCCAACGATCGAAGGTCGTGCCGAGATCATCGCCGCGGTCCCGAACATTCCCAACCTCTACGATGTCAGGTTCGTCAGCGAGCGCCGTATCGTTCGCCGCATCGTTCATGCCGGCGTCTGGCAGAGCGATCCCGAGGGCCTCCTCGCCGCGCTGATTGACCATTGGCGTCTCAGTGCAACGCCGGAGCTGCTTTTGTCCGAAGCGCCCATCGGCCGCGACGACCTTTCCCGCAAGCTCAGGAGACCGTGATGACGAACGTCCAATCCCTGCGCGCCAATCCATCGCGGTTCGCCGCCTTGAATGGTGTCACGATCGATTCCGCGCGAGCCCGTATAGCTGTGCATGGCGAGGGCGGTGAAGACGCGTTCGCCAGTGCCGCACGCGATCAATACGAGGCCGCGAACGATGGCGTCTATCAGGCGCAGGCGGCTATTCGGAACGGCGATCAGGTGATCGCGCGATACGAAATCGAACGCGGGCGCACAGCAGCTGCGTTGCGCGGCGTCGATCTCGGCATGTCGCATATCGAGGCGGAACTCCTTCATACGACGGCACGCATTCGCCAGGGGATCGCTTGGTTCTCGCTTGTCGGCGGCACGGCGACATTGGCCATGGGCAATCAGATCGGCGTCGCCTATGTGACCAACGCTGGCCTGGACATGTTCGCCGCCAATCCTGGCGGCGCGACTTTGTTCATGGGGGCGGCCGCATTGGGCGCGGTCGCTCTCAAAGCGATTGACGCCTTCCTCGATTCCGACGCCAGCCGACGTCGGTATTTCACCATCATTGCCGGGCTTGGGCTTCTCTTTCTGCTCGTGTGGCTGGTGACGATGGCCATTGTTTTTGCGCCGCAGTCAGGCGCCGCTACCTGGCTGCTGAATGGGACGTCGCAGGGAATACCGAAATCGACCTTGATGCTCCTCGGGCACATCGGCGCCGATATCTGCCTTGGCTACGTCGTTGTCGCCGGCGCGGAGAAGGCGCTCACCAAGGGCCGTCGCAAGGTCTACATCGAAAACCCTGCCTACGTAGCTTTGAGCGAGAAACTTGCGACGCTCGACGCGCAGATCGCCGAAGTGCGTGCGCAGGTCGGCGAGGCGGAAGACTTCCTGCGGCGGTTCGAGGCCGGTTCGCGGGCAGCAGAAAACGACGCCCGCCTCGCCGTGCGGCGCGAGACCCTCCACAGCAACGACGCCCGCGACGCCGCCATCATGGCCGCGCGCGCGACTTTCCTGAGCGCGAAGACGAAAGGAGCCTAACAATGAAGACCAAGTCTGCACTCTTGGCGAGCATTGCGCTCGCAACGATTCCGGCAACTGCATTGGCGCATACGAGCATCATCGTGCTGCCACCCAACACGCAACAGGACAAGGCAGTGCTGATACGCGCTGTTGGTGATGCGCTGATGGGGATGGGTCGTCAGGACCAGATCATCTTCTATGATGCCAAAGGCGCGCAACTTGCGGTCGTCCGTCTGCCCGATGACCCGAAGGCCGTAAATAAGGCCTGGGTAAAGCGTAAACTTGCCGAGCAGGCCGCGCCCGTTTTGCAAGCGATATCGGCGATGCCCGCCGCGCCCCCGCCCGGCGACATTCCTGAAAACGTCATGATCCCGAACGTGCTTGATGAGATAGGACGCAATGTCGTTCCGGCGCTTCCCGAGAAGAAGGCAGACATTCTGGTCCTTGGGTCGTGGCTGTATTTCGACAAGCGCGACGGGCGTTTCGCGATGACGGATCGGTTCTATCCGAGCGATGCGCATATTCGCGCCCGCCTAACCGACTCTCCCTTTGGAACAGCCGGTCTGGAAACGCACTTGTCAGGAGCGACCGTGCATTTCTGCTGGCCGAATGGGCGCGACGCATTTGTGACCGAGGAGCATGAAGAGAAGGTCCGCCGCTTCTGGTCGGTATGGACACAGGCGCAAGGCGGCAAGATCGGCACGTTTTCGCATGATCTGCCGACCTGTTTCAGGCGGACGCTCGCCGGCGAGACTTCCGGTCAGATCGCCTACACGCTGGGCAACGAAACCAAGCTCGAAATGCTGCGCGCGCGGCCGCCGTTGGCGGCGCGTGTGCCCGCCAACACCGCGCAACCCGGGGAATGGTTTCTTGCCGACGATGCGCCGATCAGCCGGACCCCGCCGACCACCACTACGGGCGTCGCCTGGATCGGGATCAAATGGACCGCGCCCGTCGATCTGGATTTGTGGGTGCGCGGCGCCTCCGGCAGCCCATGGATCTTCTTTGGCAATACGCGCACGGCTGAAGGCCTATTCAACAAGGACTTCACGTCGGGCACCGGCGAGAAGCAGTTCGAATTCATCGAAATGACCTCGGCGATTGATCTCAAGCGGCTGGAGATCGTCATCAATCTATTCTCCGGGGAGGCGCGCGCACCGATCGAGGGCGTCATCCGCGTCTATTTCAACGCGCAGGTCTATGAAGCGCCATTCAAGATCGACGCGAGGCACGGCAATCGCGGCCAAATGCCGATGAATGGTGCCGCCTGGCTACGGATCGATCCGCGCAAGGTCGTCGGGCTCAGCGGCAGCTGAGCCCCCATCCTGTCGCTTCCTCATTTCATGGGGTGATCGCCATGCTCAGCCTCCTGTTGCAGATGCTGTTCTACGCGGCCCAGGCAAGCCTACGCCTCGCTGTCTTGCTGGCCATTGCGGTCAGCCAGTTTTTGGTCGCGATCGTGCATGCGCTGTGGCGCTGGCACAGAAAATCCCGCGCCCAGAGCCCCGATCCGCTTCCGCCCGCCTCGCCGCCTGCGGTGGTCGCAGGGCTCCCGCTGCGTACCATCCCGGCGCCGTGGGAGCCGCCGCAGGCGGTCGTTCGCCCGCGCCCGGCAATTGCCGAGCGCTCGCGCCTGGGAGGCCGCCGTGCGCGCGTCCGCCGGTGAACTGGACGCCGCCGCGCGGCGCGCGGGGCGGCAGCTCCTGCTGGCAAGCAGCATGACGCTTGCGACGGTCGCTCTTGCTGTCGTCGTGCCGAAGGACATGACGACAGCGGCCGATAGCCGGTTTGTGATGACGGCGGGCACGTTGGGCCTGATCGGAATCGGGTTGAGCGCAAGTTACGCGGCGCTGGCCCGGTGGCGCATGGCGCGCCGCCAGCGGCAGGCGGAGCGCGGGCCCCGGGCCGCGCGCGATACGCTCAGCCATCTCGCTTACGAGCGGCGTCTTGCGTGGCGCGGGATACCCACTTGTCTGGCGGCCAGCGGCGGCTGCGGCGCGCTCTACATCCTCGCGCACTGGCCGCAGGCAGCGCTACTTGCATCGCTTCAGTCGGCGCTCGGCGCGGCGTCCCTCGCCTGTTTGGCGCTGGCCCCGGCGCTTGCGCTGCGTAATCGCGGGCATTTCATCAATATTGTCTTTCTGAAGCGCTATCTGCGCCAGCAACGGGAACATGCGGAAGGCGGCATGTCCTCCGTTCCGGCGCTGCGCCTGTTCGACCGGCGCAGCGAGAAACCAGCGTTCGAGACAAGTGGCGAACTGCAATTCGCTATTAGCGGACAGGAATTCCGCTTTGCCGATTTCGTGACGAATGCCGTTGTCCTCGGCCAGATCGGTTCGGGCAAGACAGTCTGTGTGCTCAACACGCTTCTCGATGCGTTGCTGGCCTCATCGACCTCGGAGGACAAGGACGGCTCCTACAAGATTGCGGGCCTGGTTCTCGATGCCAAGGGCGATTTTCACGGTAAGCTCGGCGGATTGGGCGAACAGTATGGCCGCGCCGCTGATCTGGTCGTGCTCGATCCGGACGCATGGTCGGATCATGGCGAAACCAATGCGGCGATCGCTTGGAACCCGCTCGACAATGACGATGACGCGCTGGAAGTGTCGACCCGTCTAGTCGCGGTCCTGCGCATGCTCGGTCTCGAGACCGGCAACGAGGGCAGCTTCTTTCTCGACAGCGCCCGCATCTTCCTGCGTCACGCTATCGAACTGGTGCGGGCAGGGCGCCTCACCCCGGCCCCGTCAATCGTCGATGTTCACAGACTGTGTCAGGAAGGCGAAGAGGAAACGCCCGTCTATCACGCGATCATTGCGGGAATAGCCGAACAATTTTCCGGAGATGCGCCGCAGCCGATCCTCGACGCCATCGCTTATTTCGAGGGCGAGTGGCGGCAGATGGCGGACAAACAGCGCTCGGGCGTGGTTTCCACGGTGACACAGCTGCTGGATGAATTTCTGGTCCACCCCTATCGCGACATGTTCACGCGCCCCTCGACGGTTTCGATCGCCGATTGCATCGATGAGGGACGCATTCTCTACGTGCACATGCCGGCGGCTGAGCGCGAGCGCATGAGCCGCGTTGTCACAACGCTGATCAAGCTCGAATTCCAGCGGCAGATTCTGAAACGTCCACGTAAGGCGCGCCCGAGCTTCATGCTGTGCGACGAATTTCAGTCCTTCTACACCAGCGGCGAAGGGCGCGGCGATTCCGACTTCTTCGAGCGCTCGCGCGAAAGCCATCACGCCAATATCGTCGCGACGCAAAATATCCGCGCCTTCCTCAAGCGCGTGCGCAACGAGCATGACGTACGCAATTTCCTTGGACACTGCGCCATCAAGGTCTTCCTGCGCAACACAGATGAAGCCACCAATCTTTGGGCATCGTCGCTTTTCGCGACGCGAACCGAAATCACGGTCACGGCCAACGAGCCGGCTGCGTTCAACAACGGCGGCATGCGACGGAGCCAGACGAACTATGGTCGCGCGTCGCAGGCGTTGCCGGTCGTTCCGCCGGAGGCCTTCATGCGGCTTGCGATCCCCGTTAGAGACGATCCGCAGCGGCAGCATGCGGCCTCCATCATCCATCTCGCCTCGCGTGGCTCGATTGAGCATGTCGAGCTCGACTGGCGCGTGCATCCGCTGGGGTAAGACATGCAAGTCCCCTACGCCCCCTATTTTGTCATTGCGATGGTCGCCGCGGTCAGCTTTGCCGCTCTGCATGACCTCGCGCAATGGGCAGGCCGCGCGCTGGCGCCGTGGTTCGGCTGGATGCTCCCCTAGACGTGAAGGAACTCGCCTATGTTGCGCGAACTGTTTCTGACCGGGATCACGCTGACGCAAGTCATCGGCTTGTGCTGCCTGTTGTGGGGCGTCCTGCTCTTGGTCGGCGCGATCTTCTCCGGGCGCGGCCCGTTCGATTTCGTGAAAGGCGGCGTGCTGATGGCATTCGGCGCCTATGTTGTCGGCTTAGGTCAAAGCCTGCCGCGATGAGCGACATTCAGCCGAGGGAAATCTAAAGATGGCAGACAAGTCCGGGTACTAGGGACAATAAAGAGCATCGACAACATCTGCGATTAAAAGACATTGAGGCCAAATGATCGTCGACGGTTCATTTTTCAGCGCGCGGCGTGTGAACTTGTGTTGACGACTGAATGTGTTCGCTTGTTTTGATTTCTTGTGGAGAAATTGGGGCAAAGGCGACCAGTAAAACAATTCCAAAAGTTCCAAAAATAAACAATAAAAGCTGCGCGCCAGACCATATTCTTATGTTTTTATTGTATACAGATACGTTCTCTGATTTGCTTACATTTCCAGTTAGGGCCATAAAAGTTCCGAGACCGCTCACTATGCTGAATAAATAAATACATAATATCCATTTAAGCATAGGGCTATTTAGGGATGCGGCCGAAGATATTTTATCAAAGAAAGTTATGACAGCAACTATTACGGCGGTAGCAAGGGTTATTACTTGTCTTGTAAGATCGGCGGCCAAGTCAAACGATTTTTTTGTACGTTCGTCCATGATTCGGTGGCTCTCGTCAGCAAAATGGGAAAAGCGGGCAAAGCTTCTCAAGGGCCTTACGAATCGCGGCGCGACTGATTGGCTTTTGTTTCGCCTCGATCCTCGCCTGTTCCAAGAGAGTCACCAGATTGGTCTGAGATTCATCGATCGGAGCATCGATACGCGTGTTAGCTTTAGACAAGATGGCGTTTAGCTCGTCGTGGCCAGTTGAGTCGATGGTGGCGTCGGCCTGCCTGATCCAAGAATAAAGTCTTTCAGAAAGAAAATCGTATAGCGTAGTTCTTATTTTAACGAAATAGTTCGCCAGATCGTCGACGGCAGATTTCATACTGTCGACAATCTTAAGAATTCCATCCGTTTTTATAAGAACTTCAATTATTCGTGGGTTGGTGTCGTACTGCTTTGCAAAAGCATCATAATCAAAGAATGCGAACAGCTCTTCTGCATGACGATCATCGTGTTGTAAGTCTGGAATTCCATTACCAATTCCCCAAAAGTCTTTAGGTTTTATATGTAAATCTCGGCGAGCATTATATAATTCTCCGATATCTACAAGAAACATCCATGCCAAAAGTTCAGCCGCATTCTCAATTTTTACTGTTTTTGCGTATTCACCATCGTCGAAATCGTACATCGAAAACGGCTCTGATGCGTAATCCAATAAGTACGCTGACATAGGAGCGATTTCATTTGTGTCCGGATAATCATGTCCTGTGCTAATAAATATTTTCCGAAGAACGGCAGTTAGTATTTCTTTCAGTAAAACAAATCTTACCTCCTTTTCTGACAAAAGGGGGCTGCCATTTTGTAGGCGTGACTTGTTTAGGAAAATATCAATTACGTGTGCGTCTCTATATATATAAAAACTGCAAAGGTCCTTTTGTCGATCCGTTGTGTCTGGGGTGGACTCATAAAAATTGTCTATCTTGATGTTGATTTGGAAGCCAAAGGCGGCCTCTATGCCTCTTGCAATCTTTATGGGATCGCGCGGGGCGCTTTCCATTGCAGCTTCAAGCTCGCCCGGGAGGGTTTGCTGCCTGGCTCCGTCAACAACATCGCGATATATTTCAACAATTTCTCGGAGTGAGATATTCATTGCCATTATGCGCAGTGCGCTCCCAGTTCCTCAGCAAAAACGCGATCCAACTAGGTTGGACCGCGTTTTGCTTAACATAATAACAAACAGAATGGCGATAGAGGCGCGTTTAAATTATGTGCTTCATAAGGTCGCTAAAGGAATTTAGGTCACGAAGAGGTACGGCCGGGACGGCACCCTTAGCGTCGCGCTCAAGGACATCGGTCAAGGCCCGCTTCAAATCTTGCTGGCGTGTTGAATTAGTAACTTCGACATGGCACTTTATATCAAGCGCTCCTCGCTGTCTCTGCTTTTGGAGCGCCTTTGACAAGGCACCGTCGACTGACGACATTTTCCGTTCCATAGAAGCCTCCATGGTTGCATCTAGAGCATAGATGGTATGCGTGTACTGCATGCTGAATTTCAGGATATAATATATCTCGGGCCTTTTACAAGGGGTTAATTCGTGGAATCTCTGTGAAGAGGTGACGCGACGAGGCTCCCACTGCAAAGAAACTCGCCCGCCGATATCTATGCATTTGAACCAACGCGATAATTTTGCCTGTAACTCACGTTCTGAATGCGTGCAACACCGAGCTTTTTTTGCTCTGATGATACCGTCCCTTCGCAAAAATGGACACGAAATCGAACGAAATGACCTTCGCGGCAATCATGCGACCGCAGGCGGCGTCGTGGCGGCAGAGCCCCGGCCGATTTTGGAGAATGTGACGATTCGCAATTTCTTGCGTCAACAGTCTTTAGCGCAAGTGGTTCCGGCACGCTGAAGATGTTTCTGACGAAACCCACCACCAAGAAACTGGATCGTGGATAGTCTGAAATGCAAAGACAGAGCTGGCAGGAGGCGGCCCAAGGGCGAAGTAGCGGCTGAAATGCATTGCGCGCCAGCGGGCCGGTCGTCCGCGCTACAGCGACGGCGCGATATTGCAAGCGGGGATGCTCTGTCTGTGTTTCGAGGCTATCGCGTGATTTTGGGTCAGCTTCCTATTTATCCGAGGCTGGCCGAGCTTTTCTCCTCTCTAACATAACGAACAGCTATTTTCATGTGTTGCGCAGCGACGTTGCATTTCCTCGTCTGGGAACGCGCTGCATCAAGTGCATCCGTTTGTTCCCGACGCAAACGTCGAATCATCGCCTGTCGGCGTGCGAAGCAGACCTCCTGCCGGGCGGCGAACAGGAGATGCGTATAAAGCTGACGTATGGCGGCGATCTCAGCGGCGCATGATGCCCACGCGATGTCGACAGGCCAACTGCCGGCCCGGGCTGCGGACTTCCAGCGTGGGAGTTTCTCCTGCGGAGCATAACAAGTTGTCGAGGTCTCCCGGTTCTGGAGCGGCTGCCTGACCCCGTTCTTCCGCTCCTTTACCGGTCCATGAGCCGGTCGCGCTTGCCTTTCCAGGCCTGCCATTCGTCGCGTTCGCGTTTATCGCGGCGGGCCTTGTCTTCGCCTGCATCGGGTGGCGGTCGACCGCGTTTGATCGCGAAACGGTCGAACGGTGTGATCTCGGGTTCTTGCCGTTCCTGGCGCGGGCTGGAGCCGCCGATCAACCCGTCGCCGATGCTGCCAAACAGGGAGAGCAATCCGCCAACCAGTCCCGAGGCAAGATCACGCGACGGGCGCGGACCGGCCTTGGCCGTCACGCGACCGCGGAACGCGGGACGCTCACTCTTGGCGCGTCCACGTCGGATGCCGAAGCGGTCGAGCGCAGCATCCGCGCTCGGGTTCCTGGCATCGCGGCGCTTTGCTTCTTTGTCCTGCGACATCGCGTTGTCGTTTGCGCCGGGCGCCTGTGTCGGCTCTGCTTGCCCGCGATCCGCTTTGTCGGCGGGTCCATAGAGGCGGTCGAACAGATCGGGCGAGCGTTGTCCGCGTGCCTGCCGTGTTCGCAATTCCGCCCGCTCGGCTTTCTGGTTGTCGAGCATGGCGCGATAAAGCGCGTCGCGCTCCGCCCGCACCGGGGCGCTGGCCTGCGCAAAGCGCTCATCGATCATCGCCTTTTGGCGATCGATCAGCCCCTGACGAATTTCGGCGAGCAGCGCGAAGTCGAGCCCGTCCCTCTTCGCGGCAAAATAGGCGGCCCAGTCGCCGCGCACCTCTTCCCGCACCTCCCGGTAGATCCCGCGATGCAGATCACGGTACATGCCTTTGCCCTCCGCCATGAAGGCGAGCCGGTCTTCCTTCTGCTGCTGTTTCAGCATCTCCCATTCGTTGCCGGCGATGATCTTCGTCTGGTCGGTTTTGGCGAGATAGGAGGGATCATAGGGCGCGCGCCCCTGTTCCGCCGCCGCGGCGCGCTCTGCCTTGTCTTTCATGTCCTGCCAGGCCGGACGCGGCATGCCGGGGTCGCGCGCTTCTGCTGGCTTGCCGCGCTCCGCGCAGAGGATTTGCCCGAGCTGCTTTTCGTAGGCATGCGCCCAGGCTTGGGCGCGTCGGTGCTCGAAGCCGTCATCGAGTTTCATCCCTGTTTCCGGATGGATGGCGTTGATGACCAGATGAATGTGGCGGTGTGGCTTGTCGTTGTGCGCGACGATGACGACCTGATGCTCCTCCCAGCCCATATGCGCGAGAAACGATTGCGCTGCTGCGATCATTGCATCACGGTCAGGGTCTTCCGAGGGATGCCAGTTGAGCGAGACATGTTTGACCGGCTTGGTTGTGCCAGGGGTCGCCTTCCCGCCCGCTTCCGACTTGAGAAGATCGGCGTCGCGGTAGGTCCACAGCATCTCGTCGACGGCGCTGGCAATATCGTCATGGGCGAGATTGAGCGTGTGGGTCCAGGCGACGCGGTTTTGGCTGGTTGCATGCTCGGCGTCGTGCGTCAGATAGAGCGCGATGGCCTTGAAGGAGCGTCCCGGTTTGGCGAAGCGTGGCACCATGTCAGGCCATCCGGCGCAGGAGTTCGCGCACGTCGCGCAAGGTCAGGTCGATTTCGTTGAGGGAGGCGACGCCCAGCGCGTTCAGCTGGCGCGTCATCTGGTTCAGATTGTTGCCGATGCGTTTCAGCTGGTTGAGCGCCAGCCGGTCCATCGCCGCCATCGGCGCTGCGGCGTCCATGGCTTCATCGAGCAGGCGCGCCCGCGCATAAGCCACCAGAGTCATGCCGAGCATCTGCGCTGCCTCGCGCACGCGCTCGAACTCCGTCGCCGTCAAGGCGACGTTGAGCTGGCGATTGCGGTGGGTGGCGGATTTCGGTCGTGCCATGGTTTTGTAGCTGAGCGCATGCGTCCTGGGTTGTCAGGGGCCACCTGTCCGGCCCCTGACCGAGTGGTTTCGCCTAGGCGAAACACATCTCGCTACCCTCTCCCGCTTTGTATCATCCGCGCAGAAGTGTTCGTATCGGAATGCCCTGCAATCACGGCACATTGACGTGCATGAAGAATCGCTACGCCGGGTAACGACCTATTCCGTGTGATGCGATGATGTACGTCCAATTGCGATCAGGTAGCGTTTTGCCCGCAACCCGAAGGGGGACGACAGGTCGAAGCAGCGCACAGACGATGTGCGTCAGCTTGCAGCGGCGGGCGTCAGTATCGGTTGCTGTCGCGGCATTGGGTGCAATGAAGAGGAAGCCGGAGCCGCGGACGGCTCCGGCGTCTGCGCCTACCACCACGCATAGTAGAAGACGACGAGGTTGGCGGCGAGCGCCTGGCGCGCCTCGGCGATGAAGGCGAGGTCGTCCTTGCAGTCTTCGGGAAAAGATTGCCCAAAGAAGCAGCCATCGGTGAAGGGCAACCGATTGGCGCGCACGTCCGCTTCGAGGCGATCGATATCATCTTTGGTCAAGGCGAGCGGGGCGAGATTGAAGTCAGGGTTCGTTCCGCCCTTGGCGCGATAGAGGTCTTCCATCCAGCCATGCAGATTGGGATGCTTGCGCCAGTAGAAGATTTCCGTCGGCTCGTCCTCGCCGAAGGCGAAATCGACCGCTGTCGCGGGCTGCCGTGTCATTGTGTATGCGTACATATCGAGTCCCATGATGATCTCCGTTCGTATGGGTGGGTTGTCCCGAGGGACGCGGATCGAAAGGCCGGACGACTTAGCCGCAGCCGTCATCGCCAACACGGGCGCCGCCGCTCTGCGGCGGCGCTGGCGCGGGCAGGCGATTGACGGCAAGGCGTCGTCCGGCACGATCCGCGTTCACCCGAGGGACACCCACCCATACGAACGGAGATCAACACTCGGTCAGGAACGCGCGCACATGAATGCGCGTCTCGATGATGGCGCAGCGGCGCACGGAATGGCTGGCAACGGTTGGCAAGAGAAGGCAATGCGTGGGTCTGAATAGGACCACCATTGGGTGCTCATGTCGCGCACGTTCGAACCAGTCAGCACGAAAAAGAAAAACCGCCGGAACTGATAACGGCTCCGGCGGCGAGTCGAGCGATCACGCGGCCAGCAAGTGCGCCGCTATGGCGCGTTTGCGACCGGCGTGATCTGCTCGACGATATGCTCGGCTTGGTTTGCCGCATCGATATAGGCCGAGATCGGGCCGCGCGCCCGGAAATGCAGGTCGCGTTCGACCGGCAGGCCGAGCTGCCCGCGCACGGCTTCCAGTTCGCGCAGCGACACCGTGCCGAATTCCGGAAAGCCCATGCCGAGATCGCACAGGCCCCAGGCAATGTCCTCGTCCTCGGGGTCGAGTTCGGTCAGCAGCCAGGTACAGCCGCCATCCGGCGTGAACAGTTTGACGACCGGCCAGAAGTCGATTTCGTCCGTCGTGCCCTTCACGGCCGCCTGACGGCGGCCGTTTCTGAGGAGCGTTGCGCGTTGCGCGTGGGTCAGGAGTTTCATGCGGCGCTCCCTTCCGTTTCGGCTTGCGCGGCTTCTTCGGCCTTGGGCTCGATCAGGACGAGGCGGCCGTCGATCGGCAGCGCGTCGAGTTCGATGCTGAGGCCTGTGCCACTGCTGTGCGGCCATGCCGCGCCGATGCGTGTCCAGATCGCCTTCTGTTTGGGCCCGCGCGTTTTCACGGCGTAGGCCAAGAGGGTGGGTTTCGTGCTCATGTTTGTCTCCTTCGGTTTGATGAGCGGGCCGCGCACCGCGCGCGGCTCGTGGGGGCACGATGGCCAGCGCGGCCAAGCGGGCCGCTCAAGGCCGCCGAAGGCGCCGCGCAGCGGCTTGGCCTTGAACGGTCACGCGCGCGCTGGCGTGATCCCCACGTTCAGAGCCGCAGCGGGGCGTGGCCGTCAGGCCGAAGGAGACCCGCACGAAACCGGCTCTTGGCGCATGCGAAAATGTCCGCGCGGCCCATGGGGTGATCGCGGCGCGTATTGGCTCGACGTGGGGCAGGGCGGCGGCATCCCGCCGAGCGCCGACGTGCGATGATTGCGGATCGCGGGATGGAGAAAAACTGCGCGACGGACGAACGGGAGGTTTGCGCCCCCCGTCGCCTGACATTGGCGCATCAATGACTACGCGGCGTTGCGCAACAGCGGCGGCAGCCAGCCGGAACCGGCAATTCGGTCGGACGCAGCAGTGGCCATTGCGGCCTTCTCGAGGTTGGCGAGGTTTTCGGCTGCTTGCGGCTTGCGGCATGCCCCCTTCCCGCATCGCCTCAAGGATGCGCAAGGCTAGGGCCAAACCTGTCGGAACCCGCAGGGAGCGCAAAATAAGAAAAGCCCGCACAATCCGCATGCAAGGATAATAATCCTTTACATTGCGAACAAAACAAGTACATTGCTGGCATGATGGTCGTCGCTGTCGGTGGGCTTTGCGCGATCGTGGCGAGGTGCTGCCTGTCACGTCCGGTCACGGCAGATGGCGCTAAACGAATTATTGAGGGGACCGCCCTAATTTGAAGAAAGGGTTGTCAAGGGTATGCATGTGAGTACTGTTCATCGTCTTCCGCGTGGACGCGCAAAGGTGCCACCTCGCGACCCACATCTTGCACCGCATCAGATGCTGTGCGGGCTGTTCGACGACCAGACTCCGGTCATGGATTTTCTGAAAGATCTTTACCAATTGCATGGGATTTTGACCGTGCGCGATTGGGATCGCGCCGGTGGGCCGCATCTTTTCGACAAACACAAGCTGAATGCGGCAGCACGTCGTCAATTTAATGCGCGCGTCGGCGCGCCCCTACGGCCGGCTACGGTGCGGGCGTCGAGCGTCGTCGCTTTTCGGCGCGAGAATTAAGTCAGTCCAGTCGCTTGGCCGGCCGCATAGTCGGTATCAAGGTTGCTGACGAGTTCCGCGGAGAGATGCACGAAGCAGGACTCGTGTGAACACGACTTCACGTTTCTGTTTTCAATCGGCTTGAAGGCGGCGTTGTCGACACCGGCGTCTCGCAGAAATGACTGGATGCGCGTGGCGTTCGTGAGCGTCATGGCTCCACCGGCTGCCGCTTCCCTCAGAAATTTTTTGGCTTTGCGCTCGGTCGCCTCCGAGCGGCCGCCGCTCAGCTCCTTCACTAGTGGGTCGGTACAATTGTTCGGGCCATGCAGCCAAGCGCGCGGCTCCTGGGCGACGAATGAATAGATCGCGGGTCTGATACGAAGGAATTTGGCGACATCGATTTGCGCCAGCCCGGGCCTTGCAGAATGACGAAAGGCCAACTCCAAAGCCTTTATAGTCTGGCAAGCCCGATCGAACCGGACCAAGTGCCCGGCGCAGGCTCTGACAATGTCTTGTGGCTTCACCATGTCCCAATGCGCATCGGCTTTGAACAGTCGCTTCCAGTCATCTGGGACTTCAACGACAGCAATTTCGTGCCATCCGGCGATAACGGAGGCCATAGCCTCACGGGAATAGCCTTTGGGGTGCGCCAAGGCAAAGAGGCTTAGCAGCTCCTTCGCGCCGCTTACGTAGCCTCGCTCATACGGCGCGAAAGCCTTTGCGAAGTAGGTCAGATCAATATCGCGACCGACATCAACCAACCGAAGAAAAGTTTGCATTTGGCGCTGCGACCCGAATCATTTGAGGCGATAAGACCAGCATCACCAACTGACACTAGGTCTTGAACCCGTTCAACGGGTACATGGGGTATGTCCCCAAGTTCGTCTTCAAGGATTTGAACCCGTGAATTTTTGAATCATGAGCTGAGCTAGTCTTGATTCAAATCGCCTTCGTGCCCTGTATCGAGAGGCGTCGCTATAACGCGACGTACGAACAACAAAGTGTAACAGGGACTGGGTGGCGTAACGCAGGAAGTACGTTCAGTGACGGAGCTTGATCCACGCTGAACACCGACGCGACACGCCCTCTCTACGAGGTGCGTCAATGATCCAGATACAACCGAATCAGGAGATGTCGACGTCTGGCGCTCTTGTGCGCCAAGACGTCGGACTTGGCAATCCCGGCTATGATCTCGCGCCTGCGCCCGCCGAGGCCGGGGCATCTGCCGACGAGAAACCTGTGAACAGGCGCACTAGGAATTTCAAGAGCAAGAAGAAGCGCAAGTTCTCGTTCGGCGGCGCGCGTTACGAGTCCGAGGATGAAGTCGAGTACAGCAACTTGCCGCATCCGACCAAGGGCGGGCGTGCCGATGGCCTATGGGTGCGTGTCGCGCAAATGGTCGGGGGAGCCCTTGCTCTCCTCGGAAAGCTACTTCCCGGCCGCTCAACGTGACCCGGGCGTGCGGCGTCGAAACGTGATTGCCGACAGTGTCGGCCGATCGCATATCGTACAGGCCGCGCAAACGGGAGGCGTATGCCTCCCGTCGCGTGATTGGCGCATGCGTTTTGCTACGCGGCATTGCGCAACAACGGCGGCAACCAGCCAGAACCGGCAAGACGGTCGGCGGCGGCGGTCGCCATCGCGGCCTTCTTGAGGTTGGCGAGGTTCTCGGCCGCTTGGGGCGTGCCCCCTTCCCGCACCGCTTCAAGGATGCGCTCCTTGGTAACCCGCCCGAAATAACTCTCCGCCGTCGCCGTCCAGTAGCCCCGCATGTCGAGGGGGAGCGCCTTGGCCAGCGTGTCCGCATGCGCAAGACGGTCATCGTCTGCGCCCTGCTTCACGCGCACCGCATCGACGGTCAGGCCGATACAATGGGCCAGCAGCGCGAGACGGTCGTCGCCCGACAGTTCCGCGACGAAAGCCCACAGACCGTTGACGTTTTCGGGCATGCGCTTGGCCCAATCTTCCTGCCGCGCGGCAATGGCCTGCATGGCGGGTGTCTCATCGATGCCGGATGCATGGCGGGCCAGATAGGTGTGGCGCGGCGCAAGTTGCAGGCAGGTCGCCTTGTCGGCATATGGAAAGAAGGTCGCCGCCGCCAGCGCATGAACGGTCGCGGTCAAGGCGAGATCGGCATTGAGCGCCAATTCATTGCCGAGCGCCGCCGTGCGATAGCTGGTCAATTCCGCGACCAGTCTGTCGGGTAGAGTCGCGGCTTGTTGGCCCTCGTCCGTCGCCTCGCCGCTTGCAGCCTTCGCCTTGCGCCGTGAGGGGCGGTCGTCATCTTCGGGACGGATGAAGCCGCGTTCGATGCGGGGCTTTCCGTCATAATTGAGCGTGACGATTGCACCAGCCTTGGCCAGCGTCTCGGCCGCGTACACATCTTCGCCTGTGAGGGCGGCGATTTGCGCTTCCAGCTCCGCAAGCGTGGCGGCTGTCTCATCTACTTCGCTTTCGGCCAATTCGGTATAGCGGACCTCCAGCGCCTCCAGTTCGGCCTGTTGTGCTTCGGACAACGTCGCCGGTTGCGGATAGACGCGACGCATGGTGGCGGCTTCGCCATGATCGAAACGCGGTGCGACCTGCACCCATTTCCAGCCTTCGGCGGTGACGGTATCGGCGTAGGTTTGCAGCCTGTCGCGCACCAGCGCGTCGAGCAGGTGCGGGTCCGACAGGAAGCCGCCATCGTCCGCGTCGAACAGATCGCGGGCGATAGTTCCGCCCGCCGCTTCGTATGCCTCCAGTCCGACGCATTGCACGCGCGGGTCGCTGGTGGGAACAGCTTGCGGGTTGAGCGCGGCGAGAATGGCCTCGCGACCATCATTCCAGCCGAGTTCCTCCCACACTTTTTCCTGCAGGGGGTGATCGTCGGTGATGGCGAAGGCGCTCAGCTGATCAAGGGTGAGTTCGCTCGTGCGGTAAAGCTCGATCAGTTTCGGGCTGACGGCGGCGAGCTTGAGACGCTGGCGCACGACGGCGGGGGTGACGCCGAACCGCGCGGCAATATCCTCGGCATTCATGCCGTGATCACGGTGAAGCGTGGCGAAGGCGTGATACTGGTCGGCGGGATGCATGGGGCATTGCATGACGTTTTCAGCGAGGCTGAGTTCCTCGGCTGCGCCGTCTGTCACCACATGACAGGGCACGGGCGCATTCTTCGCCCATGATTTGCGCTTGGCGAGGAGCCGCAGCGCTGCGAGGCGACGGCCTCCGGCGATGACTTCGAACTGGCCTTTTTTGCTTTCGGCGGAAGGCCGCACGGTGAGGTTCTGCAACAGGCCGTGCGCGGCAATGCTGGCGGCCAGTTCCTCGATGCCGGTCGTGCGGCCCGTGCGCCGCACGTTGCAGGCAGCGGGAACAAGTTTGTTGAGGGGGATGTCCTGTATCAGGGTTGTCATGGTCGATCTCCTTGGGCTTGGGGTTCAGGCGGAAAAGCCCGCCCTGAACCCCTGCCCGTCGGCGAGACCGGGGTAGCAACCGCAAGGAGGCTCCGGATGTGGGCCGCCGAGGGGCCCCCACGCGGGGCCCCGCGCGCGAAGCGCCGGGGAGACGTGGGGATGCGGCGCGCCCGTGTCGGGATGCCTTGCGGGCGCGAGGGGCGGCGCCCCTTAGAACGATCCACGTAAATGGGGGCGCGCAGCGCCCGCCGCGCTTTCGCGCCAGGGATCGTCACCCGTCAGGGCCGGGACGCCCATAGGCGGCCCGGTTCGCGCAGCGAATAGCGCCCGGTCCCGCCGCAGGCGGGAGGCGCCCATATCCGCAAAACGTTCGACGATATCGAGACTTTGGCGCGGGGCGTCGCGTCGAAAAGCATTGAAACGTATAGGACGAGAACAGAAGAAATCCCGCTGAATTGAAGAAATATCTCGTTCCACAGAAGCATTCTGCATGCTTAAATAATCGAATGCGAGTCGATCCCGTAGGCAACACACGTGCAAACAATGAACGCAGCTACTTCGGAATTCTCCACGGCAAGTCAGGATCGACTGCTGGCAATGCTTCGTGGTGGCGCCAGTGAATGATGCTTTGAGTGAGATCGCACCAATCATTCACGTCAGCGGCAAGGAGCGCGCCGTTCTCGACGTTGTTTTCGTACATGGTCTGACAGGCGATCCCTACCAGACGTGGCTCGCCGGCTCCTCTGGTGAGTTCTGGCCGAAATGGTTGTGCTCCGAATTTCCTGGCATCGCGGTGTACGCGCTCGGGTACTCAGCAAGCCTGTTTGAAAAATGGGCAAGGCGGGAGATGAATATCCACGAACGCGCCGCCAATTTCCTAGAACATTTTGCCGCCTACAATTTTGGCGAGCGTCCCATTGCGTTCGTCTGTCACAGCCTTGGTGGAATTCTCGTCAAAGAGATCCTGCGCGTTTCGAAAGAATGTGCGGACAAGGACTGGCAGCGGATCGCTACACAAACACGCCTTGTCGCTTTTATAGCAACGCCACATACGGGCGCATCGCTGGCCGCGGCCGTCAGGCTGATCGCTCCCCGGCTTTCGTCACAATTCATCGACCTGCTATCGAATGACAGCGGCTATCTGACGAGCCTTAATCAAGCATTTCGAGATCTCGCCCAAGGCTCCGACATCAAGGCCGTGTCGTATTACGAAAAATGGAAGACCAAGAACATCGCTGTTGTCGTGCCGCCCGAAAGCGCGGACCCTGGATGCGGGCAGATCCGACCGGTCGCGGTCGAGGCCGACCATTTCTCGATCTGTAAACCGAAAGATCGTGATTCTATCGTCTATCTGTCGCTGTGCCGCCATTTGAAGGGATTGTGGACGAACGGCATGGTCTCGGGTGCAACGCAAGCCGCCGCTCTGTTCGACGCCGACGATTACCAGGCACCGGCGGACTCAGACCGCCGCGACCTGCTTCAGAAGCTGATCGACGCGGGCCGCGAGCATGAATACAAGCTCGCGAATGCGTACCAAAATCAATTCGCTCAAAAATATAACAAGCTTGGCCTTTTTACGGACGCCAAGCAGCGCAGCGACGCCCTTTTGTCAGCTGTCGAGCAACGGTTTGTCACGCATGTCTATTCCGACAAAATTTGCAAGGACGCTTCGGACGAGGAGGTTGCGGACGCGCTGCAAGAGCATGTGATCGACGCGCTGTGCAAACCAAACGGAAGCGGTCCTGGACCAAGCGCCAAGGCAGTGCTTCAGGCGCTCTATTTCCTTACCGAGCAATGCTACATCCGGTGGGACGCGCCATGATCGGGCGGCTGTGGTATCCCCAGCTGGACGCCTACGACGCCGTTCGTCGCATGGCGGGCCTGTTGGCAATCTGGGATACCAGCGCTCCGCCATCGCCGGAGCGGCTATATATCGCCGATTTTTATTTGGCCAATCCACCTTTGTTGCACATGACACATATGTCGCGTGCGGAGCGGCTGGCATTCAACGGCCTTGGCGTAACGCGGCCAGAAAAGGCGTTTGTCAGCTTTCCGACCCCACCCGTCTTGTTTCAAAAGATGGCCGAGGTCCAACGCGAAGCGTTCCGTACATTGAGCGGCAAGGGCCTCATCGATCTGAGCGCGCTCGAAGGCGGTCTTGTTCGTCCTTCGGCTGCGGGGGGCGAGATATTCTCCGACAAATTTCTTCCGTTGCTGTCAGCGTTCGAGCGTGACCTGACGGCGTTCCTGGCGGGGTCATTTTGTGCCGGAGCGGATGGGATCGGTGGCCTGCGTCGCAGCACTGGCCTGCGGAGGGCTGGCCAATGAAACACGCGCATTTCCATCTGAGGAGGCTGAGGGTCGTCAAAAGCGGCAGGTCTGCCTACGATCAGACCTTTCACCTTGGCGTCAACATCATCCGCGGCGAGAACGGTTCTGGAAAATCGACCATCTCGGATTTCATCTTTTATGTGCTCGGGGGCGAATTCGACAACTGGAAAACAGTGGCGAACAGCTGCGACGAGGTTCAGGCGGAGATCGAGACAAAGAACGGCGTGGTGACATTACGCCGTGAGATTGATCGCGCCCTGACGCCCATACACGTGTATTTCGGTTCGTTTGAGGATGCCGAGAAACATGGGCTGGATGGATGGGAACGGTTCTCAATCCGCCGAGGGGAAAACCGTGAAAGTTTCTCGCAAATTCTTTTTCGCTCGGCGGGCATCCCGGAGGCCCAGAGTCAGAATGCGTCCAACATCACGATGCATCAAATCCTGAGGCTTCTTTATTCCGATCAGAGAACTCCGTCAGCACTGCTGTTCAGATATGAGTCGTTCGACACCCGTGAAATCCGGGACGCGGTGGGAGACCTCGTGTGTGGTCTGAGCGTCTATGAGCTCTATGAAGCCGAGCTGCAAGCGCGTGAGCTCGCCAAGCAATTTGATGAGAAGAACAAGCGATTTTCTGCGCTACTTGCGACGCTCACCCCCACTGACGCTATCACGCGAACGGAAGTGATCGATATGCGGCAGAAGGAGCTTTCAGATGAATATGCGCGATTGAGTGTCGAAATCGATGATGTTGACGCGATCGTCGATCAGGCAGAGGTTGCAATATATGTCAAAGCGCGCTCCGACCACGCGCTAGCGGTACGGAAATTGAAGGCAAAGATAGAGGAACTCGAAGAGCGTCGGGACGTTGCCGATCTCGAGACGGTCGATTTGCAAAAATTTATTGCGTATCTTGAAGAACTCGCTGTGAAGGTTCATCAGGCGCAAGAAGCTTCCGAAATTGTCGGGAGCATCGATTTTTCACACTGCCCTGCGTGTTTGGCGCCGTTGACCGCGGATCACGGCGCATATCATTGCGTCCTGTGTGGCACCGAGACCGATGCCGAGCGCGAGCGCTCAAAATATCTTCAGATCAAGATGGACCTTGATATCCAGCTACGTGAATCACGCCAGCTGCTCGACGACAAGGGACACACTATCGCTGCAGTGGCGCGCGACATGCGCGGCGCGCGAAGATCGTATGAAGAGCAGCTGTCAGAATATGCTGTTCGCTACGACCGCAGTACGTCGCCGCGTGAAAGCTATCTTGCGCAACGCTACCAGCGCCTCGGGCAAATCGATCGTGAGAAGATGGAACTGGACCGCATGCGTGAGCGTGCGCTGGAGATCGAACGTCTGAGCGAGGAGAAGGCCGCGCTGCAAGAGCAACTCAATCGCGTGAAGGACAGGCTGAAAGCCCTTGAGACGGCAAGTCAGCGCCGCCGTATGAAAGCCCTGACCAGGGTTTCCGAGAATGCGAAGGAAATTCTGAAAAAGGATCTGGACAGGCAGGCCGAATTCAAGACGGCGCAGAATGTTTCGATTCAATTCGGCGACAATTCCATTCTTGTCGATGGTGAGCTGAATTTTGCGGAAAGCAGCAATGTGGTTGTCAAGAACTCAGCCATTCTCTCGCTGCTTCTTTCCGCATGCCAGGATGGTGAGTTTTATCATCCTCGATTTGTGCTGTTCGACAATATCGAAGACAAAGGGATGGAACAGGACAGGAGCCATAATTTCCAGGCTATCATAGCGGAAATGTCGGCGTCGGCTGCGATTCCGCACCAAATTATCTTCACGACATCGATGCTCAATCCAAAGCTGGATAAAGACGAATATGTGATCGGTCCACACTACACGCACCAACGGCGCACATTGGCATTTGCCGGCAGCATCGGTGTTGACCTTAAGAAGGATGACGAGCCGCCGCTCGACGAGTAGATAGTTCACCCTTGTCGGAACGTTTGCCTGTCAGCGTCGATCGCGAGCGAATAGCTCGTGCTGCGCCCGCCGGCGGCATCCTTCGTCAAGATGCCGCGCTTGATGAGGTCGTCGATGTCGCGCGCGGCAGTGTCCTGCGAGCACTTGGCGATTGCGGCCCATTTTGAAGATGTGAGCTTGCCTTCAAAGCTGTCGAGCAACCGGTTGAGCATCAAGCGCTGACGTTGATTGAGCGGCGTTGCAGAGTGCGTCTCCCAAAAGCGCGCCTTGGTGAGCACTGCGGCCAGGATCGCTTCCGCGCCGTCAAAGGCGCGATCGAGGCAGGCAAGAAACCAGAGAAGCCATTCCGTGATGTCGAGGTCGCCCTTCTGTGTCGCCTCCAGCATGTCGTAATACGCTTTGCGCTCCTTCCGGATTTGCGCTGACATGCTGTAGAATCGCTGCGCGCAGCGTTCCGAGCGCGCCAGCGCCTGATCTGCGATCGCGCGCGCAATGCGCCCGTTGCCGTCGTCGAACGGATGGATCGTCACGAACCATAGATGCGCTATGGTAGCTTTGAGAACGGGGTCGAGCGCCTTGCCGTCATTGTACCAGGCGAGGAAGGCCTTCATCTCCTTCTTCAGCTGCTTGGCAGGAGGTGCTTGAAAATGGACGCGCTCGCGACTGATAGGCCCCGAGACAACCTGCATTGGCCCCGTCTTGTCGTTGCGCCAGGCGCCGACCGTGATCTTGCGCATGCCGCTGCGCCCGGTCGGAAACAGGGCTGCATGCCAGCTGAAGAGACGCTCATCGGTCAGTGGCGCGTCGTATTTTTCGGTGGCGTCGAGGATCATTTCCACGACGCCTTCGACATGGCGGTCGCTTGCAGCAAGGCCGCCAACATCCATGCCGAGCCGGCGCGCAAGCGAGGAGCGCACCTGCTCGCGATCAAGGATTTCGCCCTCGATCTCGCTTGATTTGATAACCTCTTCGGTGAGCGTCTGAAGGGTCGCCTCGTTGCGCAGGGGAAAGCCCAGCGCTTCCATGGTAAGCGCCGTCTACATCCCATCG
>JAGRKN010000246.1 GCA_020442275.1 Rhodoblastus sp. | reverse complement strand
CGACCCACCAGCCGGTCGAGCATCTCGCCATGCTGCGCGCGACGCCGAACCTCTTGGTGTTCCGCCCAGCCGACGCGGTCGAGACCGCCGAATGCTGGCAGGCGGCGCTGGAGGCGCGCACCTGTCCCTCGGCGCTCGCGCTGTCGCGCCAGGCATTGCCGACCGTGCGTACGACACATGTCGACGAGAATCTGAGCGCGCGCGGCGCCTATGTGCTGCGCGAGGCGGCGGGCGCGCGCGACGTAACGCTGCTGGCGACGGGCTCGGAGGTCGAGATCGCGCTCGTCGCCGCCGATCTTCTCGCCGCCAGGGGCGTGAAGGCCGTCGTCGTTTCCATGCCGTGCTGGGAATTGTTCGAGCGCCAGAGCGACGCCTATCAACACTCGACGCTCGGTTCGGCGCCGCGCGTCGCGGTGGAGGCCGCCGCCCGTTTCGGCTGGGATCGCTGGCTTGGCGCGCGCGGCCGCTTCGTCGGCATGAACGGCTTCGGCGCCTCTGCGCCGGCCGGCGATCTCTACAAGCACTTTGGAATCACGGCGGAGGCTGTCGCCGCCGCGGCGTTGGAGACACTGGCCTGACAACGGGTCCCTCATGCTGAGGAAGCCGCGCAGCGGCCGTCTCGAAGCATGATCCAGAGTTACGGGTGAGGCCATCCTTCGAGACGCGGGCTTCGCCCGCTCCTCAGGATGAGGAGTTTCGGTTTCGCGTAACACGACGAGGAGGACAAGATGGCGCGCATCACGATGCGGCAATTGCTGGACCACGCGGCCGAGCGTGGCTACGGCGTGCCGGCGTTCAACATCAACAATATGGAGCAGGGGCTCGCGATCCTCGAAGCCGCGAAAGCCACGGATTCGCCCGTCATCATACAGGCGAGCCGCGGCGCGCGCTCCTATGCCGGCGACATCATGCTGGCGAAAATGATGGAAGCGCTGGAGGCCATGTATCCGGCCATTCCGATCTGCATCCATCAGGATCACGGCGACCGCGTCTCGACCTGCCTGTCCGCGATCCAGAACGGATTCACCTCCGTGATGATGGACGGTTCGCTGAAGGAAGATGGCAAGACGCCGGCCGACTATGACTACAACGTCTCGATCACCCGTGAAGTCACGCGGCTCGCGCACATGGTCGGCGCGTCCGTCGAAGGCGAGCTCGGCTGCCTCGGCTCGCTCGAGACGGGCCATGGCGAAGCGGAGGATGGCCACGGCTTCGAAGGCAAGCTCGACCGCTCCATGCTGCTGACCGATCCCGACGAGGCCGCGCGCTTCGTCGCCGACACCAGGGTCGATGCGCTGGCGGTGGCCATCGGCACCTCGCACGGCGCCTACAAGTTCACGCGCAAGCCGACGAGCGACGTGCTGGCGATGGACGTGATCGAACGCATTCACGCACGTCTGCCGAACACGCATATCGTCATGCACGGGTCGTCGTCGGTGCCGGAGGAATGGCGCGACGTGTTCAACGCCAATGGCGGCGAGATGCGCGAGACCTATGGCGTGCCGGTCGAGGAAATCGTGCGCGGCATCAAGCATGGCGTGCGCAAGGTGAACATCGACACCGACCTGCGCCTCGCCTGCGTCGCCGAATTCCGGCGTGTCGCGCATACGAAACGCGATGAGTTCGATCCGCGCAAATTCCTGAAACCGGCGATGGACGCGATGCGCGACGTGTGTCGGGCGCGCTTTGAAGCCTTCGGCACGGCCGGCAACGCCTCGAAGATCAAGGTCATCCCCATGAGCGACATGGCCAGGCGCTATGCGGCTGGCGCGCTCGACCCGCAGGGCGCGACGAAGAGCGCCGCCTGATCGAACAGATGTGCGCGGAACGCGCGACAAACACGGAGAGACGAAGATGGACCAGTCAAACCGCTACGCCAATCTGACCCTGAAGGAAGCCGATCTGATCGCGGGCGGCCGCCACGTGCTGTGCGCCTACATCATGAAGCCGAAGGCCGGATTCGGAAACTACATCCAGACCGCCGCGCATTTCGCCGCCGAATCCTCCACCGGCACGAATGTCGAGGTCTCGACCACCGACAATTTCACCAAGGGCGTCGACGCCATCGTCTACGAGATCGACGAGGCGAAGGAGATCATGAAGATCGCCTATCCCATCGAATTGTTCGACCGCAATATCATCGACGGGCGGGCGATGATCGCCTCGTTCCTGACGCTGACGATCGGCAACAACCAGGGCATGGGCGACGTCGAATACGGCAAGATGTACGACTTCTACATGCCGCCCGCGCTGCTGCGCCTGTTCGACGGGCCGGCGACGACGATCAAGGATCTCTGGCGCGTGCTCGAACGTCCCGTGGTCGACGGAGGCTTCATCGTCGGCACGATCATCAAGCCGAAGCTCGGCCTGCGGCCGGAGCCGTTCGCGCGCGCCTGCTACGATTTCTGGCTCGGCGGCGACTTCATCAAGAACGACGAGCCGCAGGGGAACCAGACCTTCGCGCCGTTCAAGGAGACGGTGCGCGCCGTGAATGACGCGATGCGCCGCGCGCAGGACGCGACGGGCCAGCCGAAACTGTTCTCGTTCAACATCACCGCCGATGACCACTACGAGATGATCGCGCGCGGCGAATACATTCTCGAGACCTTCGGCGAGAACGCCGACCATGTCGCCTTCCTGGTCGACGGCTATGTGGCGGGCCCGGCGGCCGTGACGACTGCGCGGCGCAACTTCCCGAAGCAATATCTGCACTATCATCGCGCGGGCCATGGCGCGGTGACGTCGCCGCAATCCAAGCGCGGCTACACCGCCTTCGTGCTGGCGAAGATGTCACGCCTGCAGGGCGCGTCCGGCATTCACGTCGGCACGATGGGCTATGGAAAAATGGAAGGCGAGGCGAGCGACCGGATCGCGGCGACGATGATCACCGAGGACAAGGCCCAGGGCCCGTTCTACGCGCAGGACTGGCTCGGCATGAACCCGACCACGCCAATCATCTCCGGCGGCATGAATGCGCTGCGAATGCCGGGCTTCTTCGAGAACCTCGGTCATTCCAACCTGATCATGACGGCGGGCGGCGGCGCCTTCGGCCATGTCGACGGCGGGGCGGCGGGCGCCATCTCGCTGCGCCAGGCCGAACAGTGCTGGAAGGCCGGGGTCGATCCGGTGGAGTTTGCCAGGGATCATCGCGAATTCGCGCGCGCCTTCGAGAGCTTCCCGCACGACGCAGACGCGCTCTATCCGGGCTGGCGCGAGCGCTTGCATGTGAAGGCGGCGTGAGCCATTTAATCCGGCGCGCGGCGCAAGGCCGCGCGTCCATTTTCGCGTGAAGGAATGACCGGATGAGCTTCGACCGATCGATCAAGATCGCCCCGTCGATCCTCTCGGCGGATTTCGCCGCCCTTGGCGCGGAATGCCGGGCGATCGAGGCGCAGGGCGCGGAATGGGTGCATGTCGACGTGATGGACGGGCATTACGTCCCCAACATAACGATCGGGCCGGCCGTCTGCGCGGCGCTGCGCCCGCACATCAAGGGCGTGATGGACGTGCATCTGATGATCGCGCCCGTTGACCCCTATATCGAGGCTTTCGCCAAGGCAGGCGCCGACATCATCACGGTGCATGCGGAAGCGGGGCCGCATCTCGACCGCTCGCTGCAACTCATCCGCTCGTTCGGCAAGAAGGCGGGCGTTTCGCTCAATCCGTCGACGCCGGAGAGCTCGATCGAAT
>JAGRKN010000245.1:6284-10549 GCA_020442275.1 Rhodoblastus sp. | reverse complement strand
CCTGTCGGCGGGCGTGCTGATCGGGCTCGGGCTTTCAGGCGCCTCGTTCAATCTCGTGCTCGGCGCCTTCGGCCGGCTCGTGCCGGAGAACCGCCGCTCGATGGCCTTCGGTTTCGGCACGGCGGCGGGCTCGCTCGGGCAATTCCTGTTCGCGCCGCTGGCGGTCGGACTCATCCAGTCGTTCGGCTGGCGCAACACGTCCTTCATTTTCGCCGGCATGCTGATGCTGATCGCGCCGCTCGCCTTCGCGCTGGCGTCGCCGCGCGAAAAGGCGCCCGCCGAGGGCGCCGCGCCCGCGCCGACAATCGGCGAGGCGATCCGGCAGGCTTTCACGCATCGCTCCTACGTGCTGCTGGTGACCGGCTATTTCACCTGCGGCTTCCAGCTCGCCTTCATCACCACGCATTTCCAGATCTACCTCACCGACAAGGGGCTCGACCCGCGCGTCGGCGGCTGGGCCTTCGCAATGATCGGCATTTTCAACATGGTAGGCTCGCTGACCTCGGGATGGCTCGGCACGCGCATGCCGCGCCGCTACATCCTCGCTTTCATCTACTTTTCACGCGCATTGACCACGCTGGTGTTTCTGCTCGTACCGGCGACGCCAGCCTCGGCGCTCGTCTTCGGCGCGGTGACCGGCCTGCTGTGGCTCTCGACCGTGCCACCGACCTCTTCGCTCGTCGGATTGATGTTCGGCACGCGCAATTTCTCGATGCTGTTCGGCTTCGCCTTCGTCAGCCACCAGATCGGCGGCTTTCTGGGCGCGCTGCTCGGCGGCGCGATCTACGAACAGACCGGTTCCTACATGCCGGTCTGGGCGCTTTCGATCTTCTTCGGCGTCGCGTCCGCGCTGATCAACCTGCCGATCGTGGAAAGGCCGGCGGAGCCGAAGGTTGTGGCGGCCTGATTTCGCGTCTAGGACTGCAGATCAAGCAATGCAGACCTTATCCGGGAGAGGAAAACTCGTGAGCACGTTCAAGGCCATCCGCATCGACAAGGACGACAACGGTTATCGCGCCGGCCTCACCGACTTCGACGAGAAGGACCTGATGGAGGGCGACGTCACGGTCGTCGTCTCGCACTCCTGCGTGAACTACAAGGACGGCCTCGCCATCACCGGCAAGTCGCCGGTCGTGCGCCGCTTCCCGATGATCCCCGGCATCGATTTCGCGGGCGTCGTCTCGGCCTCCTCGAACCCGAATTTCAAGGAAGGCGACAAGGTCATCCTCAACGGCTGGGGCGTCGGCGAGACGCATATGGGCGGCTATGCGCAGAAGGCGCGCGTGAAGGGCGACTGGCTGACGCCCCTGCCCGCTGGCCTCTCGCCTGCCGAGGCCATGGCGATCGGCACGGCCGGCTATACGGCCATGCTCTGCGTGCTGGCGCTGGAGAAGCACGGCATGACGCCCGATCGCGGTCCCGCGCTCGTCACGGGCGCGGCCGGCGGCGTCGGCTCGGTGGCCATCGCGCTGCTGGCCAAGCTCGGCTGGCACGTCATCGCCTCGACCGGCCGCGCGTCGGAGGAGGTCTATCTGCGCGGGCTCGGCGCGAGCGAGATCATCGATCGCGGCGAATTGTCGGCGCCCGGCCGCCCGCTCGGCAAGGAACGCTGGGCGGCGGCTGTCGACAGCGTCGGCTCGGTCACGCTCGCCAATGTTCTGGCGCAAACCAAATACGCCGGCGCGGTCGCGGCATGCGGGCTCGCGCAGGGCATGGACCTGCCGGCGACGGTTGCGCCCTTCATCCTGCGCGGCGTGTCGCTGCTCGGCGTCGACAGCGTGATGGCGCCGCAGGCGCTCCGTCACGAGGCCTGGGGCCGGCTCGCCAGCGATCTCGATCGCGCCAAGCTCGCGGCCATGACCAGCACGGTCAAGCTGGCCGATACGCCGCAGGTGGCCGCCGAAATCCTCGCCGGCCGCACGCGCGGCCGCGTCGTGGTCGAAATCGGTTGATTCAATCGGCTCGAACGGGCGGCGGCGTTCGCACAACGCCGCCTGAAGACCTAGATTTGGATCAAGGACAGGGCCACATTCGAGGAACGATGGTTTCCCGACAACGCGATCAAGGCGGGGAGAGATGAGCAGCGCATTCACACGCGAAAACGACGATACCGAATCCATCGAGGACATCGGCGAACGTCCCGTCAGCCCGCATCGCAATCTCGTCACGCCGGAAGGTCTGGCGCAGATCGAGCACGAGATGGAGGCGGCGCGCGTCGCTCTCGCCAAGGCCGAGCATGACCGCGACCGACGGGCGATCGCCATGGCCGCGCGCGACCTGAACTACTGGAGCGCGCGCCGCGCCAATGCCGAGCTCGTGCATCCCATCGCCGACAAGTCGGAAGTCCGCTTCGGCCATACGGTCACGGTCAAGACGGCCAAGGGCAAGAAGGAAAGCTTCAAGCTCGTCGGCGAGGACGAGGCGGATCCCGCCAAGGGCCTGATCCCGCATGTCGCCCCGCTCGCCATGGCGCTGCTCGGCAAGGAAGTCGGCGACAAGGTCGAGGTCAAGCACGAAAAGGCCGAGATCGTCGCAATCGCGTAAGCGCGTGTATCGGGCGGGAGGTCACTCCCCCGCCAGCCGACCCTTTTCCTTCGACAGATAGTTCCAGGCGTGGTCCATGAAGGCGCNNGCGCCGCGCCCTTGAGGTCGGCGTGCGTGAGCAGCCAGACCGCGTTGGCCGCCGGCGGCTTGGCGGCGACGCGGATCAGCTCCGGCATGCCGTCGCCCACAACGCGCGGCAGCACGGCGAGACCGAGGCCCGCCGCCGCGCCCAGCGCAGCGATATGCATCGTGTTGACGCGGGCGACGACGCGCGCCGCCGGCACGTTGCGCGCGATCCAGAGCGCGGGCTCGATCTCCTCCATCGGCGGGCCAAAGCCGATGTACAGCGCCTCTGGCCCGACGGGATCACGGCGCGCGAGATCGGAATCCTTCTTCGCATAGACGCCCCAGGCCATCATCCCGACCTTGCGGCCGACCAGCGTGTCCGGCGGCTCCGACGTCGCGCGGATCGCCACGTCGGCGTCGCGCCGGGACAGGTTGAGCGAGGCGTTGGAGGCGATCACGTCCACCCGGATTTCCGGATAGGCCTCGCGGAAGCTCGCGAACATCGGCGCAAGCAGCGAGGCGAACATGGAATCGGTTGTGGTGACGCGCAATTCGCCGCGCGGGCGCTCGTCCTGGCCGGCGAGGCGACGCTCGAATTCGACCACTCCGTCCGACATGCGATTTGCGAGCGCGATCATCTCCTCGCCGGCGCCGGTTGGCGCATAGCCCGCGCGCGAGCGCTCGAACAAGGGACGGCCCAGATCCGCCTCGATCTGGCCGAGGCGACGGAACACTGTCGAATGATTGAGCCCGAGCGCGTCCGCCGCGCCGACGAGCGAGCGCGCCTCCGCGATCGCGCGCACCAAGCGGAAATCGTCCCAGTTCATGATCCTGCCGCCTCCGCGAATCTGTCCCGGCTATTTGCCGTCGCGCGGCGCTGCGGCGCGCGCCAGTCGGTCCCGGATCGCCTCGCCGATATTGTCGGCGGGAATGGGCGCCACTGCAATCGCTTCCGCGCCCGTCGCATCAAGCTCGCGCAGGCAGAAATAGAGTCGGGAAGCGGCCTCGACCAGATCGCCGCGTGACGAAAGATCGAGTACGGCCGCGCCCGAGCCGGCGCCGAACCGCCCGGCGAAGTCCAGCCCCGCCTCGCCCCGCCGCAATTCGCGCGCATCGAGCCTGAGCCTGGCGCGCGGCGCATAATGCGAAGCGAGCATGCCCGGCGCCTCGACCTTGCCGCCGACCGGCGTCGCCAGCGGGCCAACCAGCGCCTCGATCTTTTGGCGCGGTACGCCGCCCGGCCGCAGAAGGACCGGGGGCCCATCGAGGCAGGCGACGATGGTCGATTCCAGACCGACAGCGGTCGGACCGGCGTCGAGCACCGCGTCGATGCGGCCCGCGAGATCTTCCAGGACATGAGCGGCCGTCACCGGGCTGACGCGCCCCGAACGATTGGCCGACGGCGCCGCGATCGGCCGGCCGGCGGCCGCCAGCATCGTCTGCGCAATCGCATGGTCGGGCGCGCGCAGGGCGACGGACGCCAGGCCGGCGCGCGCCAGTTCGCAGACGCTGGCGCCTTCGGCGACCGGAACGACGAGGGTCAGCGGCCCCGGCCAGAAGGTCTTGGCCAGCATTTCCGCGATTTCCGAAAACCGCCCCTCGCGCCGCGCGGCCTCGAGGCCCGTGACATGCGCGATCAACGGGTTGAAGGCCGG
>JAGRKN010000245.1:0-6207 GCA_020442275.1 Rhodoblastus sp. | reverse complement strand
GTCTCTGTCGCAAAAGCGACGAGGCCGCCGTCGCGCAGGATTCGCGCAGCTTCCGCGACGCCCTCGGGATCGGGCGCGAGAATGCGCGTCGGCGTGTCGACTGGAGAGGGCAAGGCGCTTTGACGGTCCTGCGATCTGGTTTACTCATGAACGACCCGCTCGTCTTCTGGGCGGCGGGGCGCGGGCGAGCTATTGCATATCGCGTCGGCCGCCGACATGCCTGTGGACGAGAATTTGCGCGCGGACGCGCGATCCGGGGAGCGAAGATGACAGACGAGGTTAAGGTTGCCGTCGCTGATGGCGTGATGCGCATCACCATGAACCGGCCGGCGAAGAAAAATGCGCTGACCGGCCCGATGTACGACGCGATGACGGCCGCGCTCGAGCGCGCGGACGCCTCCGACGATATTCGCGCCGTCATGCTGGAAGGCTCCGGCGGCTCGTTCACCGCCGGCAACGATCTCGCGGATTTTCTGGCCACCGCGACGCGCGGCGACGAACCGCGCGCGACCTATTTCATCAAGAAGATCGCGATGCTGGAGACGCCGATCGTCGCGGCCGTCGACGGCGTGGCGGTGGGCGTCGGCACGACGCTGCTGTTCCACTGCGATCTCGTCTATGCGACCCCGGCCGCGAAATTCCGCATGCCCTTCCTCGACCTCGGCCTGGTGCCGGAGGCCGCCTCCTCCATTCTCGCGCCGGCGCGCTTCGGCATGGCCAAGGCCAGCGAATACATCCTGCTCGCCGAAGTCTTCGGGCCGCAGGAGGCCGAAAAGCTAGGGCTCATCAATGGAATTGTCGCGCCCGAGACGCTCGGCGACGCCGCGATGGACGCCGCCCGGAAACTCGCCGCCAAGCCGCCGGCCGCCATGCGCGCCGCGCGCCGCCTGATGCGCGGCGACCGCAAGGAGATCGAGGCGGCGATCGAACGCGAGATGGTCGCCTTCGGCGAGGCCCTGCGTTCGGACGACGCAAAGGCCGCGTTCACGGCATTCCTCGGCAAGTCGAAGGGATGAGACGCCGCTCAGGCGGCGGAGAACAATTCGTTGGCGATTGCCTGGGGCTCGCGGCCCTCGACCAGATGGCCGTGATTGATCAGGAGTTCGGTGGCGTGCAGCAGGCCGCGCATATGGGCGGCCGATTGCGCGCAGACCGCCGCGATCTGCTCGCCGCAATCATCGGCGCCCGAGGCGACCGCGCGCGAAATCGCGTCCACGGCGCAGACGCCGCTTTCGGCGAGTTTCTCGACGTTGGCCTCGAAGAGGGCGCGAAAGCCCGGGTCGAGCCGGGCATAGACGGCCAATGCCTGGTCGCTGCCGGGCAACGGCGATTGCATGAAATAGGCGCGATAGCTGGCGGGCCGCCAGGCGGCGATGTCGTCGGCGAGCTCCGGCATGGTCGGCAGGAGCTCGATCAACATCAGGATTTCATTGTAGACGTTGAGGAAATCATTGGCGAGACCGGACGCCGGATTGACCAGCGCCATGGCGCGCGACTCCAGCGAGTCCGCGCCCGCGCTCTCGAAATCGGCGTTATGATCCTCGCTCAAAGACATGCTTTCGACGCAGCCCTGCACGCGGCACATTAGCCACGGATTCCATAACAACTTATTTCCCCAACGCCTTCAGAGGGCATGACATCGGGATCCTGCCATGTGTGGACGCTACGCCATCACCCTGCCGCCCGAAGCCATGCGACAGCTGTTCGGCTACATCGAGCAGCCGAACTTTCCGCCCCGCTACAATGTAGCGCCGACGCAGCCCGTGCCGATCGTGCGGGCGGCGCGGGGCGAACGCCATTTCGGCCTTGTTCGCTGGGGTTTCCTGCCCGGCTTCGTGAAGGACCCCAAGACCTTCCCGCTCATCATCAATGCCCGCGCGGAGGGCATAGAGGCCAAGCCGAGTTTTCGCGCTGCGATCCGCCGGCGGCGCTGCCTTTTCATCGCCGACGGCTGGTATGAATGGCGCCGGGCGACCGACGCGCGGGGCAAGATGGTTAAGCAACCCTTTCTGTTTCGCGCGCGCGACAGAGGTCCGCTTGCGTTCGCGGGGCTGTGGGAAACATGGTCCGATCCGCAAGGCGGCGAGGTGGAGACCGGCTGCATGATCACCACCTCCGCCAATGCCGCCACGATCGCGATCCACGACCGCATGCCCGCGATTTTGGCGCCGTCCAATTTCGATCGCTGGCTGGATTGTTCCGACGATCGTGCGACACGTGTCGAGATGCTTCAACCAGCGCCCGACGACGCGATCGAGTTCTTCGAAGTGTCGCCGAAGGTGAATTCCTACAAGAGCGAGGGGCCGGAGTTGCAGACGCCGGTCGGGCAGGCAAGCTTGATCTGAACCTTTGGGTCGTTCTGGACGCCGTGCGCCGCCTCTCTGTAGTGTCGCTTCCCGAAGCCGCTGAGCGGCGCACAAACAAAAGGGAGCGACGCATGGCGCAGGACGGGCCGCAAACGGGGCTGCAACTCCGCTCGATCATCAAGACTGGCGGCGAACTGGAACTGTCGCTGGTCGACATGCCCATGCCGACGCCGACGGAGGACGAAGTCGTCATCCGCGTGCAGGCGACGCCGATCAATCCGTCCGATCTCGGCCTGTTGCTGGGCGCAGCCGACATGACGACCGCGCAGGCCTCGACCGTTTCCGGCAAGCCTGTCGTGACCGCGAAAGTATCGGACGCAGGCATGCGCGCCATGGCCGCGCGGCTCGACCAGTCGATGCCGGTCGGCAACGAGGGCGCGGGCGTGGTGGTCGCCGCCGGCGCCTCGCCCGCCGCGCGGGCGCTGCTCGGCAAGTTAGTGGCCGTCGTTGGCGGGGCCATGTATGCGCAATATCGCTGCATCAAGGCCGCCGATTGCCTGCCGCTGCCGTCAGGGGCGACAGCAGCCGATGGCGCTTCGTGCTTCGTCAATCCGCTGACCTCGCTCGGCATGGTCGAGACCATGCGCCGCGAGGGGCATAGCGCGCTCGTGCATACTGCGGCCGCCTCCAATCTCGGGCAGATGCTGAACAAGATCTGCCTCAAGGACGGCGTCGGCCTCGTCAACATCGTGCGCAGCGCCGAGCAGGAGAAACTGCTGCGCGACATCGGCGCCGTTCACGTGGTCAATTCCACCGCGCCGAGCTTCATGGACGACCTCACGCGCGCAGTCGCCGCCACCGGCGCGACGATCGCCTTCGACGCGATCGGCGGCGGCAAGCTCGCGGGCCAGATCCTCACCTGCATGGAAGTGGCCGCCAACATGAACGCCAAGACCTACAGCCGCTATGGCTCGACAGTGCACAAGCAGGTCTACATCTACGGCTCGCTCGACACGCGCCCGACCGAACTCGTGCGTTCCTTCGGCATGGCGTGGGGCGTCGGCGGCTGGCTGCTCTTCCCCTTCCTGCAGAAGATCGGGCCGGAGGCGACGCAGCGCCTGCGCGACCGCGTCGTCGCCGAACTCAAGACGACGTTCGCGAGCCATTACACGCGCGTCGTCTCGCTGCACGAGGCGCTGCAACTCGACAATATCGCGGCTTATGCGAAGCGCGCGACCGGCGAAAAATTCCTGATCGACCCGAGCCGCGACGGCTGAGATGAGCAACATCGATTTTCTGAGGACGCCGGACGAGCGCTTCGCCACCCTGCCCGGCTATGCCTTCGCGCCCCATTACATCGACGATCTCGACGGCTATGCGCCGTTGCGGATGCACTACATCGACGAAGGCGCGCGCAACGCTCCGGTTGCGCTGTGCCTGCATGGGCAACCGACGTGGAGCTATCTCTATCGCAAGATGATTCCGGCGTTTCTCGCCGCCGGCATGCGCGTGATCGCGCCGGATTTCTTCGGTTTCGGGCGCTCGGACAAGCCGACGGACGAGAGCGTCTATACGTTCGACTTCCATCGCGCCGCACTGGTCGCGCTGATCGAAAGGCTCGCGCTGACTGACATTACGCTCGTCTGCCAGGACTGGGGCGGGCTCATCGGCCTCACCATCCCAATGGAAATGCCGGAGCGTTTTTCGCGCCTGATCGTGATGAACACGACGCTCGGCACGGGCGATGTTGCGCTCGGCGAAGGCTTTCTCGCCTGGCGCGCCTTCTGCAACCGATCGCCCGACATGGCGATCGGCGCGCTGATGAGGCGTGGCGTCGCGGGATTGAGCGACGAGGAAGCTGCGGCCTACGACGCGCCTTTCCCCGATGCGCGCTTCAAGGCCGGCGTGCGGCGCTTTCCCAATCTCGTGCCGGACCATCCGGGCGCGCCCGGCGCCGCCCTGTCACGCCGCGCGCGCGATTTCTGGTCGCGCGACTGGGCGGGCAAGGCCTTCATGGCGGTCGGCATGAAGGATCCGGTGCTGGGTCCAGCGACAATGGCTGCGTTGCGCGACAACATTCGCAATTGCCCGCCGCCGCTGGAACTCGCGGAAGCCGGACATTTCACGCAAGAGACTGGCGCGGCGATCGTCGAGGCCGCGATGAAGGCCTTCGCCTAGAGCGCACGGCGAAAAAGTGGAAGCCGGTCTTTCGCAAAACGCGCGCCCTCCACTTTGAAGCCGATCAGCTTTTCTGCATTTGAGCGATCCCGCTCGAATGCAGGCTGATCTAGCGAAGCAATCCACGCTTCGCCTTCTTGCGCGCCGCGCGGCGAAAAACGCCGACGATTTCGACATGCGCGGAAAAGCGGAACTGGTCGACGGGGGTCGCATGTTCGAGCGCATAACCCGCATCAACGAGAACGCGCGCGTCGCGTGAAAATGTTTGCGCATTGCAGGAGACGCCGACGACGAGCGGAACGTCGCTCGCGGCCAGTTCGCGCGCCTGCGCCTCCGCGCCCGCGCGCGGCGGATCGAAGACGACAGCGTCGTAATTGGCGAGCTCCGCGCGCAGCAGCGGGCGCTTGAAGAGATCGCGCGCTTCGGTCGTGATCCGTCGCAGACCCGACGCGTTTCGCGCGGCTTTCGAGAGAGCGCTCAATGCCGCCTGATCGTGCTCGACCGCATGGACCTCGGCGCGCTCCGCAAGACGCAGCGCGAAAGTGCCGACGCCCGCGAAGAGATCGGCGATGCGGCGTTCCGATTGCATTTCGGCGATAACGAGATCGCCAAGCGCCTGCTCGCCCACTACCGTCGCCTGCAAGAAACCGCCGGCGGGCGGCGTTATTTTCGCGCGACCGATTTCGAGAACGGGCTGACGGCGCTCGATCAGCGCGACGCCGTGATTGGAGAGACGCGCGAGATCATGGGCGGCGGCGAGCGCTATCAGCTTCTGCGTGAGGTCGAATTCCAGCTTGCCCGCGCCGCGAATATCGATGTCGAGGCCGGCGTCGGTCGCTGTCGCGGCTATGTCCAGCGGCTTGCCGAGTGCGGCGAGCGTCTGCGCGATCGACCGCGCGACGGCCGGCGCGCGCGTGAGCCCCGGCGCGAACAAGGGACAAGCGTCGATCCCGATGATCTCGTGCGAACGCGCGCGCATGAAGCCGACGCTTGCACGACCTCGCGCATCGATGCGCGCGTGAAAAACGGCGCGGCGGCGGCCAGCGCCATGCGTATCGACGCAAGGACGCACATCCGTCTCGAGCCGCGCGGCGCGCAGGGCGTCGACGAGCAGTTCGCGCTTCCAGGCAAGGTAGGACTCACGACGAAGCGTCTGCACGGCGCAACCGCCGCATTCGCCCCAGAGCGGACAAATCGGCGCAATGCGGTCGGGCGAGGCGTCGAGCACCTCGACCAGTTTGCCGCGCTCGCCGTCGACCTCCGCGAGCACGGTCTCGCCGGCGAGCGCGAAGGGCACGAACACGAGGCCCCGCTGCGTGCGCACGACGCCTTCGCCGCGCGCGCCAAGGCGTTCGATCATCAGGCGGGCGTTGAGGTCGAGCGTCATTGCACTTCCGCCGCTATCAGAAATTCGCGATTGCCGTCGCCGCCCGCGATCGGCGAGGCCATCAGCCCGATGCGGCGCCAGCCGCAGGCGACGATGAGCTTCTCGATCCTGGCGCAGACCGCCGCATGAATTTGCGTATCGCGCACGACGCCCTTCTTCACATGCTCCGGCCCTGCTTCGAACTGCGGCTTGACGAGCGCGACGAGTTTCGCGGCGGGCGCGGCAAGCGTCAGCACGTGCGGCAGGATGCGGTCGAGCGAAATGAAGCTGACGTCGATGACGATCAGCGCAGGCGCTTCGGCGAGATCGGAGGCCGCGAGCTTTCGCGCATCGGTC
>JAGRKN010000244.1:14571-14853 GCA_020442275.1 Rhodoblastus sp. | reverse complement strand
GTCTTCATCAGCGTCTCGCGCTGACCGACCGTCAGATCCTCGAAATAGTGGGTCTTGTATGGCGCGGACATGCTCATCCCCTCCGGAACGCGCGCCCGCAGTAACCTTTTGGCAACCCTGTCGCAAGCCGCCGTTACGGCAATCTCCCAACTTTATTAGACATTCCAGCTCGCTAGGCGGTCGCGTTTACACTACCGAAAGTCCTGGGCTGCTATTCCTCTCATGCAGGCTCCACCGGCTTTCGGCCGGACGGTGGCGCGGGGAGACCGAAATGACTGCGGA
>JAGRKN010000244.1:11773-14443 GCA_020442275.1 Rhodoblastus sp. | reverse complement strand
AGCGCATCGGCGAGAAACAGTACGGGCTCATCATCTCCGACTGGAACATGCAGCCGATGACCGGCTTCGAGCTTCTGGTGAAGCTGAAGGGCGAGGCGGCGACGGCCGACATCCCCTTCATCATGGTGACGGCGGAATCCAAGACCGACAACGTTATCGCCGCCCGCAAGGCCGGCGTGTCGAGCTATATCGTCAAGCCGTTCAACGCGGCGACGCTGAAGGCCAAGATCGACGCGGTGTTCACGGCGCGCGCGGCCTGAGGCTTCATCATCCGCCTTTCAAGACGGCCGCCTCCGGGCGGCCGTTTGCGTTTGCGGCCCGCGAGCCTTCAAGCTCGCGACCCATCACCCCGCCCTTTTCACCGCCGCCTCGATCGCCGCCACGTCGATCTTGCGCATGGTCATCATCGCCTCGAAGGCGTTCTTCGCCTTCTGGCCGCCCGCCGCCATCGCATCCGTCAGCACCTTCGGCGTGATCTGCCAGTTGACGCCCCATTTGTCTTTGCACCAGCCGCAGGCGCTCTCAACCCCGCCATTGCCGACGATGGCGTTCCAGTAGCGGTCCGTCTCCTCCTGACTTTCGGTGGAGATCTGGAATGAGAAGGCCTCCGAGTGCTTGAACATCGGTCCGCCGTTGAGGCCGACGCAGGGGATTCCAACGACCGTGAATTGCACGGTGATGACCTGCCCTTTCTTGCCGCTCGGAAAATCGGCGGGCGCGAGATGGATCGCTTCGACGCGGCTGTCGGGGAAGGTCGCCGCGTAGAAATTCGCTGCTTCCTCGGCGTCTTTCTCGTACCAGACGCAGATTGTGTTCTTGGTCATGCGCGCATCGCTCCCGTTTTCCGCCCTGCGCTAGCTAGCGCGCAAACGCGCGAGCGGTAGGCACAGAACCAGCGCCAGCGCGGAAACCGCGAACATGACGGCGAAAGCCGGGCCATAGCCGCCCGAGGAATCGAAAATCGCCGCGCCGAGCCAGGCGCCGAGCCCGCCGGCGATCTGGTGGACCATGGTGACGAGGCCGGTGAGCGCGCCCAGATGACGGGCGCCGAACAAGCGCGTGGCGAAGATGACGGCGAGCGGCGCGGTGACCATGAAGGTCGCGCCGAAGACCAGCGCGAATATCGCCACGGACAGCGGCGACTGGTCGACGAGAATGAGCCCGAAGACCAGCACGCGCGCCAGAAACGACAGCGCCGTCGGCAGGACCGGGCCGAAGCGGTCGCTCATGATCCCGGCTCCGACGACGCCGATGAGGCCCGTCAGGCCCATCATCGCCAGCAGGTTGCCGGCGAGCAGCGCGTCGACTCCGCGATCCTGCGCGAAGGCGACGACATGGGTGGAGACGAAGAAATCGTCGAAACCGCAGATGGCGTAGATGGCGAGCAGCAGCGCCATGCGCGGCGTGCGCAGCGCCTCGGCCACGCCGAGGCCCTCGACAGGCTGCGCGGCGCGCGCCGCGCCCGACGCAACCTTGGGCAGCGCGATCATGACGATAGCGGCGAGCGCGAGATGGGCGACGCCGAGGCCGAAAAACATCGAGCGCCAGGTCAGCGTCGCCAGCAGCGCGGCCAGCCCTGCGATCACCACGAGCTGGCCGACGCTCATGCCCGACGTCACCACCGCATTGACCATGCCGGTGCGCACGGGAAAGGCGCGCGTGACCATGACGCCCACAGGAATGAGCGAGGCCGCGCCATTGCCGAGACCGAAGAGGATTCCGTAGAGCAGCACGGCGTGCCAGGGCTGCGTGATGAGCCCCATCAGCCCCATGCCGATCCCGCCGAGCGCGAGGCCCAAAACCAGCACGAGGCGCGGGCTCTTGGCGTCCGCGAGCCGGCCTGCCCAGAACATGGCGACAGCCGAGACGATCTGAAACGCCGCCACCGCCAGCCCCATCGCGCTGCGCGGCCAGCCGAATTCCTCGACGATCGGTTTGAGCGTCAACCCCACCGCGAAACGCGCGCCGCCGCCGATAAACAGGATGGCGAAGCCGCAGAGGAGGACGATGGTGGCGGGGGTGAGGAGGCGGCGGGGCATGGGCGCAGTTTATCGCGCGCGCAACCTCACCACACCAGATCCCGCAAATGCGCCGCAGGCGCCGCCCCGGCCTCCGCCAGCAGGTTGCGGTAGGCGGCTTCGTCGACGCTCCAGTCGTCGGCGCCGCCGGCCGGATGCAGCGCGTCGCGGTGGATGCCCGAGGTCACGAACAGCGCGTCGAAACCCTGGGACGCCGCGCCCCTGATGTCGGTGAACAGCCCGTCGCCGATCGCGAGCACGCGGGCCCGATCAAATTCCGTCCCGCGCGCGCGAAAAGCTTGCTTCAGCGCGGTTTCGTAAATGATGGCGTGCGGCTTGCCGGCCATGATGACGCGCCCGCCGAGACCGGCGTAGCGCTCGGCGAGCGCGCCGGCGCACCACAGGAGATCGTCGCCGACATGCACGACGATGTCCGGGTTGGCGCAGATCATCGGCAGGTCGCGCTCCTTCATCGCGACCAGCGCGGGCATGTAGGGTTCGGGGTCGCCGTATTCGTCGACGAGCCCCGTGCAGACGACATAGTCGGCGTCGGCGATCGGCAGCAGCGGCGGCTTTTCGCCGAGGCGTTCGGCGATCGTATCGAACAGCGGGAGATCGCGCGCCGGCCCCATGTGATGCAGCGGCGCGAGGC
>JAGRKN010000244.1:1949-11672 GCA_020442275.1 Rhodoblastus sp. | reverse complement strand
GGATGCGGGCGCGGCGCATTGGTGATGAGCACGACCGTTCCGCCCTTCTGGCGAAAGCGCGTCAGCGCGTCGGCGGCGGACGGCGTGTGCGTGCGCCCGTCATGCACCACCCCCCAGACGTCGGAGAGGATCACGTCGTAATCGGCGGCGAGTTCGGAAAGGCCGGCGATCGGTTTCGATGGTTTGATGCTCATGGCCGCGCGCTACGGCTCGGACGCGCCCAAGTCAAGCCGGCGGCAGGTTCGGCCCGAGCATTTTGGCGGGGTCGACGAGGCGGTCGAACTCAGGCCCGGAGACATAACCGAGCGCCAAAGCCGCTTCCTTCAGCGTGAGATCGTCGTGCAGCGCCAGGTGCGCGATCTCGGAGGCCTTGTCGTAACCGATCGCGGGCGCGAGCGCGGTCACCAGCATCAGGGAATCCGCGACATTTTTGGCGATGCGCCTGCGGTTGGGCTCTATGCCCTCGACCAGGAATTTTCGAAAATTCGTCGCGCCGTCCGACAGGATCGCAATGGACTGCATGACGTTGTGGATGATGAGCGGCTTGTAGACATTCATCTCCAGATGCCCGCCGGCGCCGCCGAAGCCGACCGCGACATCGTTGGCCATGACCTGCGCGGCGATCATCGTCATAGCCTCGGCCTGCGTCGGGTTGACCTTGCCGGGCATGATCGAGGAGCCGGGCTCGTTGGCGGGAAGAATGAGTTCGGCAAGGCCCGCGCGAGGACCGCAGGCAAGCAGGCGGATGTCGTTGGCGATCTTGTAGAGAGAACCTGAGAGCGTCCGCAGGGCGCCGGAGAAGTGCACGAGCGCGTCATGCGCGCCTTGTGCTGCAAATTTGTTGGGCGCGGTGACGAAAGGCAGGCCGGTGAGTTTCGCGATCTCCGCCGCCGCCTGCTCCGCGAAGCCCGGCGCGGCGTTGACGCCGGTGCCGACCGCCGTGCCGCCGAGCGCGAGGCGATAGACGCCCGGCAACGCGGCCTCGAGGCGCTCGGCGCCGTCGCTCAGCATGGCCGCATAGCCCGAAAATTCCTGGCCGAGCGTGAGGGGCGTGGCGTCCTGCAAATGGGTGCGTCCGATCTTGACGATATCGGCCCATTCTTCCGCTTTGGCAGCGAGCGCATCGCGGAGATCGCCGATCGCCGGGATCAGACGTTCGCGCGTCGTCGTGGCGACGGCGATGTGCATGGCGGCCGGAAACGTGTCGTTCGACGACTGCTGCATGTTGACGTGATCGTTGGGATGCACGGGCGTCTTGCTTCCCAAGGGTGTTCCCGCGAGCTGGCAGCATCGGTTCGAAATCACCTCGTTGACGTTCATGTTGAACTGCGTGCCGGAGCCCGTCATCCACACGCGCAGCGGAAACTCGCCGTCGTGGCGGCCGGCGAGAATTTCGTCGCAGGCCTGCGCGATCAAGCGGTGAGCGTCCGCGCCGAGGCGGCCTTGCGCGCTATTGACGGTTGCGACCGCCTTTTTCAGCACGGCATAGGCGCGGATCATTTCCGGCGGCATGAGGTCGCGGCCGATCGAGAAATATTCCAGCGAGCGCTGGGTCTGCGCGCCCCACAGCCGGTCGGCGGGCACGTCGATCGCGCCGATACTGTCCGTTTCTTTTCGCATCGCGCCCATTTCGGCGGCCCCCGGAAATCGCTTGTCGTCTTCGATATAGGGCGTCGCGCGCGAGCCTGCCGGGCTGCGACGCCGCGCCACCATTCCCAAAGTGGCGGGATCGACATATAGTCGTCGTCGAATATATATCCGCGCCATCATGGGAGCGCCCGATGTCCAAACTCCAGCTCGACGTGTCCGGCATGACCTGCGGCGGCTGCGCCCGCTCGGTCGAAAAAATCATCCAGAAGCAGGACGCGGCGTCCAAGGTTTCAGTCGATCTCGCCACCGGTCGCGTGGAAGCCGAGACATCAGCCGACCCGGCCGCCATCGCCGCCGCGCTGACGGCCGCCGGCTTCCCGACCAAGCAGGCGGCCGCCTAGCCACGGGCGCCAGTCGCCCTATTTTCTCCCGCGTCGAAGAAACCGGGAGAGAAACATGGTCGACAAGATCAAGCCGCTGCTGACCGTCGCCGCCACCGCCACGGGCGGGCGCAACGGGCATACGGCCGCCGCCGACGGATCGGTGAAGGCGGACCTGTCCGTCGCCAGGGAGATGGGCGGCCCCGGCAAGCCCGGCACGACCACGCCCGAACACCTGTTCGCCGCGGGCTACGCCGCCTGCTTCGGCGGCGCGCTCGATTTCATCGCCAAGTCGCACAAGAAGGACGCCAGCAAGGCGGCCATCACCTGCAACGTCTCGATCGGCCCACGCGAAGGTGGCGGCTTCGGGCTGGCGGTGAAGATGCACGTGGAAGACAAGAGCCTGCCGCAGGCCGAACTCTTGGCGCTCGTGACCGAGGCGCACGAGAAGATTTGCCCGTATTCGCACGCGACCCGCGGGAATGTGGATGTGCAGTTGGAGGTGGTGGGGGCGTGACGCCGCCCATTCCATTCACCCTCCCCCGCATAAAAGGATGCGTCGCCCGGCCGCGCTTGATAAAGAAAGCGCCAAATTATCGGGAATCTGCGCCGTGGCGACGAAGAATGGACGGAAAGACGCGAAATCGGGTGGGCAGACCCTGCTCGCCCATCTCGTCGCGTCCGGCTACAAGCGCGCCGAGCCGCCGATCCTGCAGCCGGCCGCTGTTTTCCTCGACCAGCTCGGCGAGGACATGCGCGGCCGCCTTTACCTGACGACGGACGCCGCCGGTGCGGAACTCTGCCTGCGGCCGGAATTCACCCTGCCCGTCTCGGTCGCCTATCTCGCCTCCAACGCGGCCGGCAAAGCCGCCGCCTTTTCCTACCTCGGCTCGGTCTTCCGCTTCCGGCCGGACGGCAGCGGCGAATTCCTGCAGGCGGGCCTCGAAAGTTTCGGCCGCAAGGACAAGGACGCCGCCGACGCGGAAATTCTGGCGCTCGCACTTGAAGCCGCCGCCAAGGCCGGCCGCGACGACCTTTCGGTCACGATCGGCGACGCCGGCCTGTTCGCGCAATTCCTCGATTCCCTGAAGCTGCCGGCGAGCTGGCTGCGCCTCATCCGGCGCGGGCTCGCGCATGGCGTGTCGCTGGAGAAGATTTTCGAGGCTTCTCCGACCAACGGTTCGGACGATCATTCCGGCGTGCTCGCCGCGCTGGAAGGCGCGGACAAGCAGGGCGCGCGGGCGCTGGTGGAAGACCTGCTCTCGATCGCCGGCATTTCCTCTGTCGGCGGGCGCAGCGTGAGCGAAATCACGGAGCGCTTTCTCGAACAGGCGAGCCTGCGCTCGGGTCCCGGCGTGCCGCAGGACAAGCGCGACCTGATCGCGAAGTTCCTGGGCGTCTCCGGCGATCCTGACGCCGCCTCGGCCACGCTGCGCAAGCTCGCGTCGGACGCCAAGCTCGATCTTTCGGCGGCGCTCGATTCCTTCGACCAGCGCCTCAATTTCATGGTCGCGCGCGGGCTCGACCCGGCGTCGATGAAATTCTCGGCGCGCTTCGTGCGGCGGCTCGATTACTACACGGGCTTCGTCTTCGAGGCGCATGCGCCCGACGCCGCGCCCGACAAGCCGGTCATCGGCGGCGGACGCTACGACCGCCTGCTCGGCACGCTCGGCGCGAAGAAGGACATTCCCGCCGTCGGCGCGGCGATCTGGGTCGAGCGCCTGTTTGCGGAGGTTTCGGCGTGAGCGACGAGCAAACTCATCGTCGCCGTGCCCTCCAAGGGGCGGTTGCAGGAAAACGCCAACGCCTTTTTCGCGCGTGCGGGGCTCGATGTCGTGCAGGGGCGCGGCGCGCGCGATTATCGCGGCGTGCTGAAGGGCGTCGACAATGTCGAGATCGCCTTTCTCTCGGCCTCCGACATAACCGCGCATCTCGCGCAAGGCTCCGTCCACATGGGCGTGACCGGCGAGGATCTCGTGCGCGAGACGATCCCCGACGCTGCAAGCCAAGGTGGAATTGCTGACGCCGCTCGGCTTCGGCCACGCCAATGTCGTGGTCGCCACGCCGCAGGCGTGGATCGACGTGCGCAACATGGCCGATCTCGCCGACGTCGCCGCAGCCTTCCGCACGAAGCGCGGTCAGCGCATGCGCGTCGCGACCAAATACATCAATCTCACGCGCCGCTATTTCGCCGAGAACGGCGTCGCCGACTATCGCATCGTCGAGAGCCTCGGCGCGACCGAAGGCGCGCCGGCGGCGGGACAGGCGGAGCTGATCGTCGACATCACCACGACCGGCGCGACGCTGAAAGCCAATGCGCTGAAGGTGCTCGACGACGGCGTGATGCTGCGCTCGGAGGCCAATCTCGTGGCCTCCACGACGGCGACATGGGACGAGACCGCACGAGAAGCGGCGCGGCTCATTCTCGCGCGCATCGCGGCGGAAGAAGAAGCGCGCACGACGCGCGAGGTGCGCGCCTTCGTGCCGGAGCTGAGCGAAAGCAAGTTGAAGAAAGGGGCCGCCAAATACGGCGCGCGCCTGCGCGGTCGCGGACAGGACGGCCACGTCATGCTCGCCTGCCCGAAGACGGATGCGCCCGATCTCGCGGAATGGCTGATCAAGCATGGCGCGGACACCGTGACGGTCGGCCAGGTCGACTATGTCTTCACCGCGAAGAACCCGCTTTGGGAAAAGCTGGCGAAACGGCTGGGGTAAGTCGACCGCGCGCGCAGGCGTTGGCATTCCTTACGCCCCACAACCCGTCATGCCCGCGCTTGTCGCGGGCATCCACGCCGGCGCGTACGGCTGAGCTGATAAAATTATTCGGCCCATTGTCCGAGCTGCTTGAGGCGGCATGGCGTGGATGGCCGGGACGTGCCCGGCCATGACGGCGGTAGAATGCCGGCTCATTCCGTTCTAGGCTCCGCGCGAAATCATCGCGAGCCCCTGTATGACTGCTCTTATCCTCGGCCTTCTCGTCTTTCTCGGCGTGCATCTCGTGCCGACCTCGCCGCCGGCGCGCGACGGGCTGATCGCGAAACTGGGGGAAGGCCCGTACAAGCTCGCCTTCACGATCGCCTCGCTTCTCGGTTTCGTGCTGATCGTCTGGGGTTTCGGCATGGCGCGCCATTCCCCGACCAACATGCAGCTGTGGACGCCGCCGACCTGGACGAAGCACATCGCCTTCCTCTTGATGTGGATTTCCTTCGTGCTGCTGGTCGCCGCCTACGTGCCCTCGCATATCCGCGACAAGGCCAAGCATCCGATGCTGGCGGCGGTGAAGGTCTGGGCGCTCGCGCATCTGATCGCCAATGGCGATCTCGCGGGAATCATCCTCTTCGCCTCCTTCCTCGCCTGGGCGGTCTACGACAGGATTTCGGTCAAGAAGCGCAATGCGCTCGGGCCGCTCGGCGCGCGCCACGGCGGCGTGGCGCAGGACGTCATCGTCGTCGTCGTGGGCACGATCGTCTATCTCGCCATGCTGTTCTGGGGGCATCCATGGCTGATCGGCGTGCGTCTCATCGGCTGAGGCTCGTTTTCCCGCCGCATTTTGATGTAAGAGGGGCGAACCGGGTGTTTGCTCGAGGGGATGCAATGAAGAAGCTCGCTATTCTGGCCGCCATGACCATCGCGGCCGCGCTCGCCGCGCAGCCTGCGCTGGCGAAGAAGAAAAAGGACCAGGAGCAGGAGCAGGGCCAGGCGCAAAAGAAAGACGACAAGTTCGCCTATGAATCGCCCTTCCCGACCAAGGCGACCTGGCAGCTCAGAACCATCAACGGCAAGAACCCGCCGGCCGAGGCCTCGCTGCTGATCGACGAGAACCTGCGGGGCACGGGCTCGTCGGGCTGCAACACCTGGTCGGCGACGCTCTATCCGGTCAAGGGCCATCGCCTCGCCATGGGGCCGGTCGCGATGACGAAGAAGAACTGTTCGCCCGAGGTGAACAATTTCGAGCGCGCCTATCTCACGGTGCTGCGCTCCGGCCCCACGTGGGATCTCCAGGGCTCGACGTTGACCGTGAAGAGCAAGTACGGCGAACTGACCTACAATCGCGGGCTGTGAAGCCATCGGACGGCGAGCCTGAAGGCTCGCCGTCCATCAGCCTGCGTGGCGCGAGAGCACGTCTTTCACGGCGCTGACGAGGTCGCTCTCGGGCACGGAGAATTGCGCGGGCCGCGCGCTCTTCCATTCCTCATTGGACTGGATCGCCGCCGCTGCCCGCGCGCCCTCGATCAGATCCTTGATCTGCACTTCGCCCCGGGCGTGCTCGTCCGAGCCTTGAATGATCACGCAGGGCGCATTGCGGCGGTCGGCGTATTTCATCTGCGCCTTCATGCCGGCGGAGCCGAGATAGAGTTCGGCGCGCACGCCTTCTGCACGCAACCTCGCGACCATCGCCTGATAATGCGCGACGCGGTCGCGATCCATCACCAGCACGACGACGGGGCCCATCTGCGCGCCAGCGCTCACGATCGGGCTGTCGATCAGTTTCAGCGCCGCGAACAGACGCGAGACGCCGATGGAAAAACCGGTCGCGGGCACGGGCTCGTTGCGGAAGCGGCCGACGAGGCCGTCGTAGCGCCCGCCGCCGCCGACGGAGCCGAAGCGCACGGGATTGCCCTTTTCATCGGTGACGCCAAAGGTCAGCTCCGCTTCGAAGACGGGGCCGGTGTAATATTCGAGGCCGCGTACGACGGAGGGGTCGATCAGGATGCGATCCTCGCCATAGCCGGCGGCAAGCGCGTAGGCGGCAATGTCGTGCAGTTCCGACACGCCTTCGAGGCCGCGTTCCGATCCGGTCGCCGCATGGTCCAGCGCGGCGATTGTCTCGGCGTTCGAAGCTTTTCGCGCGGCGGTGAAGGCGAGCACGCGCGCGATCGAGGCTGCATCGAGTTCGGCGCCGGCGGTGAAGTCGCCACTCTCGTCCTTGCGGCCGGGCCCGAGCAGCATCTCGACGCCATGGCTGCCTAAACGATCGAGCTTGTCGATCGCGCGCAGAACTTTAAGGCGGCGCTGGTGATGTCCGGGCGCATCAGGCAGGCCGATCGCCTCCATCACGCCGTCGAGCACCTTGCGGTTGTTGACCTTCACCACATAGTCGCCGCGCTGAATCCCCAGCTTTTCCAGCGTGTCGGCGGCCATCATGCAGATTTCGGCATCCGCCGCGACGCTGGCCGCGCCCACCGTATCCGCGTCGAACTGCATGAACTGCCGAAAACGGCCGGGGCCGGGCTTTTCGTTCCTGAAGACGTAGCCGGCGCGATAGGAGCGATAGGGTTTCGCCAGCTTGTCGTAGTTCTCAGCGACATAGCGGGCGAGCGGCGCGGTCAGGTCGTAGCGCAGCGACAGCCATTGCTCGTCGTCATCCTGAAAGGAGAAGACGCCCTCGTTCGGGCGGTCCTGATCCGGCAGGAATTTTCCCAGCGCGTCGGTATATTCGATGAACGGCGTCTCGACCGCCTCGAAGCCGTAGAGTTCGTAGGACTCGCGGATTTTCGCGAGCATGCGCTCGGATGCCGCGAGTTCGGCCGGGCCACGGTCGGCGAGGCCGCGCGGCTGGCGGGCTTTGACTTTGTTGCTTGCGTCGCTCATGCGCCGGGGTTTAGGCGCGCTGGCGCGGGAGGGCAAGGGCGTTTGAGCCCCGCCTCCCCCTTCACGGGACGAGAGGCAGACTTGCGCAGCTCACCCTGCCCCTCACCCTAACCCTCTCCCCGCAGGCGGGGAGAGGGAAACCGATTACCCGAGCGCGACGACGAAGACCGCGCTCGCGACCAGCCCAAGCCCCACCTGGCCCCATTCGAGCAGGCCCCAGGTCGCGATCAGGTCGCGGGCGGCCGCGCCGCCATGGTCGGCCGCCAGCAGGCGGTTGTTGAGCGGCACCAACACGAAGAACATGTAGGGCCAGCTGGCCATGGCGAAGGCGGCGCCGATCAGCCAGAGCGCATTGCCGCCCGCGCGGAACTCGACCAGCGCGGCGATGGCGGCGGCGAGCGCGAACAGCGCGAGCAGCAAGAGCGCGCGGCGGTCGCTCGGCGCCCATTCTTTTACGAGCGCGCGGTCGTCCAGCGTCAGCCGCGCCGGCTGCTCGACCAGCACCGAATAGAGCGCCGCGCCGAGATAGGCGGCGGCGAAGGCGAGCGCGATGGGACCTGCGTGCATGTGTCGTCTCCTGCGCGGACATTGGGCCTGCCCGAGCCGACTCCGCAAGGAGCCAGATCAACGCAAGCGTCCGGCTTCACCCCTCCGGCGCGAAAACGCCGTCGGCCTGCTTCTCCAGCTTCAGATGCCGCTTGTGCATGGCCAGCAAGGTCGAGCGGTGGCCGATCGAGATGACGGTCGTCTGCGGCAGCAGGTCGAATATCGCCTGATAGATTTCAGCCTCGAGCTTTTCGTCGAGCGCGGCGGTCGCCTCGTCGAGCAGCAGCCATCTGGGCTTGGCCAGCAGAGCGCGGGCGACAGCGAGGCGCTGCTGCTCGCCGCCCGACAGGCGCTGCGACCAGGTGTCCTCGTCGTCGAGCCGTTCGACGAAGGGCTCGAGGCGCGAGGCCTTCAACGCGGCATGGATGTCGGCGTCCGGATAGGCGCCGGGCTCGGCGGGATAGGAGACGGCCGCGCGCAGCGTGCCGTTCGGCAGATAGGGACGCTGCGGCAGCACAAGCGCGCGCTCGCCCTCGGGCAGGCGGATTTCACCCGCCCCGTAGGGCCAGATGCCCGACGTCGCGCGCAAGAGCGTCGACTTGCCGGAGCCCGACGGGCCCGTGATCAACGCGCTCTCGCCGGGCTGAAACACGAGGGCGTCGGCGCGCACGATCTGCTTGCCGTTGGGCAGGGCGATCGACACATCCTTCAGCGCCAGCGGCGCGCCGGCGGGCGCGGTCACGCGATTGGGGCCGGCGTCGCGCGCGTCTTCCGCCGCCTTGATCGCATAGTCGAAGGAACTGAGGCGCTGGACGACCGCGGTGAAGCCGGCGAGCGAGGTGTAGTTGTTGACGAAGAAAGTCAGCGCGTGCTCGACGCGCCCGAAGGCGCCCGCCGTCTGCGTCATCACGCCGAGCTGGATCTTGCCCGCGAAATAGAATGGCGCGGTGAAGATGTAGGGAATGATCGGCGACACCTGCCCGTAGGTCGCGGTGAAGGCCATCAGTTTCTTGCGCTGCGCGACGATGCGCATGTAGTTGGCGATGACCGCGCGGAACCTGCCGCCGAGCGCGCTCTGTTCGGCGCGCTCGCCGGAGAGCAGCGCGACCTGCTCCGCATATTCGCGCAGGCGCGCGAGCGAGAAGCGGAAATCGGCTTCCACGCGCTGGCGCTCGAAATAGATGCCGACCAGCGAGCGGCCGATAAGATGCGTCACCAGCGTGCCGAAGGCGGCATAGATCAGCGCGACCCAGAACAGGAGGCCGGGAATGACGATTTCCGTGCCGGGAATGGCGTAATTGCCCGAGAGCTCCCACAGTACGATCGAGAAGGAGACGAGCGAGGAAAGCGTCGAGATCAGCAGGATCGAATAGGTGTAGATGCCTTCGCCGTCGCCGCCGCCGATGATGAAGCGGTTGACGTCCTCGGCGATGCGCTGGTCGGGGTTGTCGGCCGCGCCGCCGGCAAGCGACATGCGGTAGTGCGCATGGCCGCCCAGCCAGTGCGAAACGTAGAAATCCGTCAGCCAGCGCCGCCAGCGGATGACGAGCATGGATTGCATCACGAATTCGATGATGGCGCTGGCGATGTAGACGAATGCCCAGGGCACGAAGAC
>JAGRKN010000244.1:0-1735 GCA_020442275.1 Rhodoblastus sp. | reverse complement strand
AGGTCGGCGATCCGCAGCGGCTCGCGCATCACGCCGAGGCGCGAGACGACGTAGACGAGGATCGAGAACATCGCGACGGTCAGCGGCAGGGAGTCCGGCGGCGAGAAATCCTTGAGCCGCTCATGCCACATGCCGGCGCGGACGGCGACGACCGCCAGGCCGAAGACGATCGTCTCGGTCGAGAAGATCGCCACGAATATCTTCATGAAGGCCGAGATGCGGGCGGAGGTGGCCGTCGTCAGCGCGCACAGGAAGGCGGCGCCGGCGACCAGATACATGAAATTATCGCCGAGCCTGAAGGCCGCGACCGCCGCAACGAGCCCGAATGCGCCGACCGCGCCGCTGAGAAACCTCATGCAAATCACCTCAATCGAAGCGCCCTGGCCCGTGTATCGTCCGGCAGCGCCCGGAGCGCAAGCCGGACCCGGACAACGCCTTTCTTGCCGGGTTTGCGTCGGATTTACGGCCGGGAAAGGCTCGGAGCGCATGAATCGCGCCATGTTTGACATTGAGCGCGTCCGCCGTCATGAAAACCGGCCGGCCTCCCCCAATCCGGGCCGGGCGCGCCGCTTTTTCGCGCGCAAAGCGTCGCTTTCGGAGAGAGCCGCATGAATGAGGCGTCGCTGACGCTGAACGCCCCCCGTCCCGTGGGGGCCGATCCGTTCGATGTCGCCGCGCTGGCGACCGGACGCGAACCCGAACGCTATTCGCTGCACACCCGCCATCTCAACGAGCAGATGGTGCGCGTGCTGCAGACGATCGGCTACGACGTCGGCTTTACCAGAGGCGCCGGGCAATATCTGTGGGATCGCAACGGAGAACGCTATCTCGACCTGCTGTCGGGCTGGGGCGTTTTCGCGCTCGGGCGCAATCATCCTGACGTTTCGCGCGCGCTGATCAGCGTGATCGAAGCGGACCTGCCGAATCTCGTGCAGATGGACGTGTCGGTTCTGGCGGGCCTGCTCGCCGAAAGGCTGCTGAAATACACGCCCTGGCTGGACAAGGCGTTCTTCTGCAATTCGGGCGCGGAGGCGGTGGAGGCGGCGATGAAATTCGCGCGCTCGTCGACCGGGCGCTCGCGCATCCTGTTCTGCGACCACGCCTTCCATGGCCTGACCTACGGCGCGCTGTCGATGAACGGCGACGCCATCTTCCGCGACGGTTTCGGGCCGTTGCTTCCTGATGTCGCGGAAATCCGGTTCAACGACCTCGACGCGCTCGACCGGGCGCTGGCGCGCAAGGACGTCGCCGCCTTCTTCGTCGAGCCGATCCAGGGCAAGGGCGCGAACATGCCCGACCCCGACTATCTCTCGCGCGCCGCCGCGCTGTGCCGCAAATACGGGACGCTGTTCGTCGCCGACGAAATCCAGACGGGCCTCGGCCGCACCGGCAAGTTCCTGGCGGTCGAGCACTGGGGCGCCGAGCCCGACATGGTGCTGCTGGCCAAGTCCCTGTCCGGCGGCCATGTGCCGGTCGGCGCTGTGCTGGCGCGCCGCAAGATTTTCGAGAAAGTGTTCAACCGCATGGATCGCGCCGTCGTGCACGGCTCGACCTTCTCGAAAAACGATCTCGCCATGGCGGCCGGCCTCGCCACGCTCGAAGTCATCGAGAACGAGAAGCTGATCGAGAACGCCGCGCGGCGCGGCGAGCAGATCCTCGAGGGCTTCCGCTCGATGAACCAGCGCTACGAACTGGTGAAGGACGTGCGCGGCAAGGGCCTGATGATCGGCATCGA
>JAGRKN010000243.1 GCA_020442275.1 Rhodoblastus sp. | reverse complement strand
CCGTCGCCAAGAAGGCGCAGGACGAAGCGCAGCTCGCCAACGCCAGGATCGATCTGGAACGCTACACCAAGCTCGCGCAGGGCAATTTCGGGCCTAAGCAGCAGGCCGACACGCAGCGCGCTCTGGTCGCGCAGCTCGAGGCGCAGGTACGCGCCGATCAGGCGACAATCGACAATACCAAGGCGATCCTCGGCTACACGACCATCCGTTCGCCGCTCGACGGACGCACCGGCATTCGTCTCGTCGATCCCGGCAATCTCGTGCAGGCGAACGGAACAAGCGGCATCGTCGTCATCACGCAGATCAAACCGATCGCGGTCGTCTTCACGCTGGCGCAGCAGAACCTGCGGGCGGCGACGAGCGCGCTGGCGCGCGGGCCGCTCGAAGCGCAGGCTTTCGATTCGGGCATGACGAACGCAATCGCGCGCGGACATGTGACGGTGGTCGACAACCAGGTCGATTCCGCGACCGGCACGGTGAAGATCAAGGCCGTCTTCCCCAATGCCGACCTCGCGCTCTGGCCGGGGCAGTTCGTCAATATCCGCCTGACCGTCGACATCCTGAAGAATGTCGTCGTCGCGCCGTCGGCCGCCGTGCAGCGCGGACCGAACGGCGCCTTCGTCTATGTCGTGAAGCCCGATGATACGGTCGAGCAGAGACAGATTGTGACAGGGCAGCAGACGGAACGCTTCGCCGTGATCCAGTCCGGTCTCGAACCGCCGGCGAAAGTCGCAACGACTGGTTTCGCGCGGCTGCGCGACGGCGCCAAGGTGCGCGTGATCCCGATGCCGCAGGCCGGGGCCGAGGCGCGCAGCGAGACTGCAGCGCCCGCCGCTTCGCCCGCGACTGCCGCGCCGCCGCGCGGCGAGGGCGGACAGGGCGACGGCGAACGCGGACGCCGGCGCAAGCAGGGCGGCGGCGCGGCAGGCGGGCAGTGAGGGGAACGGGCGCTCGGCCATGAACGTCTCCGCCCCCTTTATCGCGCGACCGGTCGCTACGTCGCTGTTGGGCATAGCCGTGCTGCTGGCAGGCCTGCTCGGCTATTCGCGCCTGCCGGTCTCGCCATTGCCGCAGGTCGATTTCCCGACAATCCAGGTGACGACGCAATTGCCGGGCGCGAACCCCGATATTGTCGCGGAACTGGTGACGGCCTCGCTCGAACGGCAGTTCGGGCAAATACCGGCGCTGGCGACCATGTCGTCGCAATCGTCGTTCGGCCTGTCGCAGATCACGCTGCAGTTCGATCTCGACCGCGACATCGACGCCGCCGCGCAGGACGTGCAATCCGCCATCAACGCGTCGGCCGCGACGCTGCCGCGCAACCTTCCCTATCCGCCGGTCTATTCGAAAGTGAACCCGGCCGACGCGCCGGTCATGATTCTGGCGCTGACCTCGAAGAGCGCCTCGCTGCGCGCGATGAGCGACATTGCCGATACGCTGATCGGGCCGCGCCTGAGCGAAATTTCCGGCGTCGGCCATGTGTCGATCGAGGGCGGCATCAAGCCGGCGATCCGCATCCAGGCGGATCTCGGCCGGCTCGGCGCGAACCGGCTGGGGCTCGAGGATCTGCGGCTCGCTATCGTGGGCGCCAATGTCGCGGGCGCCAAGGGCTCGCTCGACGGCGCGCGGCAAAGCTACACGATCGACGCCAACGACCAGATTCTTTCGGCCGACGCCTACAAGAAGGTCGTCGTCGCCTATCGCAATGACGCGCCGATCCTGCTCGGCGATGTCGCCAAAGTCGTCGAAGGACTGGAGAATTCGCGCACTGGCGGCTGGTATCAGGGCGAGCCTGCCGTCATCGTCGATGTGCAGCGCCAACCCGGCGCGAACATCATCGCCACGGTCGATCGGCTGAAGAAGGAACTGCCGCGGCTCGCACGCGCGCTGCCCGCGGGCGTCGAACTGAAGGCGGTGCACGACCGCACCGACGCCATCCGCGCCTCCATCGCCGACGTGCAATTCACGCTGGTTCTGGCGACCGGGCTCGTCGTGCTGGTCGTGCTGCTGTTTCTGCGCACGCTGAGGGCGACGCTGATTGCGGCCGTCGCGCTACCTCTGTCGATCGTCGCGACATTCGGCGTGATGTATCTCGCCGGCTTCAGCCTCGACAATCTGTCGTTGATGGCGCTGACCATCGGCACGGGCTTCATCGTCGACGACGCGATCGTGATGATCGAGAATATCGTGCGCAAGATGGAGGGCGGCATGCGTCCTCTTCGCGCAGCCTTCGCGGGCGCGCGCGAAATCAGTTTTACCGTGATCTCGCTGACCGTCTCGCTGATCGCAGTGTTCATCCCGCTCCTGTTCATGACCGGTCTCGTCGGTCGGATGTTTCGCGAATTCGCGCTGACGCTGTCGATCGCCGTCGTGGTTTCGGCGGTCGTCTCGCTGACGCTGACGCCGATGATGTGCGGGCGCATTCTGAAGCCGAAGCGCGGCGACAGCGAAGCGAGCCGCGAGGCGGCGGAGGCGACGGGCTGGATGCTGCGCGTCTACGAGCGCACGCTGCGCTGGGCGGTCGATCGCGAATTCCTGATGCTGCTGGTGACGGCGGGCACGCTGGGGCTGACCATCTGGCTCTATGTCATCGCGCCCAAGGGGTTCCTGCCGCTGCAGGACAACAGCCTGCTCGACGTCGTCGTGGAGGCCGCGCCCGACGCCTCCTTCGAACATATGACGCGGATCCAGGAAAAGGCGGCGGACGCTTTCCGCGCCGATCCCGACGTGCGCGGCGTCGTCAGCGTGCTGGGCGTCGGCGCGCTCAACGCCACGCCGAATGTCGGGCGTCTCGCCGTGACCCTCACGCCGCGCGAAGAGCGAGCCGCGACCGCGATCGAGATCGCCGAGCGCCTGCGCGCCAAGGCCAACGAGATCGGCGCCAATCTCTACGTCAAGCCGGTGCAGGACATCCAGATCGGGACGCGCACGAGCCGGTCGCAATATCAATATTCGCTGACCGGCGCCGACGCGCGCGAAGTCTCGGAATGGACGCGCAAGATCGCGGAGCGTCTGCGCAATTCGCCGATCCTGCGCAATCTCGCGGAAGAGACGCAGGACGGCGGCCTGCGCACGATGATCCACATCGATCGCCATGCGGCGGGCCGTCTCGGCGTGACGGCGCAGAATATCGACGATGCGCTCAACAACGCTTTCGGCCAGCGGCAGGTGTCGACCATCTATGCCCAATCCAACCAGTATCGCGTGATCCTGGAGGCCGATCCCGTCTATCAGCAGGATCCGAGCGCGCTGCAGAAGCTTTATGTCGCCGGCTCGGCCGGCGGCGTGCAGACGCCCCTGTCGGCGCTCGCGCGGTTCGAGCCGACGCAGGCGCCGCTCGCGGTGGCGCATCAGGATCAGTTTCCGGCCGCCACGCTTTCGTTCGATCTCGCGCGCGGCGCCTCGCTGGGCGACGCCGTCGATGCAGTAAAGAGGACCGAGGCGGAACTCGGCATGCCCGGCTCGATCACCGGCTCGTTTTCGGGCGATGCGGCGGAATTTTCCAAGTCGCTGTCGAGCGAGCCCTGGCTGCTGCTGGCCGCCGTCGTGACCATCTATCTCGTGCTCGGCATGCTCTACGAGAGCTACGCGCATCCCTTCACGATCCTGACGACCTTGCCGTCGGCCGGCGTCGGCGCGCTGCTCGCGCTGCGTCTGACGGGCAATGACCTGTCCGTCGTCGCGCTGATCGGCATCGTGCTGCTGATGGGCATCGTGAAGAAGAACGCGATCATGATGATCGACTTCGCGCTGGAGGCGGAGCGGCACGAGGGCCTGAGTCCGCGCGACGCGATCCTGCGCGCCTGCATGCTGCGCTTCCGTCCGATCATGATGACGACGCTGGCCGCGCTGTTCGGCGCCGTGCCGCTCGCCTTCGCGACGGGCGTGGGCAGTGAATTGCGCATTCCGCTCGGCGTCACCATCATCGGCGGTTTGCTGCTCAGCCAGTTGCTGACGCTCTATACGACGCCCGTCGTCTATCTCGCGGTCGAGCGGCTGCGCCTGCGGCTCGGCGGCCGTAGCAAGGAGGAGCAGGACGAGTTCGAGCGGGAACTGCGGGAGGAGCGGGCGTGAATGTATCGGCGCCCTTCATCCGGCGGCCCATCGCGACCACGCTCATGGCGATCGGCTTGTTCCTGACCGGCCTCGTCGCCTATGTTTTCCTGCCTGTCTCCAGTCTGCCCTCGATCGACTTCCCGACCATCCGCATCATCGCCTCGCGTCCTGGCGCCGATCCCGCGACAATGGCGGCGAGCGTCGCGGCGCCGCTCGAACGGCGTCTGTCGGAGATCGCAGGGATTGCGCAGCTGACTTCGGTCAGCACGCTCGGCTCGACCATCGTCACCGCGCAATTCGAACTGACGCGTCCCATCGACAAGGCGGCGCAGGACGTGCAGTCGGCGATCAACGCCGCGATCACCGACCTGCCGTCCGACCTGCCGGCGCCGCCGCAATTCCGCAAGGCCAATCCGGCCGCCATGCCAGTGCTGATTCTGGCGCTGACGTCCGAGACCGTTATGCCGAGCGCGCTCTACGATGCCGCCGATACGGTGATCGCGCAAAAGCTGAGTCAGGTCGAGGGCGTCGCCGAGGTGCAGGTCAACGGCGCCGAGCAGCCGGCGATCCGCATCCAGGTCGATCCCTCTCGTCTCGCCTCGATGGGCGTGGGGCTCGACACGATCGCTGGCGCGGTGGCGGCGGGCAATGCGCATGGGCCGGTCGGTTCCTGGGAAGGGCCGCAGAAAGCCGGCAGCTATGCGACGGACGACCAGCTTTCGAGCCCTGCCGACTATCAGAGGATCGTGATCCGCACGTCGAACGGGCCGGTGCGGCTCGCCGACATCGCGACCATCGACCGGTCCGTGCGCAATACGCGCTCGTCGGGCTGGTTCAACAAGAAGCCGGCGGTGCTGCTGTTCATCACCAAGCAGCCCGACGCCAATGTGATCGACACGGTCGATCGCGTGAAGACGCTGCTGCCCGAGATCCAGCGCTGGATACCCGCAGGCATCGACATCACCACGCTGACCGACCGCACGACGACGATCCGCGCGAGCATCCGCGAAATTCAGTTCACGCTGTTCGTCAGCATCATGCTGGTGATGGCGGTCGTGCTTCTGTTCGTGCGGCGTGGGGCGCCGACGATCGCGGCGGGCGTCACCGTGCCCCTTTCGCTCGCCGGCACATTCGCCTGCATGTATGCGGCGAAATTCTCGATCGACAATATTTCGCTGATGGCGGTCATCGTCGCGGTCGGCTTCGTCGTCGACGACGCGATCGTGATGATCGAGAACGTCTACCGCAACATGGAGATGGGCAAGCGACCGGTCGCGGCCGCGTTCGACGGCGCGCGGCAGATCGGCTTCACCGTCGTCTCGATCAGCCTGTCGCTGGCGGCGGCCTTCATTCCGCTGATCTTCCTGCCAGGCATTCCCGGCAAGCTGTTTCGCGAATTCTCGATGACCATGGTCTTCGCCATCGCCGTCTCGACCTTCGTGTCGCTGACCGTGACGCCGATGATCTGCGCGCGCTACATGAAGCGACCGGACCACGAGCGCGAGACATGGCTCGACCGTCTGGTCGAAGGCGGGCTTGCGCGAGTCACGGCCGGCTACGGGCGCGGCCTGCGGGTCGCAATCGGCCATCCCTGGTTGTCGCTCGTCGTCATCGCCGGCGTGATCGGGTTGACCGTGCAGCTCTTCCGCATTGTGCCGAAAGGCTACATTCCGCAAGACGACACGGGGCTGATCTTCAGTTTCACCGAAGGTTCGCCGGACGTTTCCTTCGGCGCCATGTCCGCCTATCAGCAGCGCGCGGCCGACATTATCGCCGCCGATCCCGATGTGCAGAACGTCGCCTCGTTCATCGGTGGCATCCGCTCCTTCAATCAGGGGCGCATCTTCATCGCCCTGAAGCCGGAAGGCGTGCGCTCAGGCTCCTCGCGCGACGTGATCAACCGGCTGCGGGGGAAGCTCGCGCGGGCGCCGGGGCTCACGGTCTTCATGTTCCCGGTGCAGGACGTGCGCGCGGGTGGGCGCGAGAGCAAGTCGCAATATCAGTTCACGTTGTGGGATCCCTCGCTCGAGGAACTCGCGGAATGGACGCCGAAGGTCGTGCAGCGACTTCGGCATGTGCCGGAGCTGGCCGATGTGACGACGGATCGCGAGCAGGGGGGCCTGCGCGCCAATGTCGTGATCGACCGGCAGGCCGCGGCGCGCTACGGCGTGCGCATCCAGGACATCGACACCGCGCTCAATACGGCCTTCGGCCAAAGGCAAACCTCGATCATCTATACGCAGCGCAACCAGTATCGCGTGATCGTGGAAAGCCTGACCTCGCGGCAGCGCGATCCCACGGATCTATCTGGCTTGTTCGTCTCGGCCTCGGCGACCGTGCAGACGCCGCCGTCGACATCGAATTTCGCGACGCCGGCGCGCTATCAGGTGCCGCTCAGCGCGGTCGCGCGCGTCGAGCGTTCGGCAATGGCGCTGCAGGTCAACCATCAGGGCTCGTTCCCGGCGATCACCATCAGCTTCAACCTCGCGCCCGGCGTGACGCTGCAAGCGGCGACGGACGCGGTCGACAAGGCCGTCGCCGAAATGAATCCGCCCGACGGTTTGCGTACGGAATTCGCCGGCGAAGCGCGCGATTTCCGCTCGTCGTCAGGCGGGCAGGGCATGCTGATCCTGATCGCGCTGCTCGCCGTCTATCTCATTCTCGGCATTCTTTACGAGAGCCTGATCCACCCAGTCACCATTCTCTCGACGCTGCCGTCCGCCGGCCTCGGCGCGCTGCTGGCCTTGATGCTGTTCGGGTCGGAGCTGACGATCATCGCCTTCATCGGCATCATCCTGCTCATCGGCATCGTGAAGAAGAACGGCATCATGCTCGTCGACTTCGCCGTGCAGGCGCAGCGCGAACGCGGGCTGAACGCGGCGGAAGCGGCTTATGAAGCCGCGCTCGAACGTTTCCGGCCGATCATGATGACGACATTGGCGGCTCTCTTCGGCGCACTGCCGCTGGCGCTGGCGACTGGAGCCGGCGCCGAACTGCGACGGCCTCTCGGTATCACCATCGTCGGTGGCCTCGTTCTGTCACAGATCCTCACGCTCTACACGACGCCGGTGATCTATCTCCTGATGGACAAGTTCTCGCGCAAACGCGCGCGCGAGGACGAAGAAGACGAACGGCTGGCGGCGGCGGAGTAGGCGTGGTTGGCGAGAATGCCGTCATTGCGATCGCAGCGAAGCAATCCAGAGTCATGACCCGGCTCTGGATTGCTTCGTTGCTGCGCTCCTCGCAATGACGCGCAGGCTACTTCCCCCGGAAATCCGGCAGTCTCCGCTCCGCCGTCGCCTTCACGCCTTCCTTGAAATCGTCCGTGCGGCGCTGCCAGTCCTGCTCGACGAGTTCGCGCTCGGTTGCGCGCTCCACGCCTTCGGCGAGGCCGCGGCGCAGCGTCTCTCGGATCGAGAGAATGGCGAGCGGCGCGGATTGCGCGATCTCGGTCGCGAGCGCCTTGGCCGCGCTGAAGACCTCCGCCTCCGGCACGAGCTGGTCGGCGAGGCCGATGCGATAGGCCTCTTCGCCGGAGATACGGCGGCCGGTATAGAACAGCAAGGCCGCCTGCTGCTGGCCGATGATGCGCGGCAGCGTGTGGGTCAGGCCGAAGCCTGGGTGCATGCCGAGCCGCGCGAAATTGGCGGCGAAACGCGCTTCCGCGCAGGTGACGCGGAAGTCCGCCATGACGGCGAGGCCGAGGCCGCCGCCGATGGCCGCGCCGTGGACCGCGGCCACGATCGGCTTCTCGATTTTGAAGAGCCGCGTCGCTTCCTTGTAGAGATGCTTGCCGCCTTCGGCGACCGTGCCGGTGTCGGCGCGATTGGCGAAATCGGCGCCGGCGCAGAAGGACTTGCCTTCAGCAGCCAGCACGCTCGCGCGAATGTTGGCGTCGCGGTCGCCGGCCTCGAAGGCGGCGGCGAGTTCGCGGATGAGTTCATTGTCGAAGAAGTTGAAGGGCGGTCGGCGGATCGTGACGATCTGCACGTGGCCATCCGTTTCGACGGTGATGTCTTTGTAGGCGGTCATGGGCGTGTCCTGTTTTCGACGCGTGAATTCTTCTACCTCTCCCCGTTCACGGGGTAGGGCCGGGGTGAGGGGCCCGGCGTGCGCTACGCGGCTTGGCCCCTCACCCTAACCCTCTCCCCGCGGGTGGGGAGAGGGGACAGTCTCGTGTGCTCTACCTCAGCCCCAATCCTCGCGCGATCATGCCGCGCAAGATCTCGCGCGTGCCGCCGCGCAGAGAGAAGGAGGGGGCATGCATGATCGTGTGCGCGAGCACGGCGACATAGGGATTGTCGGCGCCGCCGTCGGGCTCGGCGTCGACGATGAGGCGTAGCACTTCCACCATCTCCTGTTCGAGGCTGGTGCCGAGTTCCTTGACGATCGCCGCATGCACGGCGGGGTCCTCGCCGCGCTGGAGCATGCCGGCGATCGAGCGCGACATGCGGCGAAGGGTCATGAGATGCGCGACGATGCGGCCGAGCGCGATTTTCGCGCGATCGTCGACGTTCTCGCCGAGCATGGCGAAGCCTTCGATCAGCAGCGTGAAGGTCGAGAGGAAACGGTCGGGGCCGGAGCGTTCGTAGGCGAGTTCGCCCGTCACCTGTTTCCAGCCGTCGCCCTGGTTGCCGAGCAGCGCGCTTGTCGGCAGAAACATGTCCTCGAACACGACTTCGTTGAAGTGATGTTCGTGCGAGAGATCATAGATCGGGCTGATCTTGATGCCCGGCGTCTTCATGTCGACGATGAACTGGCTGACGCCGCCATGACGGTCGTCGCTCTTGGCGTCGGTGCGGCAGAACAGGATCATGTAGTGCGCGACATGCGCGCCCGAGGTCCACACCTTCGTGCCGTTGACCTTGAAACCGCCCTCGACCGCGGTCGCGCGCGTGCGCGTGGCGGCGAGGTCGGAGCCCGAGTCTGGTTCGCTCATGCCGATGCAGAAGAACAGGTCGCCGCGCGCGATCTTCGGTACGAAGAATTGCTTCTGCTCTTCTGTGCCGAAGCGCAGGATCGAAGGCGCGGACTGGCGGTCGGCGATCCAGTGGGCGCCGACAGGCGCGCCGGCCGCGAGCATTTCCTCGAGCACGACGTAGCGCTCAAGCGCGGATCGTTCGTGGCCGCCGTATTTCTTCGGCCATGTCATGCCGAGCCAGCCGCGTTCGGCCATCTTCTTCGAGAAGGCGGGATCGCGGCCGCTCCAAGATTGCGCGCGCTGGCGCGGCGTCATGTGCGCGAGTTCGACATCGAGGAAGGCGCGCACTTCGGCGCGCAGCGTCTCGGTCGCTTCGGTGTTCGGCGGCGGCGGAGCGAAGGTCAATTGCGTCATGTCTTCCTCACGCCGTCACGATGTCGGACCAGAGCTTCTTCGGACCAGCCTTGGCGGCGGCGCGGCCAATGATGAGCGACCAGTCGCTCTCCTTGCCGAATTCGTCGCGCCACGACCACAGGCGCTTGGTGAAATAATGCAGCATGTGTTCGCGGGTGAAACCTATGGCGCCATGCGTCTGGTGCGCGATGCCGGCGCCGACGCTGGCGGCCTCGCCGCAGCGCGCCTTCGCCGCGGCGATCGGCAACAGGTTCATGTCGTTGGCGGCGGCCTCGGCGGCCATGTCGGCGGCGGCGTTGGCGGCGGCGGAATGGGCGGCGAGCATGGCGAGATTGTGCTGGATCGCTTGAAATTTCGCGATCGGCTTGCCGAACTGTACGCGCTCGTTGGCGTATTGCAGTGTAATTTCCAGCGCGCGCGACAGGGCGCCGGCGATCTGGTTCGCGCGCATCGCGGCGCCGAATGCGCGCAGCGTTTCGGCGTTGACGTGGTTGCTGGCCGGCGCGACGTCGCCTGCGCCCAGATCGCAGGCGAAGGTCACGTCGTCGCGCGGCTCCATCGCGAGATTGCGGCCATGCGTCAGAGCGCAGATTTTCGGATCGACGCGCGCGACCATGTTGGCGCCGTCGGCTTCGGCGAGCACGAGAATCGCGGCGGCGTTACGCGCGAAGGGCACGCGTTTCGCCACGCCATCGAGGCGCCAGCCGGAGGTCGACTTCTTCAGCGTCAGCGGCGCGCCGTTGCTGGCGGGCGCAATCGTCAGCGGGCCCTCGGGCACGGCGAGACTGGAGCTTGCGAGCCAGCCGGCGAGCATTGTCTCGGCGAGCGGAACGGGCGCGGCCCGGCTGGCGGAAATGCGCAGGGCGGCGAGCGCGTCCTCGATAGCGAGATCGGAGCCGCCCGCGCTTTCCGGCAGCAGCGCGCCGGCGAGGCCCGCGTCCGTGATTTCCTGCCAGAGACCTGTCTGGAATTGGCCGTTTTCCGCCGCGGCGAGAACGGATTTTTCGCATGCGTCGCCGAACAGCTTTTCGGCCATGTCGCGGATGAGGTCGGTCGTCTCGCTCATGTCTCTCTCTATTTCTTTCCCGGCTGACCCGCGCGCTGCCGCGCCCAGTCCTCGTCGGTCCAGTTCAGCATCTGCGTCACGCCGGCGCGCGAGCCGGCGAGCCAGCGCTTGCCGCCGTCGATCACGATGGTTTCGCCGGTGATGTAACCCGCCATGTCGGACACGAGGAAGGCGCAGAGATCGGCGAGTTCGCGATGTTCGCCATCGCGGCGCAGCGGCACGCCGGGGTCGATGTCACCGGCTCCGCCGGTCGGCGTCAGCCGCGCGCTCGCGCCCTGTGTCGGGAAATTGCCCGGCGCGACAGCGACGAGGCGGATGCCGTGCGGGCCCCATTCGACGGCGAGCGATTTCGTCATGGCGTCGATACCGGCTTTCGCCATGGCGCTCGGCAGGGTGAAGGCCGCGCCGTGCAGAGCCGACAAGGTGAGGATCGAAAGAATAACGCCCGGCTGCTTGCTCTCGATCCAGTGCTTGCCTGCCGCGACAGTGCAATAGGCCGTGCCGTGCACGCATGTATTGAGTACGGCGTCTAACGCGCGCGAAGACAGTTTGTGCGATTGCGCAAGAAAATTGCCGGCGGCATTGTTGACGAGAATGTCGAGCGGTTTTCGTGCGACGATATTCTCCATCATCGTTTCGACGGCGGCTGCATCGCGAATATCGCATTGCTCGATCTCGACGAAGCGACCGAAATTTTGCGCGAATTCCTGCGCCGTGTCCTGCAGGATTTCGCGGCGCCGTCCGCAGATGACGAGATCGGCGCCCAGCTCCATGAAACGCGCGCCGATCGCCTTGCCGAGGCCCGTGCCGCCGCCCGTGACGAGCGCGCGCTTGCCCTTCAGCAGGTCGGCTTCAAAACCTCCAGCCATCGTTCCGTCCCATGCGACGCGGACATTTGAGCTTGGCGTCCGCACGCTTTTCGTATCATAATTTTGTAGGGCGATTTTCGAACAAGTCGCGCGCGGACGCAAGTGCGCAACCATAATCTACGGGAGGAACAGCCATGAATGATATGAGCACGAAATCGTCGGGCTTCGGACTCAATCCGGCCGACGAACTCAACGATCTCCGCATGTCGGAGAAAGCCAAGCCGCTCTACGACCACGTGCGCAAGTTCCTGAAGGAAACCGTGGCGCCGATGCAGGTCGAGTACGACGCGCTCGGCAAGGGCAAGACGGATCGCTGGAGCTTCGCGCCGGGCCAGCTCGAATGCTTGCAGAAGGCCAAGGACAAGGCCAAGGCCGAGGGTCTGTGGAACTTCTTCCTGCCGGACGCCGAGACCGGCGAGGGCCTGAGCAATCTCGACTATGCGTTCATCGCCGCCGAACTCGGCAAATATCCGCTCGGCTCCGAGTCGATGAATTGTTCCGCGCCTGACACCGGCAATATGGAAGTGCTGGAGCGCTGTGGCACCAAGGAGCAGAAGGAGAAGTGGCTGAAGCCGCTGCTCAACGGCGAGATACGCTCGGCCTATGTGATGACGGAGCCGAACGTGGCCTCGTCCGACGCCAAGAACGTTTCGACCACGGCGAAGCTCGACGGCGACGAATGGGTGATCAACGGCGAGAAATACTACATCTCCGGTCTCGGCGATCCGCGCTGCAAGATCATGATCGTGATGGTGAAGACCAATCCCGACGCGCCGCCTTCCAAGCAGCAGTCGCAGATCCTCGTTCCCATCGGCACGCCGGGCGTCGAGGTGATCGGCCCGATGCACGTGTTCGGCCACGATCATGCGCCACGCGGTCACATGCACATGCGCTTCAACAATGTGCGCGTGCCGAAGTCCAACATTCTGCTCGGCGAGGGCAGGGGGTTCGAAATCTCGCAGCTGCGCCTCGGCCCCGGCCGCATCCATCACTGCATGCGCACGATCGGCAAGGCGGAGAAGGCGCTCGATCTCATGGTCGAACGCGGTTTGTCACGCGAAGCCTTCGGCAAGAAGCTCGTGCATCTCGGGGGCAATCTGCAGATCATCGCGCAGGCGCGCTGCGAGATCGAGGCGATGCGGCTGATGGTGCTGAAGGCCGCCAAGGCGATGGACGTGCTCGGCAACAAGGAAGCGCGCGTGTGGGTGTCGATGGTCAAGGCCATGGTGCCGGAGCGTGCCTGCCGCATCATCGACCAGGCGATCCAGATGCATGGCGCGACCGGCATTTCCAACTGGACGCCGCTCGCCGAAATGTACACGGACGTGCGCCACCTGCGCTTCGCCGACGGTCCAGACGAAGTGCACTGGATGGTGGTGGGCCGCAACGAGGTGACGAACAGGTAAGGGGAGAGCATTTTCGCCGTCATCGCGAGGAGCGGAGCGACGTGGCGATCCATCCCCAAAATCTCGGGGATGGATTGCTTCGCTTCGCTCGCAATGACGGGCGGATTGCCTCGGGCAAGCCACCCCCTCCCGATTCACGAGGGAGGGAAGCAATGCCTCACCTCTTCGGAAAAGCTCCCGCGATCACGATCTCGCCGAGCGGCTTGCGCGCGTTCGGCGCTTCCATGGGCTGGTATCTTTCCGGCAGGCCCGCCTTGTCGCCGCGCTTGCCGAGCGCAATCGCCATTTCGATGTGGCAATCGTCGGGCACGTGCAATTCGTCGCGGGCGTGATCGAAGTCTACGCCGATCATGCCGTGCGCCGGCCAACCGACGGCCGAGGCTTCGAGGGCGAGATAGGCCCAGGCGGCGCCGGCGTCGAGCGAATGCGAGCGCGAGGGCACGTGGCGCGCCTCCGGCGTCAGGCGTGTCTTCCTCGAAATGAGGAAGACGAGCGCTGCGGCGTTCTTCGCCCAGGGGCGATTGCCGTCCGCCAGCAGACTCAGGAACAGGTCGAAATCGGCCGTGCCGCGCTTCGCATACAGAAATGTCCAGGGTTGGAGATTGCTTGCCGACGGCGCCCAGCGCGCCGCCTCGAAAATGCGCATGAGAATGGCGTCGGGAATGTCCTCGCCGCTATAGGCGCGCGGCGACCATCGCTCGACAAAATGTTGCGAGACCGGATGACCCGGTTTTCGTGCGTCGGGTGGGTTCATGTGGGGGCTGCTCTCCTCTTCCGCTCCTGCCAGCGGAGACGAGCGCCGCGGGGTCGGCGTCGTCGGGGTTACGGGGCGCCGGGAGAACGCGCGCATTGCACTCCCAAACGCCCGCTCCCGAAGAGGAGAGGGCTACCGCCCCTTGGTCGGAATCTGATTGAAGGACACATCCTTGTCTACCCGGATGTCGCCCGGCAGAGCTAGTACGCGCTCAGCGATGATGTTGCGCAAAATTTCATCAGTGCCGCCCTCGATGCGGGTGGCGGGCGAGCGCAGCAGCATCGCCATGAAGAGGCCAGCCTCGTCGATTCCCGGCTGATTGCGCAATGCGCCCATCGGTCCCTCGAGCTCGAGCGCGAACTGCGCAATGTCCTGCATGGTCGCGCCCGCGACCAGCTTGCCGATGGAATTTTCCGGGCCCGGCCGCTCGCCGCGCGACAGGGCAGAGATCGCGCGATAGGCAGTGTATTTCAGGCCGTTCGCTTTCGTCGCCCACAGCGCGAGTTTTCCACGCACGGCCCTGTTGTCGATCGCGGCGCCGCCGTCCATGGGCAGTCGCGCGCAGAGATCGAAGAGTTCGGGGAAGCCGGTGGGCATGCCCGAGCCGATCGATAGGCGTTCGTTCATCAGCGTGGTGAGCGAGACGTTCCAGCCGTTGCCGACATCGCCGAGACGCTGATGGTCGGGAATGCGGACGTCGGTGAAATAGACCTCGTTGAATTCCGACTGGCCGTTCGCCTGCTTGATCGGGCGGATATCGACGCCGGGGCTCTTCATATCCAGGAAGAACATGGTGAGGCCCTTGTGCTTGGGCACGTCTGGATCGGTGCGCGCGATCAGGAGGCCCCAATCCGAATGATGCGCGCCCGACGTCCAGATCTTCTGGCCGTTGATCACCCAGTCGTCGCCCTGCTTTTCCGCGCGCGTGCGAAGTCCCGCGAGGTCCGAGCCTCCGGCGGGCTCGGAAAAGAGCTGGCACCAGATTTCCTCGCCCGAGGCGAGCGGCGGCAGGCGCGTCTTCTTGTGGTCCTCGTTGGCGAAGGCCATGACGGTCGGCCCGCACATACCGTGGCCGATGATGAAGAGGCCGGAGAGCTTGCCGAAGACGCCCTCTTCCTGCCCCCAGATGACGCGTTCGATCGGGCTTGCGCCGCGTCCGCCATATTCTTTGGGCCAATGCAGGCAGGCCCAACCGGCGTCCGCCTTCTTCCTCTGCCACGCTTTCGACGCCGCGATGATGTCGCCGGAGTTCAGCACGACGCGGCCGAAGGGCGAGGCGCGCAGGTCGTCCTCGTATTCGCGCGGGGCATTGGCCTGGATCCAGGCGCGGGCTTCGGCGCGGAAGGCGGCTTCTGTGGGGGTGTCGTCGAAGTTCATCAGACTTCCGCAATCATTGTTGATCCCTTCTCCCCGCTTGCGGGGAGAAGGTGGCGCGACGCGCCGGATGAGGGGGCGCGCCGAAACGACAGAGCATGTTGTGTCGGCGCGGCCCCTCACCCCGGCCCTCTCCCCGTTTCACGGGGAGAGGGGGAGTTGTTACCGACCCTTCGTCGGGACCTTATTGAACGGCAGATCCTTATCCACGCGAATGTCGCCCGGCAGTCCCAGCACGCGTTCGGCGATGATGTTGC
>JAGRKN010000242.1:867-3011 GCA_020442275.1 Rhodoblastus sp. | reverse complement strand
GCGAGCGCCGCGCCGCCGCCGATGCAATGGCCCTAGATGGCGCAGATCGTCACCTGCTCCATGTCGTACCAGGCGCGACACATGCGCGGGCCGACCATCAGCGCCGCGCGGCGCTCGCCGAGGCCCATCCTGGTCCGCTCGCGTCCCTCTGAATCCTTCAGATCGAAGCCTGCGGAAAAACCGTGCGCCGTGCCGGTGAGGATGACAACGGATGTTTTCGGATCGTCTTCAAAATTCTGCGCGGCCGCGCGCAATTCGCGCATGGCCTCGGCGGAGAGAGCGTTCAGCCTGTCGCCGCGGTCAAAGCGCACGACGGCAATGCGGCCTTCGGGCCCGAGGCCTTTTTCGATGGTGACGTATTTCATCTTTCGTTCCTCCCCGCGAACAGATTTTGAGAGTCTGCCGCGAAACGTGCTCCGATCCCGAAACCCTCATGCTGAGGAGGCGCTGCAGGCGCCGTCTCGAAGCATGGCCGCATCAGGAATGCCGGTGTCGCCATCCTTCGAGACGCGCCTTGCAGGCGCTCCTCAGGATGAGGCGCGTTATTGTTGCAATCGCTTCAACACTGCTGGCGTCAACAACCCATCCGCCGGCAGCATGCCCGCCGACAACTGGAATTCGTGCACGGCGTTGCGCGTGCCGCGACCGATCTTGCCGTCCGTCGCACCGGAATAGAGGCCTTTCGCGACAAGCAGTTTTTGCGCGCGCGAGCGGTCGGTCAGCGACATCGAGACATAGCCCTTCGGCCAGCCGCGCCTGAGGCCCGACGCGCCGCCGATGCGCTCGGCGAGCAGGGCGACGGCCAGCGCATAGGCGTCTGAGGTATTGTACTGGCGGATGACTTCCCAGTTCTCCGTGATGAGAAAGGCCGGCCCCGCCGCGCCCTCCGGCAGGAACAGGCTGGCCGCGCCCGAGGCCGGCAACGCCTCGCCGTCGGCGCGCGCAAAGCCCAGACGCCGCCATTGGGCGAGATCGAGATCGACCGGCTTCCAGTCGAAATCCTGCGGCACGGTCACTTCCATCACAGCCGGCACGGCCGGATTCCAGCCGGAGCCTTTCAGGAAATTGGCGATGGAGGCGAGCGCGTCGGCGCTCGAGTTCCAGATGTCCGCCTGCCCGCCGCCGGAATAGGCGACGGCGAATTTCAGATAGGACGACGGCGTGAATTGCGGCTGGCCCATCGCGCCCGCCCAGGAGCCCGTCAAATTTTCGCGCGGCATGCCGTTCTGCAGGAGGACCAGCGCGGCGACGAATTCGTCGCGGTAGAAGTCGGCACGGTGTTTGCGCACCGCCAGCGTGGCGACCGAACGCAGAATGTCGTGGCCGCCCTGCGTCGGGCCATAGCCGCTTTCGATGCCCCAGATGGCGAGGCAGATCTCGGACGGCACGCCATAGCGCTGTTCGATAATCGCCAGCGTGTCCGACAGGCTCAGCGCGCGAGAACGGCCGATCGAAACCTTCCGCGCATTCACGACCTGCGCGATGTAGGAATGCATGGCCAGCGAAAACTCGCCCTGCTTCGCCGGCTGCGCCTTGATGGCAGGATCTGGGGTGAGCCCCGCGGTTTCGCGCGCGAATGTTTCACGAGAAACGCCGGCCGCCTGCGCCGGCGGCCAGGCTGAGGCGACGAAGGCGTCGAAGGCGGCGTCGCCAGAAGCGGCGCGCGCGGGGGTGGCGAAGGCGAGGAGGCAGACGAGCAGGAGCGCGATTCTCATGGGGCTATCCTGCATGGATTGCAGACGCGCGCCACGTCCCCGGCCTTTCCCTTCGCTCGCCGCCGCCGCTATGCTCCCGCCCGACTCGGTAAAAGGAACCAAAATGGCGGCGCGCAAGGAGCTTTCGGCCCGGACGGGCTATTCGGCCAACGATCTCGACCGGATGTCGGACAAGCGCGACGATTCCGGCCATATCGAGACGCTGCGTGCGGATGCTGAAGCCCGCACTTTCGTTATCGCCGGCGACAATGTGATCCTCGAACGCGACAGCGAGGGCTATCGTTCGCTGTTCACCTTCGCCGAGGCCGGGCGGATGGGCGGTGCACGCGAAACTGTCTTCCTTGGCCATGACGGCGTCGGCGGCGTATTCGCGACCTTGCTGGAAGACGCGCCGCAGGATCTGGGGCCGAGCCGCGAGCAATTGCAGCG
>JAGRKN010000242.1:0-807 GCA_020442275.1 Rhodoblastus sp. | reverse complement strand
TCATGATGCAGGGCATGGTGTCGGAAAAGACCGCCGGCCGGCTCGCCCAAGCGAAGAGCGTGATGTACTGGCACTCGCGCCATCGCTTCTGCTCGAATTGCGGCGCGGAGACGCAAGTCGGCGCCGCTGGCTGGAAGCGCGTCTGCGCGGCCTGCAAGGCCGAGCATTTTCCGCGCACCGATCCTGTCGTCATCATGCTCGCGGTCTCCGGCGACAAATGCCTGCTCGGCCGCCAGCCACGCTTTCCCAAGGGCATGTTTTCGGCGCTCGCCGGCTTCGTCGAAGGCGGCGAGACGCTCGAGGACGCCGTACGCCGTGAGATCAAGGAGGAGGCCGGCATTTCCTGCGGCAAGGTAACCTACATGGCCTCGCAGCCCTGGCCGTTTCCCTGCTCGCTGATGATCGGCTGCCTTGCCGAGGCAGAAGACGAGAAGATCACCATCGACGTCACCGAACTCGACGACGCCCGCTGGTTTTCGCGCGAGGACGCGCTGAAGCTGGTGGAGGGCCGGCTCGACGGCTTTTTCTGCCCGCCGAAATTCGCGATCGCGCATCAATTGATTGCCTCGTGGGCGCGCGGGGAGGTCGTGTGAGCGAAAGCTCCGCCCTCGTCCTCTTCTCCGGCGGACAGGATTCCGCGACCTGCCTCGCCTGGGCGCTCGAGCGCTTCGACCGCGTCGAAACGATCGGTTTCGACTACGGCCAGCGTCACGCGATCGAACTCGCGCAGCGCGGAATCGTGCGTGAAAAATTCGCTGACATGAAGCCGGAATGGCGCGGAAAGCTCGGCGACGATCACACGCTCGA
>JAGRKN010000241.1 GCA_020442275.1 Rhodoblastus sp. | reverse complement strand
GCGACCGGCGGCCTGACGATCCTCGCCGAAGTGGCCCTGCCGATCGAACAGCTGGACGCCGCCAAGATTGCGCAGGAACTGAAGAATGCGCAGGAAGACCTCGCCGACGCCGCGAGCGACGAGGCCAAGCGCGCGGCGAGCGAGAAGCTCGACCAGATCAACGAGCTGAAGGCCGCGCTGGGCCTGTAAGCGCTCACGATCGGACGTCGCGCGCCTGAAGACGGGCGACGCCAACTATTCTCGAGAACGCCTGAAGTCGGCGCGCGACTGTATGGTCGCGGAGCCCGCGTTTGCGCGCATCGCTTGATCGCAGTCTGCGACGAAGACGGTCCGCGCTTTCGGAGAATGCGGCTCCAAGGGGCGGCTCGACCTATCCGCGCTTCATCACGCGTCCCGCGCCGAGCGAGGCGAGCGCCGCGAGCGCGGCAGACACGAAGATGTTGGCGTTCGCCATCGAGAAGCCGAGAATGCGCAAAGAGACCTCGTCGCATCGCACGACGCGCGTCTGCTGCAATTGTTTCATGAAGTCGGCGACGTTCGACGCGCCCTGATAGGCGCCGGTGCAATCGGCCGGTCCCGGCCACCATTTGAATTCGACGCCCGAATGATAGGCGGCGAGCACCGCGTTGGCGACGAAGGCGAGTGCGATCAAAACGAACAGAAAGCGCGCGCCGCGCCGGTTGACGTCCGCCGCGAACCAGGCGGCAAGCGCCAGCGGCAGGCCGAGATAATAGGCGTAGCGCTGCTTGAGACAGAGCTCGCAGGGCGCATAGCCCGCCGCCTGAAAGGCCCATGCGCCGGCGAGCGTCGCCGCGGCGACGACGAAGACGAAAAGCGCGATCGCGCGCGCATCCAGCCGCGCCAACATCAGCACGCGCCTCCGCCGCCCATTTTCGAAACCACCCAGAAGCCGAAGACGATCATGCCGAGGATCAAGATCATGAAGGTGGCGAAATGACGGTCCAGCGCCTTCTTGATGGGGTCGCCGAATTTGTTGAGGATGCCGGCGAGGATGAAGAATCGCGCGCCGCGCGTAATCAGCGACAGCAAGATGAAGAGCGCGACATTATAGCCGGCGAAGCCGCTGACGATCGTCACGAGCTTGTAGGGGATCGGCGTCAGACCCTTCAGCAGGATGATCAGCCAGCCGTATTTGTCGTAGCAGGCGCGCAGCATCAGCGCCTTCTCGTCGTAGCCGTAGAAATGAATCAGCCATTTGCCGACGGATTCGTAGAGGACGGAGCCGATGAGATAGCCGAGCACGCCGCCGGCGACCGAGGCGATGGTGCAGAGGCCCGCGTAATACCAGGCGCGTTTGGGCTGGGCGAGCGACATCGGCACGAGGATGAGATCGGGCGGCAGCGGAAAGAACGAGCTTTCCGCGAAGGAGATGGCGCCGAGCGCCCAGGTCGCGCGCGGCGAATCGGCCAGCGACAGCGTCCAGTCGTAGAGTTTCTTGAACATCGATCCTCGTGAGCGGGCGGGGCGCGACGGCGCCGGATGGCCGGGATAAGGACGCTGGAACCAACGGCGGCGCATGGGCGCGCCCGCGACGGCGCGACAGCCGACTCGCTGGCCGGAATAGCATCGCGCGCCGTTTTAGACCAGTTGCACGAGCGCGGTTGACGGGCGCCCGCGCACGGCTATGATCCGCGCGCTTTCCGGACCCCGGAAACGCCCCTGTGGCGGAATTGGTAGACGCGCTCGACTCAAAATCGAGTTCCGCAAGGAGTGCTGGTTCGATCCCGGCCAGGGGCACCACTCATCAGTCCGACGTCTCGATGTGGCATGCCGGTCCGGCAGAGCGGTCCGGCAATGCGCGACCGTCCTCCGGCGTGTTATGCAGGGCCATAAATTCTGCGATCCCCGCGAGGAGAGGCAACGGATGGCCAGGCGGCTCGACGGTGAGTTCGACTATATTGTCGTCGGCGCGGGCACGGCCGGATGCATCGTCGCGAACCGCCTGTCGGCCGATGCCGCAAAACGCGTGCTGCTGCTCGAGGCGGGCGGCAGGGACAACTGGATCTGGTTTCACATTCCCGTCGGCTATCTCTTCGCCATCGGCAATCCGCGATCGGACTGGATGTTCAAGACGGAGGCGGAGCCCGGTCTGAACGGCCGCGCGCTCGGTTATCCGCGCGGCAAGGTCATCGGCGGCTCCTCGGCCATCAACGCCATGATTTCCATGCGCGGGCAGGCCGCAGATTACGATCACTGGCGTCAGTTGGGTCTGCCGGGATGGGGGTGGGACGATGTCCTGCCCGCGTTCAAGCGGCTCGAGGACCACTTCCTGGGAGCCAGCGAACATCACGGCGTCGGCGGCGGCTGGCGTATCGAGCCGCCGCGCATCGCCTGGCCGGTTCTCGACGCCGTCGCCGACGCCGCCGTGCAGATGGGCGTTCCGCGCACGCCGGATTTCAACACCGGAGACAACGAGGGCGTCGGCTATTTTCACGTCAACCAGAAGTCCGGCCGCCGCTGGTCCTCCGCGCGGGGCTTTCTGAAACCTGTTCTGTCGCGCCCGAACCTGCGACTGGAAACCGGCGTCGAGGCGGATCGCCTGCTTCTCGAGAGTGGCCGCGCCGTCGGCGTCGCCTTCAGGCAGGGCGGCGAGACGGTCGAGGCGCGGGCTAAAGGCGAAGTCATTCTCTGCGCGGGCTCGATCGGGTCGATCCAGGTTCTGCATCGCTCCGGAATCGGCCCCGGCGAATGGCTCCGGCCGCTCGGCATCGAGGTCGCCCTGGACCTGCCGGGCGTCGGCCGCAATCTGCAGGATCATCTCCAGCAGCGCGCCATCTACAAGGTGCATGGCATACGCACGCTGAACGAAACCTATTATTCGCTGCCGCGCCGCGCCTGGATGGGGATCGACTATGCGCTGCGGCGTCGCGGTCCGCTGACGATGGCCCCTTCGCAACTCGGCATTTTCACGCGTTCGGCCGCCGGCAAGGAGCGCGCCGACATCGAGTTCCACGTTCAGCCGCTGTCGCTCGACAAATTCGGCGAGCCGCTTCACCGCTTCCCCGCCATCACGGTCGCGGCCTGCAACCTGCGGCCGTCGTCGCGCGGAACGCTCCGGATCGGGTCGCGCGAAATCGGCGCGACGCCAAGAATCGCGCCGAACTATCTGTCGACCGACGAAGACCGGCAGGTGGCGGCCGACGCCATCCGCGTGACGCGGCGCCTGATGAGCCAGCCGGCTCTGCAAGCCTATCGGCCGGAAGAATATCTGCCGGGGCCGCAGGTCGGCGGCGACGACGCCTCGCTCGCCAGGGCCGCCGGCGATATCGGCACGACGATCTTCCATCCCGTTGGCACGGCGAAGATGGGGCTTGCGAGCGATCCGTCGGCCGTGGTCGACGAACGGCTGCGTCTGTTCGGAATCGCGGGTCTGCGCGTCGTCGACGCCTCGATCATGCCGACGATCACGTCGGGCAATACGAATACGCCGACGGCGATGATCGCCGAGAAGGGCGCGGGCTACATTCTGGAAGACGCGCGATAGGCGCGCATCGGAGGTGTTGCTCGCAGAGGCGCGGCGCGGTCAGCCGCGCGCGGCCTTCAGCTCCATCCGCGCGCCGAGACGCATCATCATGCCGTCGGTGGAAATCGAGCAGAGCCGGAAGCCCTTGGCGGCTACTTCCTTCGCTCGCTTGCCGGTCATGCAGAAGGCGCCGGCGACCTTGCCCTTGGCCTTGCAACGCGCGCCGATGTGATCGAGCGCCTTGTCGACTTCCGGATGGCCGGCGTCGACGACGGCGCCCTTGGTCAGGGCAATAGACAGATCGGAAGGACCGACGAACACGCCGTCGATGCCGGGGACGTCGAGGATGGAGTCGAGCGCGTCGAGCGCCTCGCGGGTCTCGATCATGGCGATAGCGAGATGCAGGTCGTTGGCCTTGTGGAAATAGGCTTCGCCCTCGAGGCCCGCGAGGCCGAAGGCGCGATGCGGCCCCCAGCTGCGCTCGCCGACCGGCGGAAATTTCACGAAGCTCGCGAAGCGCTTCGCATCCGCTTCGCTGTTGATCATCGGAGCGACAATGGCCGCGGCGCCCGCGTCGAGCAGGCGCGAGGCGGTCGCGAATTCGCCGACGGGAATCCGCGCGATCGCCGGCTTGCCGGCAAGCCCGACCAGACCGATCGCCTGCACCGTCGTCGTGAAGTCGACCGCGCCGTGCTGCATGTCGATCAGCGCCGCGTCGAAATTCTCGCGCACGGTGGCTTCCGCGATGGCGGCGTCGTTCATGCCGCACCAGGACATGAACAGAGTCTCGCCGGCGCGCAGACGGCGGGCCAAGTGCGCGAGTGGCGCGCTTGCAGTCATTCTTTCCTCCCGGGGATTCGTTATTCTGGCATGCTAGTGCGCCATGGGGAGGCGCGGCAAGCTCAGGCTCGCGCCATTGCACGCAGGTCTGCATAGTGGCGAACGAATAGCCCGCGCCCGGGCTGTTCCAGTCCGATGACCAGTGCGCGGGCGACGTCGCCGCCCGATATCGGCCGGTACTTCGAGAGGGGACCGACGAGCAGGG
>JAGRKN010000240.1 GCA_020442275.1 Rhodoblastus sp. | reverse complement strand
GGCATCCTCATCCTGCGCGATCTCGGCGCCGGCGGACGGCGCTTCGCGGTTCTGGCGGGCTCCGGCTGCTATCGGGAATGCGTGGGCGCCGACACGCTGGAAGGGCTCGACGGCGATCTGCTCGAACTCGTCGACGCCGCCTTTTCGACGCGCCGCACCGCATTCAAGGACCAGCGTACGGTTCTCTACATTTCCACGCACAGCGGCGCCGAGATCGTCGTGTTTCTGGAGGCCGGCAAACGCCTGACCGACACGGATCGCGCCTTGATCGAGGTGTTTTCGAGCCGCCTGTCGATCGCCTTCGACAATGTGGTTCTCTATTCGCAACTCCAAGGCGCGAACGCCGACCTCGAACAGCGCGTGCAGGAGCGCACCGCCGAACTGCTCGCAGCCAATCGCCGGCTCGAGGCGCAATGGCGACGCGTGCGACAGGTCAACGACTTCCAGAGCGAAGTGCTCGGCAAGGTCGCGCACGATCTGAAGAACCCGCTCAACGTCATTCTCGGCCGCTCCGAAATTCTCGAGGAGCTGTTTTCGGGCAATTCGGAGGGCGCGCAGGCGGCCGCGCCGCAATTGCGGCATATCCGCAGCTCGGCGCTGCGACTGACCTCGATGATCGACGAACTGATCACGGATGCGATGAACGACGCGCTCGACATTTCGGTTCGCAGCGAGGTCGTCGATCTCGCGGCCGTCGTGCGCGACGTGGCGGAAGCCAACCGCCCGCTCGCCGAACGCAAGGACCAGACCATCGAGTTCGTCGTCTCGGGGGCGCTCCCGACGCTCTGCGACCCCGAGCGGATCCGCGAGGCGATCGACAATCTGGTAAGCAACGCCGTCAAATATTCGCGGATCGGCGGCGCGATCCGCGTCGACGCCTTTAGGGCCGAGGACGGCAATGTCGTGAAAGTCACCGATTCCGGGCCGGGTTTCATGCCGGAGGACATGGCGCGACTGTTCGGCCGCTTCCAGCGTCTCTCGGCCAAGCCGACCGGCGGCGAAACATCGACGGGGCTCGGCCTGTCGATCGTCAAGAAGATCGTCGATCTGCATGACGGATCAATCGCGGTGACCCAGGGCGAGACGGGCGGCGCTTCCATCTCGATCAGCCTGACGGCCGCACGAAACGGAACGAAGGCATGAGCAACGGCCAGACGATCTTCGTCGTCGACGATGACGCCGACGCGCGCGACATGGTCGGCGACTATCTCAGGATGCACGGCTTCGACGCGACATTGTGCGACGGCGGCGTCGAGCTGCGCGAGGCGCTGCGGAACGCCACGCCCGACCTCGTCGTTCTCGATCTCAACATGCCGGGCGAGGACGGACTGTCGATCATCCGCTTCCTCAAGCAGACCTGCGGCTGCCCGATCATCATGCTCACCGCGACAGCCAGCGCCATCGACCGCGTCGTCGGCCTGGAGCTCGGCGCCGACGATTATATCGCCAAACCCTGCGAGCTGCGGGAGCTGGTGGCGCGTATCCGCTCGATCCTGCGACGCATCAAATGGTCGCCGGCGCGCAATTCCGAGCGCCGGCTCGCGGCCATCGTCGCCTTTGATCTCGTCGACTTCAGTCGTTTCGTCCATGAGGACGAGGCCGGAACGCTCGCCGCGCTCGATCGCATTTTCGCGGAAGTCGTGGTGCCGACTCTGGTGCAATGGCACGGCGTTCTGTTCAAGATGCTCGGCGACGGCGCGCTCGTGGAATTCCCGAGCGTCGTGGATGCTATCGAGTGGTCAGTCGCATTCCAGACGATCATGGCGACGCGGGACGAGGCCCATCTGCCGCACGGCGGCATGAAATTCCGGGTGGGCGTCGCGGTCGGCGATGTGATCGTGAGCCAGCTCGACCGGCTCGGCGAGGGCGTCGCGCTGGCTGCGCGCGCCCAGGAAATCGCCAGGCCGGCCGGCATAGCCGTCACCGAGCAGGCCCAACAATTCCTGCGCGGACGCACGTCGATCGAGCTCGAGGATATCGGCGTCAGGCAGCTGAAGAATATCTCGACCCCGATGCGCATCTGGACTTGGCCAGCGACGCGCACGGATTGACCTTTTCGCTCAGAGCGTGGCGAGGCGCGACCGCAGCGCGTCGAGCGAAACTACAATATCGCCGCCGCTCGCGAGAATGAAATATTCGACCTGCAGATTGATGATGGAGCCGAGATTGTCGGCGGCGAGCCGGAAATCGCCGCGATAGCCGATAAGTGTTTTTCCACGCGCGAAGGCGTAGCCGATCTCGGCGGCCGTGCCGCTGTCGACATCCGCGCCGTCGAGCGCCGCGAGCACGACGTCGCAGTCGTCGATCGCGCGCGCATTGGTTTCGCCGATGCGGCGATTGAGATCGCGCCAGGCCGAGCGCTGCGCATCGAGCGACGGCAGGCCCGCGATCCGCTCGATCTCGTCCTGCGGCGCGAGCGCGAAGGGGTCCACGATCTCATGGCCGAATTCCTGTGCGAGCGCGACGAGGCTCGCCTGACCGAGACGGCCCAGTTCCGAGAAACCGAGCGGGCCCGCGAGATAGATGCGTCTTGCAGCGACGGACATGAACTCTGAGTTCCGGGTTTGCAGAATGTTCGGCGAGATAAGCCAGAGGCGTTCATCCTATCGCATCTTCGACCAGGGACAGCGTCTGGCTAACCGACCGCCTCCATCGCATGCGACGCCAACCGGGACCTGCACAATTCCCTGCGCGGCGTCGATCATGGGCGGGACTGCGGCCCCTATCGCCTGCCGGCGACCGGATCCAGGCGTCCGGCGACGAAAATGAGCGCTCGGCCTTGTTGATAAAGGACAATTCACTAAACTGTGTTTCAGTAACCATCAGGACGCTTTCCGTGCGCGTCGAGAGAATAGCGAGTTCAAGGGTTTGGGTTCGACCGGCAGACCGATCACGGCCGCAGGCCTCGCTCTGCTTTGCTGGCTTGCTTCCGGCGGAGTCGGGCTGGCTTTCGACTTTTTCGGGCTGTTCGGCGCGCCCCAGCAGGCGGTTCCGACGCCCGATGGCATAGCCTATGATGTTGTTTTCGAAGGCGTAGATCAGGATTCCCGTCTCGCCGAGGCGTTGAAGGACGCGTCCAAGACCTGGCGGCTGCGGCTAGAGCCGCCCTCCTCCGGCGTCGCTTTGTCGCGGCGCGTGGTCTCGGACTTCAGCGAACTCGCCGACGCTCTGTGGGCAAGCGGCTATTTCGACGCCTCGGTCAACGTAAGCGTGGCCGGCGTTTCGGTGACGCCCGAAGGCGCGGGCGCGGAAGCCGCCGGCAAGGCCGCCGAGGGCTCACGCGGCACGGCCCTGGTTCCGATCCGCTACACTGTCACGCCAGGCCCGCTCTACCAGCTGCGCAATGTCGTGATCTACGACGCCCGCACCAAGGGGCTGATGGATCGGGCCCTGATCGACCGCGAGCGCAGGGGCGCCGATCCCGTCGGGCCGGCGCGGGCGGCGACCGTGCGCTCGACCCAGAGCGTGTGGATCGACCAGCTGCGGGCGAAATCCTATCCGCTCGCCAAGGTCGTCGACATGCGCCCCGTCGTCGACCACAAGCTGCGCGTGATGGATGTCGCCGTCACTATCGACACCGGCCCGCGCGCGGGCATCGGCGCGGTGACGGTGAAGGGGTCGCCGGGCGTCGATCCGCGCGTGATCTCCTCCTTCATCTACCTCGAGGAAGGGGAGCCCTACAGCCCGCGGCGGATCGCCGAGACGCGCAATTCGGTTTCCCAGATCGAGGCGATCGGCGGCGTGCGCGTGGTGGACGGCGACCGGGTCGACGCCAACGGCAATCTGCCGATCCTGGTCGAGACCAGCGAGCGCAAGCGCCACGCGGTCGCGCTGTCGGCGCTCTATTCCAACGTCGATGGGCCCTCGGTGCGCGCGTCCTGGACCGACCGCAATCTGTTCGGCGGCGCGGAACGCCTGCGGCTCGACGCGCAGGCCGGCATTGCGACGATCGGCGGCGCATCGCAATTCAAGGGCCTGTCGTCGTTGGCGTGGCGTAATGTGGTGGGCCGCGTCGGCGCGAGCTTCATCAAGCCGGCGCTCGGCGGTACGCGCAACGACCTGCTGGTGGATGTCGCTGCAATCCGCGAGAGCACGGATTATTATTACGCCAGTTATCTGAACGCGCAGGTCGCGCTGCGCCATCGCTTCTCGGAATTCCTGTCGGCGCAGATCGGCATCGAGGCCGAAGGCGGCCGTACCGTCGACCTGTGGGGCGGGCACGATTACTCGCTGCTCGGCGCGCCGATCGCGATCAACTACGATTCCACCGACAGCAAGCTCGCCCCGACGGAGGGCGTGCGCGCGACCCTGCGCGTCGCGCCCTACATCAAGGCCCTGCCGCACGGCCTGACCATGGTGCAGTCGAAGGCGCAGATTTCCGCCTATCACGCCTTCGACGAAGAGGCCCGCTACATTCTGGCGGGCCGGATCGCCGCAGGATCGACCATCGGCGCGAGCGTCGGCGACGTTCCCGCCAACCGGCGCTTCTTCGTCGGCGGCGGCGGCTCGGTGCGCGGCTATCGCTATCGCTCGCTCAGCCCGCACAATGGCTTCGACGGACCGACCGGCGGCCTGAGCTTCCTCGAGGCCTCGCTCGAAGCGCGCATCCGCGTCACGGATACGATCGGCGTCGTGCCGTTCATCGACGCCGGCTCCGCCTTCGATACGCCTTTCCCGAGCTTCAAATCCTCGATCCGCGAATCCGTGGGCCTCGGCCTGCGCTATTTCACGCCGATCGGGCCGCTGCGCATCGACTTTGCCGTGCCGATCGCGCGTCGTCACGGCGAGAGCAAGTTCGGCGTGCTGATCGGCGTCGGGGAGGCGTTCTGATGTCGCGCGCCGCCCGCATCGCGCGCATCGGCGGTCTTGCTGTCGCGGCGCCGACGCTGCTGTTCGTCGCGCTCGGACTGTTCGCCAACACCGGCGCCGGCGGCGCGCTGATTGCGGGCTATGTTTCGCGCGCCGCATCCTCGCCGGGCTCGACGGTGACGTTGGGCGGGCTCGACAATGTCCTTTCGGGCGCGCCCGCCGTGCGCGACATATCCTTTGCCGACGCCAAGGGCGTCTGGCTGAAGATCGACCGCGTCGAGGCCCGCTGGCGTCCGCTCGCGATTTTGCGCGGCATCGCCGACATTTCCTCCCTCGACATCGGCGCCGTCGACGTCTTGCGCAAGCCCCTGGCCGCTCCTGCCAAACCCGACGACAAGGGCCTCGTCGAGACGATCAGGACCGCGCTCGGCTGGCGGCCGCCGCTCGCCGTGCGCGTGGCTTCGCTCACAATCGGCAAACTCGATCTGGCGCAGCCCGCCCTCGGCGCGCCGGCGTCGCTGTCGCTGGTCGGCGCCGTCGATCTCGGCGTCTCGGGCGCCGCCGTGCGCGTCTCGCTCGACGCCAAGCGAACGGATGCGCCGGGCTCTGTCACTGCGCGCGCCGACATCGCGGGCGACGGCGCGACGATAAAACTGGCGGTCGACGCCTCGGAGCCGCAGGGCGGGTTGCTGGCGCGTCTCGCTGAAATCAAAGGCCAGCCGCCGGTCGAGCTTCATGTTCACGGCGATGGAACGCTCGACGCCTTCGCCGCGAAACTCGACGCGCGCGCCGGCGATGTCGCCGATGCCGTAGGAACCGCGACGATCAAGCGCGCCGGCGCCGAACGACGCGTCGACTTCGATCTTTCGGCGCGGCTCGCGGCCCTGTTGCCGAAAGACCTCGCAGCCCTGTTCGAGAAGACGACGCGCGCGACGGGCGTAGCCGCCTTCGCCGACAATGGCGCCTTGCGGCTCGACAATCTCGCGCTCGACGCCTCCGCCCTCGGGCTGCAAGCGAAAGGCGGGCTCGCCGCTGACGGACGGCTGTCGGGCGAAGCGCATATCGCTGGCAAACCGGCCCAGGCGGGCGCGGCCTTCGCGGCCAAAACGCTGCAAGCCGACGCGCGAATCTCCGGCACGCTCACCAAACCCGAAGGCGCGGCGCGCGTACTTGTCGAACAGGCGCAGGGGCCTCTCGGCCGCATCGGCCATGTCGATCTCGACGCCTCGCTCGCGCCAGCCGCGAACGCATCGGGCGTGTTCGACATTGTCGCCACGGGCAATGCGAACGGGTTGGCGCTTGCCGACGCCGCGGTGTCGGAAGCGCTCGGCGACAGCGCGCGGTTAGCGTTTCGCGCGCGCACAGAGAATTTCCAGCAGATGGACATCAGCGTCGCCATGCTGTCGACCGGCGCCGCCGAATTCGGCTTCACCGGCCGAGCCGGCGCCGATCTTCTCGACGGCCGCGCACGCATCGCGTCTGCGGACCTCTCGCGTTTCTCCGGCCTCGCGAAGACGAACCTCAAGGGCGCGCTGGCGCTGGACGCCGCCTTGTCCGGCGCGCCGCGCACGGGCCGCATCGCCGCCACGCTCGACGGCGGCGTCGCGCATCCCGCCATCGGCGTCGCCGCGCTCGATCGCCTGCTTGGCAAGCGGCTCGCGGTGTCCGGCAGGGCGACGCTCGCCGATGGCGGCGTCGCCTTCGAGGCGCTGCGTCTGACGGGCGAACGCGCGAGCGCGGTCGTCGACGGCAAGGCGACGCAGGATAGGGCCGATCTCGTCGCGAAGATTTCCGCGCCCGATCTCAGGGTCGCCGATCCGCGGCTGACCGGCCAAGCCGAGGCCGATGTCGCGCTGAAAGGCTCGCTGCGCAAGCTGGATGCGACGTTCAGCATCGCGGCGCGCGAGGCGAGCGCGATCGGCCGCGCCATACCGAACCTGTCGCTGACCGGCGAAGCTAAGGACCTTACAGGCGCTGCGCTCGTCACGGCCGCGCTGGATGGCGTGATCGACCGCAAGCCGGCGCGCGGAGCGCTTCGCGCACAGCGCGAAGGCGAGACATGGAAGATCGATACGCTCGATCTTTCCGTCGATCGCGCGCGCGTGTCCGGCGCCTTTGCGCTCGATGCGGCGAAACGCGCACGCGGGCGCCTGAAGGCCAGCGTGCCGGATCTCGACGCTTTCTCGGCCTTCGCGCTGGAAAAACTGTCGGGCCGGCTCGACGCCGACATCACGCTCGACAATGCCGGCGGCGAGCAATCCGCCGTCATCGAGGCGCATGGCCAGGGCGTGCGTTCGTCGCAGGTCTCGATCGAACGGCTCGATGCGCAGGCGAGCGCGCGCGACCTGTTCGGCAAGCCGCAACTCGAGGGCCGCATCGTCGCCGACGGCGCGCGCGTCGCGGGCGAGTCGATCCCCAAACTGAGGCTTGTCGCCAAGCCCGGCGACGACGGCGCGACCGCGCTCGATCTCGCGCTCGATGCGCGCGGCTTTGCGATCACGGGGCGCGGCGCGCTCACGAACGGCGAACCGCGCCGCCTCGACATCGCGCAATTCTCCGCCTCCCGCGCGGGCAAGCGGATCGCGCTCGCGGGACCCGCGAGCGCCACGCTGCGCGATGGCGGGGTCGACCTCAAAGGCATTGTCGTCGCCGCCGGCGGCGGGCGGCTCGCGATCGACGGCTTCGCGGGCGACAGGCTCGCGCTCGACGTCACCGCGCGCGCGCTGCCGCTGTCGATCCTCGCGCTCGCCGATCCCTCGCTCGCCTTCGACGGCGTCGCCGATGCGCAGGCCAAAATTGGCGGAACGGCGAAGGCGCCGACCGGCGACTGGCGCGTCAAGGTCACGCGTCTGACGCTGCCGCAGACGCGCAGCGCCGGCCTGCCGCCGATCGAGGCGACCGCCGCCGGCAAGCTGTCTGGTAGCCGCAGCACGGTCGACGCCGATGTCGCGATCGGGCCGCGCAGCAAAGTGAAAGTGACCGGTCAGGTCCCGCTCGGCGCCGGCGCGCTCGATCTGGCGATACGAGGCGCACTCGACGCCGCGCTCGCCAACACGACCCTGTCGGCCAACGGCCAGTCGATCGCGGGAACGGCCAAGGTCGATCTGACACTGAGGGGTTCCGCGTCCGCGCCGGTCGTCGGCGGCGCGATCGATATCGTCAATGGCGGTTTTTCGGACGCCGCCAATGGCGTCGCGCTCGCCAACATCACGGGCAAGCTGAGCGGAAGTGGACGGGACATCGTCATCTCCGGACTCAACGGGCAGACGAAGAACGGCGGACGCGTGGCCGTGGCCGGCAAGGTCAGCGTCGACCCCGCGGCGGGCTTTCCCGCCGCCCTGATCGTGAAATCCGCCGATGCGCAATTCGCCGACAGCGACGTCGCATCGGCCACCGGCGACCTCGATCTCACGATCAACGGCCCGCTCGCGCGCGCGCCGCGCATCGCCGGCCGCGTGACCTTGCGCAGCATGGACGTCAATGTGCCGGACCGCATGCCGATCAATCTGAAGCCGCTTGCCGGCACGCGCCAGATCGACGCAAAGGGATTCGCCGCGCAGATGATCGCCATCGAACGCAAGGAGAAGGCGCGGGCGGCGCGCAAGCCGACGTTCGACGCGCCGATCGACCTCGTGATCGCCGCGCCCAATCGAATCTTCGTGCGCGGGCGCGGCCTCGACGCGGAATTCGGCGGGCAGCTCAAGATCGGCGGAACGATCCAGAAGCCGGTCGTCGACGGCGGCTTCGACCTGCGGCGCGGGCGCATGCAATTGCTCACCCAGCGCCTCGACATCACCCAGGGCAAGCTGGCCTTCGCCGGCGGACTGACGCCGCAGCTCGACTTCGCCGCGCAGACGTCCGCCGGCGGCGTGACCGCCAATGTCGCGGTCACCGGCCCGGCTTCGCAGCCCATGTTCGCGTTTACCTCCTCGCCCAGCCTGCCGCAGGACGAGGTGCTGTCGCGCCTGCTGTTTGCGAAAGCATCCGCCTCGCTTACGCCGGGTCAAGCCGTGCAGCTCGCCATGGCGCTGGCGCAATTTTCCGGCGCGTCCTCCGGCGCCGATGCGTTCGAGAAGATGCGCAAGGCGCTCGGCGTCGATGCGCTCGATGTCGATGTCGGCGCGGCGGGCGGGCCGACGGTCGGCGTCTCACGCTATATCGCCAAGGGCGTCAGCGTCGGCGTGCGCACCGGCGTCAAGCCTGACCAGACCTCGGTCAATGTCGGCGTGGACGTCTTCAAGAATTTTCGCGTGCAGAGCGAAACCCGCGTCGACGGCAAGACGTCGGTCGGCGTCGGCGTGGAATGGGAATATTGAACGGACGGGAGCTTTCGAACGCATCGTTCGCAGCTCTCGTCGCCGAACTACGGCGGATCGGCGCGCCTCTCGAAGAGCCGCGCGAGCGCCGTCATTCAGGACCTGAAGGCTGATACGCCATCATCGGCGACATTCTGGCGAGTCACGCCGATATTCAGCGGGCCCGTCTGTATCCACGCGACGACAAGGCGCGCCAACGTTCCTTCGCGTCGGCGCGATACCCTCGATCACGCGGCCCCGGCGACCACCGGATTACGCAATACGCCGACGCCGGAAATCTCGATTTCCGCGACATCTCCCGCCTTCATCCACAGCGGCGGATTGCGCCTGGTGCCGACGCCGCCGGGCGTACCCGTGACGATCACGTCGCCCGGCCCAAGCGGGAAGATGGTCGAGATATATTCGATCAGCGCCGGCACGGGCGTGATCATCAAGTCGGTCGTCGTGTGCTGCACGACCACACCATTGAGCCGCGTCTCGAGCGTCAGTTTCGAGGGATCCGGCAGCACGTCGGCCGTGACCATCCAGGGACCGAAGGAGCCGGATTCGGCGAAGGACTTGCCGGCGAGGAACTGGCTCGTATGGCGCTGCCAGTCGCGGATCGATCCCTCGTTGTAGCAGGCGTATCCGGCGACATGGGCGAGCGCGTCCTTCTGCGCGATCCGGCGCCCGCCCTTGCCGATGATGACGGCCAGCTCGCCCTCGTAATCGTATTCATCGCTCTCGGGCGGCTTGACCAACGGCTGGAGATGGCCGACCTGGCTCGCCGGAAATCGGCAGAACAGCGCCGGCTTCTCCGTCACGGCGCGGCCGGTTTCCGCGACGTGATCGCGATAGTTGAGCCCGACGCAGATGATCTTGTCGGGGTCGGGAATGACGGGCGCGAAGGCGAGCTCGGCGAGCTTGTAGTCCGGCGTCGCGCTTGCAAGGCCGGCGACTTCCTCAAGCCGGCCGGCGGCGATCAGCGCCTTGAGGCTCGGAACGTCGGGCAGTCGCCTGGCGAGATCGACGAGGCTGTCGCCGACGACGACGCCATAGCTCGCCCGGCCGGCCGGATCGATGAAGGAAGCGATCTTCATGTCATTCTCCTGGGTGCAAAGGCCGCGCGCGACACGCGAACGGGTTTTGCGCGACGGCGCGCGCGGATAAGATTTCGGCGGGAGGAAGGATGACCGTTCCAAGACCGGGCCGCCGGCCGCGCGGCGAAAGCGTGCGCGCGCTCGAACGCGGTCTCGATATTTTGCGCGCTGTCAACGCCTCCGGCGGCATTCGCGCCGGCGCGCTCGCCGCGCAGATCGGCATTCCGCGACCGACCGTGTACCGGCTGCTCGAGACGCTCGAGGAGCTCGGTTACGTCGAGCGCGGCGCCTCCAACGACCTCTTCAGGGTCACACGACGAGCCTTGAGCCTGGGCGATGGATACGACGCCTCGATTCTCGTCGCGCAGGGCGCCGGTCCGATCCTGCTCGAACTCGGCAAGAGGTTCGTCTGGCCGTTCGATCTGTCGGTCTACGAGGGCGCGGCCATGGTCATCCAGGAGACCACGCATGCGCTGAGCCCCTTGTCGATCGACCGGGGCATGATCGGTCGCCGCCTGCCGATGCTGCGGACGTCCGCCGGCCGCGCCTATCTCGCCTTTTGCGGCGATCAGGAGCGCTCGGTCATCCTGCGCCATCTCGTCCGTCTCGACGAGCCGGAGGATCGGCCGTTTCTCGAACCGCGAACACTCGACCGCATGATCGCCGAGACGCGCACGCGCGGTCATGCGACGCGCGACGGCGGCGAGTTCAACGCCAAGACGGCGAGCCTCGCCGCGCCGATCTTGCGCGACGACAATGTGCTCGGCTGCATCTCCGTCATCTGGATTCGCACGGCCATGTCGGTCGACGAGGCGCGGGCGCAATTTGTCGACCCGTTGCGCGCGGCGGCCAAGGCCATTCTCGAACGCAGCGCACGCGGCGACTGACGGCCGAACCATGAGAGGCATCTCCCGCGAGATCAGGCCGCGTCATGCGCCGCGATGCGGCGACGCATCTCATCGCGCCATTCCTCGATCGGCTTGAAGCTCGGCTGCGCGCGGCAGAAGGCTTCGGATTCCGCGAGAATGTCGGCCGTCGGGCGATCGAGATCGATGTGCAGGCTGCAGGGCTGTTCGATATACCAGTCGCTGTCGACGAAGCACTCGACCTGGTTGCCTTCCGGATCGTGCACATACATGGCCCAGGCGTTGCCATGCGTGATCGTGCGATGTTTCGTCACGCCTTCCTTGATGTAACCTTCCTGAATCATGCGCTGACGCAGGCGTTTCAGAGCGTCGAGATCCGGCAGGCGAAACGAGATCTGGTTGACGTTGCCGATGCCGTGCTCGGGCGTGCGCGCCTCGATCAGGGCGATCTGGTGATGGTCCTGCGGGTCGCGGCTCATGAAGGCGATCGGGATCGTGCCGTGTAGAAGGCCGCGATCGGTCACCGGCAGGCCCATGATGCGCGAATAGAAGTCGATCATCGGATCGAGCTTGTTCACGTAGAGCCCGATATGGCTGAACCTGACGGCATAGTCGCGCATGACGCTTCCCCCGGCCTTGTTGGATCATTCCCTCGACTATCGGCGCGGCGCGGCGAGCCGCCAATCGCCCGGCGTCCGGCGTCCGCAGCGCGGACAGTCGGGCCGCGAGCGTTTTGACGCGCGGCGGTCTACCCGACACTGACCTCAGGAATTCGTGCAATGGGCGAGGTGGCGGCATGGCCGGTTTCAGGGATCGCGCGGCGTTTCCCGTCGTTCTGTGGGGCGTGGCGCAGGCCATGCGCGCCGCCGCTCTCGCCTTTCCCGCCTTCCGCGCGAAAATCGCCGAGAGGGATGCGCTGGTCTCGATCGAGACACGCGACGCGGGCGTCGGGCGCTGGTACCGTTTCTCGCGCGGGCGCATCGCGAGCGGCGCCGGGCCGGCGGACAAGGCCGATGTGCGGCTGCTGTTCAAGGATTCCGAGACCGGCCTGCGGCTGCTCACGCCGCCGATGCGGCACTTCGATTACATCAACGCGATCAAGATGTTCAAACTGGACATCGTCGGCGACGACGACGCGACGCGCTGGTTCACCGAAGTCGCGAGTCTGATGATGAGCGCGCATTGGTCGTTCGGCGAGAAACTGCCGAACGGCGAGACCCGCTACGTCAACGACACCAATGGCGGGCCGGTCTTTGTCTACGTGAAGGACGGCAGGATCGTTCGCATGACGCCGATCGAATTCGAAGCGGACGAAGCGGCGAAGGGCCGCTGGAGCGTTTCTGCGCGCGGCAGGACGTTTACGCCGCCGCCGCAAACGAGCATCAGCTCGCACGGTCTTTCCAACAAATCCACGGTCTATTCGAAGGACCGGCTGCTCTGTCCGATGAAGCGCGTCGACTTCGATCCGAACGGCGCGCGCAATCCGCAAAATCGCGGAATCTCTGGCTACGAGCGCATCTCGTGGGACGAGGCGCTCGATATCGTCGCTTCCGAGATCAGGCGGATGAAGACGCAGCACGGCAATGGCGCGATCCTGTCCAGCCATTCCTCGCACCATACCTGGGGTAATCTCGGCTACTACCTCTGCTCGCTGTTCCGGTTCAACAATGCGATCGGCACGACCAAGATGGTCATCAATCCCGACAGCTGGGAAGGCTGGTACTGGGGCGCCATGCACCATTACGGCCATTCGATGCGCAACGGCGCGGCAGAACCCTATGGACAGCTCGAGGACTGCCTCGAGAATTGCGAGCTCATGGTGTTCTGGTCGTCCGATCCCGAGGCGACCACCGGCAGCTATGCCGGGCTCGAAGGCACGATCCGCCGGCTGTGGGCGAAAGAGGTCGGGATCGAGATGATCCATATCGATCCCTATCTCAATTCGACGGCCGCCTTCTTCGGCGGCAAGTGGATCCAGATCAGGCCCGGCACGGACCCCGCGCTCGCCCAGGCGATCATGCATGTCTGGATCGTCGAAGGACTCTACGACAAGGACTATGTCGCGACGCGCACCACGGGCTTCGAGGCATGGCGCGCGCATCTTCTCGGCGAGGACGGTACGCCGCCCAAGACGCCGGAATGGCAGGAGAGCGAGACCGGCGTGCCGGCTTCCGTCGTGCGCGCGCTCGCGCGCAGATGGGGCGCGAAGCGCACCTATCTGTCCTGCGGCGGCAAGGGCACGACCTTCGGCGGCGCCAATCGTGCAGCGACGGGCGCGCAATGGGCGCGTTCGATGGTGCTGCTGATGGCGATGCAGGGGCTCGGCAAGCCCGGCGTCAATTTCGGCTGCCTGCAATATGGAACGCCCGTCGATCTCGATTTCTATTTTCCCGGATATGCGGAGGGTGGATTTTCCGGCGACGTGGAAGGCAATGCGGTCGCCGTCTCGCTCTACCAACGCATGCCCCATCTCATTTCCATGAATTCCGTGGGACAGCGCGTGCCGCGCCTGCGCATTCCCGAGGCGATCCTCGACGGCAAGACCGAGGGCTATCCGACCGACCCGCGTTCGCTCGAACGTCAGTTCGCGAAGTTCGGCTATCCCGCGCCGGGCCATTCGCCGGTGCGCATGATGTTCAAATACGGCGGCTCGCATTTCGGCACGTCGATGGATTCGAACCGGCTGGCGAAGGCCTATCAGGCGGAGAGCTTGGAATTCGTCGTCAACCAGTCGATCTGGAACGAGGGCGAGGTTCCCTTCGCCGACATCATCCTGCCGGCCTGCACGAATTTCGAACGCTGGGACATCAGCGAATGGGCGGCGGCCGGCGGCTACAGCTACCACAATGAAGGTCAGCTCAATCATCGCGTGATCACGCTGCAGCACAAGTGCATCGAGCCGCTCGGCGAGAGCCGGTCGGATTTCCAGATCTTCCTCGACATATGCAAACGGCTCGGGCTCTCCTCCTATTTCGCGGAAGGACGCACCGAACTCGACTGGTGCAAGATGATGTTCGAGGCCTCCGACGTCTCGCGCCACATCTCCTGGCGCAAATTCCTGAAGAAGGGCTATTTCGTCGTCCCGGCCGAGAAGGACAATTTGCGCCAGAAGCCCGCCTATCGCTGGTTTGCCGAGGGGTGCAAGAAGGACGTGCCCGAGCCCCATCCGTTGCCATCGGAATATCGGGAGAAATTCGGACACGGATTGCAGACGCAATCCGGCAAGCTCGAGTTCGTGTCGTCGTCGCTCGCGCGCGCCAACGATCCCGAGCGTCCCGCGCTCAACCGCTACATCCCCTCATGGGAGGGCGTGCGCAGCACGGAGCTGCTCGCCAATTATCCGTTGCAGCTCATCTCGCCGCATCCGCGCTATTCCTTTCATACCGCGCAGGATGGCAAGGGGGGCTTCGTCAACGACATCGACGAGCATCGCATGCTGGTCGACGGCTGGTATTATTGGGTGGCGCGCATCAA
>JAGRKN010000239.1:1883-48871 GCA_020442275.1 Rhodoblastus sp. | reverse complement strand
TGCCAGTTAGTCGTTTGTTTTCAATTCGGTATTTGATTGACAAATATCATTTCATTCATTGATCGGGTTCTGCTCCGACGGGCCCGCAGCCTGCCGGTTGGGCGCCGCATGCGTCCGCGCGCGTCAAACAATCGATGTCTGTGCAATGTATCGGCCGCGAGCTGCTGCCCACCGATGCATCACGATTGCGCAATTCGAAGGCATTTCGAGATGACGGCTCGGATGCCCCGCACGGTCGGGCATCCAGCGTTCGCATCTTGGCGCCATCGCCGCCTGTGTTACGCTCGACGGCGGAAACGTGATGGAAAACAATCGGCCATGACCCTTCACGCCAATCCTGAGCCTCGCACGCCCGCGCTGAACAAGGCAGCGATCCTCGGGCAGCACGAATTATTTCGGGAGCTGGACAGGGACGCCCTAGACCAGATCGCCGCTTATGCGAAGGCCCGGGAATTCCGGCGCGGCGCCACGATCTTCTCCAAGGGCGACCCCGGCTATTGCCTATTCGCCGTCGTGCGCGGCGCCGTGCTGGTGACGACATCCTCGAGCGAGGGCAAGAGCGCCGTGCTCAACCAGTTCGAGTCAGGCGACATTTTCGGCGAGATCGCGCTGCTCGACGGCATGTCGCGCACGGGCGACGCGACCGCGCTCACCGACTGCTGCCTGCTGGCGCTAGAGCGCCGCGACTTCATACCGCTTCTCAAGAAGACGCCGGAGATCGCGATCAAGCTGCTCGAGATCGTGTCCGGCCGATTGCGCCGCACGACCGAACAGGTCGAAGAGCTCATGTTCATGGATCTGCGGGGACGGCTCGCCAAGACACTGCTCCGCCTGACCGAGGGCGCGCCCGACCATTCCGCGGAACTGTCGCAGAGCGAGATCAGTCAACGCGTCGGCATGTCGCGCGAAATGATCAACCGGCAATTGCAGGTCTGGGCGCGCGAAGGCGTCATCGCTCTCGGGCGGCGGCGCCTCACGGTGCTGCGCGCCGATACGCTCGCCGAGGCGACGTCGCGCTGAAAAGTCGCGCCGACGCGGGACAGTGAGGCGCCTCACACTGCCTCGCGCAAGTCTCAAGCCACTATCGTTTTGGCCAATTCGGGCCACGATCGCTTTCTCGGCGGTCGTGGCCAACAGATTCAAATGCGAGGGGGAACAGCATGCGCCGCGATTTGACAGTCAAGACCGGCGGACTTGCTGGAACCTCCGACTTCCGGGTGCTGGCGACGATCAAGAAGGGCTTCGTGCCCGCGCTCGACGCGGTGACCTACAAGACGCGTGTCAAGCGCGTGCTGCGCGCCCTGCACATCGGCCGCTCCGATTCGCACGAGCACGAATTGTTTCGTGTCCTCTCGGACGCGGTCGAACGCGTCGGCCGCATCCACTCGGTCGGGATCGTGGTGCTCGAGGACGAGAAGTATGGCGACGACAAGGTTCTGCTGACGGTCACCTTCGACGGCTCGTGGGAAGCCTATGTGCGCGTGATCTGGCAGAAGGTGACGCGGCTTCTCGATCTCGTGTTCTGCAACACCGAGGGCTATGTGCTGGGCTACGAAAACAGCTATGAGAAATGGGGCGAGTGGCTGAAGTCGGCGCAGAGCGAAGCGGCCTTCCTTTATGCGACGCCCAATATCACCGTCGACGATATCCGATACTTGAAGATGGCCGAACGCGTCCATGCTCGCGACGAGGCGGCGCATGGCGAATTGCTGACGGCGCGCATGCGCATTCCCTCGGCGGAACAGATCGCTGCTCGCTCGATCTTCGAGTTCGACGGACGCGTGCCGGGCGATCCGACCAGCGCCGGCTTCGAAAAGGAAATGAAGATCGAGGACGCGGGACGCCCTGCTTTTCGCCATGGCATGCGCGTTCTCGCGGGCGTCCATCGCCTGTCGGATATCTATCTCTACGGCACGGACGACGGCGACATCCTGCTGCGCGCCGCGCACGAACTGCTGCCGGAATTCCTGCCGATGGTCGGCAATCCGACTTATCAACTCGGCGTCAAACGCGCGCTGCGGCGCTTCGACGAAGCTGTCCGCTGGATCCAGAGAGTCCCTGCCGAACCTGCTGCGCGCCGACAATTGCCCAATCCGATTCCGGAAACACCCCCGCTCGCCGATCCCGCCAACGTGCAGGGCGGCATACTGACATCCTATGCCGATATCGATCACGGCTGCCTGCTGATGGTGCAATTCGAATCGGCGGCCGCCATCGCCGAATTTCTCGGCGCATTGCAGGCGACCACCCACGCCGATGCGCTGGCGCCCGGCGGCATTGCGACCAACGTCGGCTTCACGGTGGAGGGGCTGCGCGTGGCCGGCCTGACGGACGACGAGATCAGAGGCCTGCCGGAGGAATTCGTGCAAGGCATGGAGATGCGCGCCGGCATCCTGGGCGACGTGCGCATCAATCATCCGCTGCGCTGGCGCCGCCCCGCGCGAAACTGGGACAAGGGCGTCTACGCGCAGGAAATCGACGAAGACAGCGAAGCGCCGCGCATCGATCTCGGCGCCGTGCACGCGATGGTGCAGGTGCGTCGTCGCGCGACGCCCCAGAGCACGGACGAGGATACGCCGACCGCGCGCGCGCCGCTGATGGAGGCGCTCAAGAAGCTCGTCGCGGCGCATGAAGGCGTCATTCCCCTGTCGCTGCAGTGGATGCACCGCCTGCGCAACGCGTCCAATGTCGTCGAGGAACATTTCGGTTTCACGGAAGGCAATTCCGAACCAGTTCTGACAAAAGTGGAGGCTGGACGACGCTATTCCAACCAGATCCATCTCGGTGAATTGCTGTGCGGCTATCCCAACCTCGCCGACAGGTCGGATTTCTATGGCGGCGCGGCCGAAGGCCTGCATACGCTTCTGCGCGACGGCAGCTTCCTGGCGGTGCGCAAGCTGCGGCAGGACGTGCAGGCCTTCGACACGGCACTCGATGGCGCGGTGAGCGCCGTCTCGGCGCAGGGCGCGGCGCTCGGGCGCGAAGACCTGATGGCGAAAATGCTCGGCCGCTGGCCGGCGGACCATGCGAGATCCGGACAGCCGCTGGCCGATGTCTTCGGCTCCGATCCTCTGTCGAACGACTTCCATTTCGACAAGGATCCGAAGGGAACGCGCTGCCCGCTGCATGCGCATATCCGGCGCACCAACCCGCGCTTCGTCCTGCCGGAAGCCGGCGCGCGTCCGCCGCGTATCGTTCGGCGCGGCATGTCCTACGGGCCGGCGCTCGATCGCAACGAACAGGACCCGACACGCAAGGCGGCTGGCTACGCGCAGGAGCGCGGTCTCGTTTTCATGGCCTATAACGCAAATCTCGGCGAGCAATTCGAGGTGATCCAGAGCTGGATCTCCGGCGGCAACAGTTCCGGCGGATATTCCGGCGTCTCCGATCCGCTGCTCGGCCTCGCCGAGCCCGGCAAGAAGCGGTTCTTCCGCTTCGAGCACGACGGCAAGGCGATCCATATGCCGCTCGATGGCGAGGATCAGCTTCACGTCGAGCCGAAACCCTTCATCCGTCTGGAATGGGGCGCCTATCTGCTTGCGCCCTCGATCAAGGCGCTGGAGCTGCTCAAGACCCGCGCGGCCGCACAGGGCGCAAGGCCGCTGCTGACGTGGAGCGCGGAGGCCGGCGAGCGCAAGATCGCCGAATTGCGCGAGTACGAGCGGGTCCATGGGGCGGACGCTGCGCTCGACGCGTGGAAGGCGGTTCTCGAAGATCCGGACTTTGCCGCCGATTTCACGAGCGCGTCGGTCTGGGCCGCGATTCGGCAGAATCACGGCGGATTGCTGCGCACGCCGTTCGGCATTCTTGTCGGCGATCGCGACATGGTGCGCGACGTCTTCGTCAACCGTGACGATACGCTGACGATCACGGGCTATCTGCCGCGCATGAACAGGTCGTTTGGCGTTCTCTATCTCGGCCTCGACCCAAATCAGGAGGATCAGGCCTACGAACGCTGGTCGCACGCCTGCAACGACGCGATCATGGCCATCGACACGCATACGGCGTTCGAACATGCGCGCAACGCGGTCAGCGACGCCATCCGGAAACTCGTCGAACAGGAAATGTCGGACGCGCGCGACGACGAAGCCAAGCGCTGGGAGCTGACCGTCGAGTCGCGCGAGCTCGTCGAGCCGCTGCTCACGCATTTCTGCGAGGAATGGTTCGGCATGTCGGAGAGCGGCGGGCACTTCCGTCGCTCCGGCTACCGCTGGGACTGGACGCTCGACCAGCCCGCCAACTACCCGGGCCATTTCCTCTCGCCGTCGCGCTACATCTTCCAGCCGCATCCAGGCCACAGCGTCGAGCAATACGGCGCCGCACATGGCCAATCCGTACGGGCGTCGATGGAAGCTTTCCTGAGGGAGTTCCGCGACGACATAAAGGCGCCGGTTGCGCGCGCCGTTCTCGATTCCAAGGAAGGCGAAGACGACATCGACTTCTGCGCCCAGACAATCGCTGGCGCGATGATGGGATTCATCCCGACGGTCGAAGGCAATCTGCGGCGCATTCTCAACGAATGGCTGCGCGAGGGCGTTCTCTGGAAACTGCGGGCGCGCTTCGCAGGCGCGCCGGCGCGCGACTTCTCCGACGCCTGCAACAGGCTGGCGGCCGACTTCATACCGGCGTTCCAGCTGCGCGCCGTGCCGGAACTGATCTGGCGGACCGCCGTGGTGTCGCACACGCTCGGCGCGGGCGACCACAAGATTCGGGTCAAGCCGGGCGACGTGATCGTCGCCGGCGCGGTTTCAGCGACCCAGCAATGCCTGGCCGACGGCAGCCGCGATTACTACCACGCCTTCGGCGGCAACCGGCGCGCGGCGGACCATCCGACGCACGCCTGCCCTGGCGCCGATCCGGCCATCGCGTTGATGCTCGGTTTCTTCAGCGCGCTCGTCGAATCACCGCTGGCGCTGCGGCCCGGCCCCGGCCCTCTTACGATTTCGCTCGAAGGGCCTGTCGTCGCCGCGCCGGCTATCGTGGAGAAAGTCGCCGATGACCGCCTGTTCGGATTGCTCGCGGCGGAAACGACGACGCCGATCCTCGCCATCGGCGATTCCTGGCTGACGAACCTGCTGTTCATTCCGAGCCTGCGCGCCGCGCTGCAAGATCGCGGTTACGTCGACAGGTTTCACATGAACTTCACGCAAACCGGTCGCCTCTTGCGCGACATGGCCTCGCCCGCCGCGCTGGACGATGTCTCTCGCTTCTTCGACAATCTCGGCTCCGACGAAACACACCCCGCCTGCATTCTTCTCGGCGGCGGCGGAAACGACGTGTGCCAGCCGACGTCGGATCGAGCCGCGACGCCGCTCTACCGCTTGCTGAAAGCCAATGGAGCGAATGAAGACGAACCGTTGATCGAGACCGAAGTCGCGACATTCATCGACGACGAATTGCACGGCTATTTCGCGAAGATCGTCGACAGGCTGCGGCAATCGACCGATGCGCCGATCGTCATTCATGCCTACGACCACCCGGTGCCGGACAATCGCGGTCTGCTCGGCAACAAATGGCTCGGCCCCGTTTTCGCAAGGCGCGGCATGACCGATCTCACGAAAAACCGGAAGGTCATGCGCGACCTGATCGACCGTCTGAACGGAGCAGCAGACCGTGTCGCGACAGCGACGCCGCGCGCGCGACATGTCAATCTCACCGGCGTACTGGCCAGGGATCCGCGCTACGCGAACGACTACACGACTCTCTGGGACAACGAACTGCATCCGACATCGGATGGTTACGAACTGCTGGCCGACGAGATCGTCGCCGCGATGCAGGCCATGGGCATCGGACAACCGATCGTCGCGTGACGAAGGTCAGAACGGGCTGAGCATTCGGTCGGCGTACCAGTTCATCCCCATCGCGCGCAGCTCCGCCTGCGCGTGTTCGACGCGTCGCGCGCTACAGGGGCGGCCCGCAGATGCTTCGAGCCGAGCGGCTAGCGCTTCATTGAGCGCATTTTCGCGTCGCGAGCCACGCAAGCGTGCAGACAGGTCCGCGCGCTTCATCCATCGCGCGCAGTCGTCGGGGCGGTCGGCCTTTGCCGCCAACCGCGCGAGCGCGCGACTGGCGGCGGCCTCGCCCAGACGCTCGCCGTGTCGCGCCCGCAGAAGGACATGGGCCGCGTAGCGCCGCGCGCTCGCAATATCGCCAACGTCTGCGCAGGCTTCGACCAGCCAGCTGTACTGAACGGATACGAAGAACTTGAAGTCGCGCCCTTCCATCCAACGGATTGCATCCCGCAACTGCTGGAGGGCCTCGCCCTCGCCCGCGCGGCGCCAGCGCGCAAAGCCCGCGGCGGCGCGAGATGTCGCTAGAAGCAGAAGCCCGCGCATGTTTTCCGCCACGCGCGCATTCTCGATGGCGAGCGCTTCCGCCTGCTCCCACGCCCCACGCCAGACCAGCGAGACGGCGCGCCAGTTGCGCATGGAATTGGCGACGGGGTGGTTCGTTCCGCCGAGCAATGCGGTCGCCTCGTCGAAGCAGGCGTCGGCGGCGGCGAAATCTCCACGATCGGCCAGGATGCTCGCTTCGCACGAGAGCGCGTAAGCAGAGCCGATCGCAACGCCACCGCCCGGACGCGCGGCGCGCTTCTTTGTGACGACGGCCGCGTCGATCAGCGAGAGGGCCTCGTCGTAGCGGCCGGCGGCCGCGAGGATCTGTCCGAGCGTGGCGTCGACCTGCGCGACCAGACGCGGATCGCCGACCTTGCGCGCCAGACCGGCGGCGCTCTTCGCATGAACCACGCCCTCGCGAAACCGCCCGAAGCCGTAGCACATGTAGCCGAGCCAGTATTTCGCGCGCGCTTCCGCGTCGACGTCGCCGATCCCGCGCGCCAGCTCCGCCGCCCGCTCGAATAGGGTGACGTCGTTACGCAGCGACAGCGGGTCGAAAATGCTGGCCATGCCGAGCTTGTTGACCACAAGGCACCAGTGCAGATCGACGTCGCGGCCACGTTCGGACAGATTGTCCATGGCGTCCAGCGCCGCCTTGTAATGCGCGCGCGCGCGGTCGAGCGCATAGGCGAGCGTCGCCTTGTCGCCGGCCTGCTCCGCATATCGGGCCGCCTTTTCCCAGTCGCCCGCGCCAAAGCTGTGATAGGCGAGCGCCTCGAGCGTATCCTCGTGGTCGATACCTGGGCCGCGCGAGGCGTGAGCTTCGGCGATCCGCCTGTGCAGGACGCGTCTCGCCTTCAGGCCGATCGATTCATAGACGGAGTCGCGTGTGATGCCGTGCTTGAAGCGCAGGCCGCCGCTCGCAGCGTCGGCAAAGAGAAAGTCTGCCTCGGCGAGTGCACGCAATATGTCCTCGTCCGGCATGTGGCCGCATGCCGCGATCAACGAGCGATAGGGCGCGACATTGCCGACGACGGCGGCGGCGCGCACGATATCGGCATGCTTCTCCGGCAAACGTTGCAGACGCGACGTCACGAGCGCGCCGATCCAGCCGCTGCGACCGCCCGTCAGCAAAGCGTGCGACAGCTGGTCGGCGGAGGCAAGATGGCACAATTCCTCGATGTAGAGAGGCACGCCGCCGGCGTATTCGTGAATGCGCGCGATCAGGAACGGGTCCGCCTGCGGCAGCCAGCGCCGCACCGCGCGTTCGGTTTCGGCGCCGCTGAACGGCTTCAATTCCACCTGTAAAGCACCGGCGACCAGATCCTCGTCGTCGCGTGAGCGACTGGTGAGTATGATCCGCAGCGGCGCCGCGGGCTGCAGGAGCGCGGACATCAGCTGCCGCGTGGCGTCGTCCGCCCATTGCCAGTCGTCGATGACCAGCGCGACGCGGCGCGACCGGGCGAGCGCCAGAATGAAGGCGGCAAGATCGTCGATCGCGCGGGTCGCCGCTTCCGCCGGACGTATGTCGGGGCTCGCGATCACGAGGCCGCGAACGGAATCGATGCGCGGCCCGAGTTCATTGCGCCAGGGCTCGAGCGCCTGTCGCGACAAGGCGAGCGCTTCTTCGGTGGAAAGCCCGTCTTTCAGGCCGATGAACGACCGAACCGCCTGCAGGAACGGTTGAAAGATTTCCGCGCCGAGGTAGTTTTCGCAGCCGCCGCGCAGGACCAGGGCTTCACGCGGGTCGATCGATCGCAAGACCTCCTCGATCAGGCGCGTCTTGCCGAGCCCGGCGCCCCCGGAAACGACCATGGCGCGCGGCGCGGCCTCGGGGGCGCGCAGGAAGGCCTGCAGATGATCGACGTGCTCCCCTCGTCCGATGAAGGGCGTGAGCCCACGGGTCGCCGTCGATTCGAACCGGCTCGTCGCTTCGCTTCGGCCGAGCACGACATGGACCGGCTGATCGAATCCGGCGCCGGACAGGTCGGCCAGGGCGCCCATACGGAAGAAGTGCGCGTTCGGCCCCACGGCGTCGGCGCTGGCCAGGACCTGCCCCGGGGCCGCGCGCTGCGACAAGCGGGCCGCCACGTTCGGGACGTCGCCGACGAGGTCGAAGACGCCCTTCTCGATATCCCCATCCGAGATCAGGGCCGTGCCGGCGTGAATGCCGGAATGCATGCGCAGCGGTAGAAGGCGCGCAGGAAGTCCTTCCGGCCGCATCGCGCCGACTTTCTCGTGAATTTCCAGCGCGGCGTCGACCGCCCGGCGGCCATCGTCCTCGCCGGCCGCAGCATGACCGAACACGATCGTGGCGCCATCGCCCTGCATGCGCGCAATCGCGCCACCGCGAGCAGCGACGGCCGCACGGCAGATTTCGCGCAAGTCGTGAAGCAGCGTCGCGAAATCCTCCGCTTCCATCTCCCGCCCGAGCGTGGTCGAACCGACAAGGTCGGTGAAGAGGATCGTCAGGCGACAGCGCGCGCCAGGCGCTTGTCCGGAGGTTTGGTGGGGGCTCATCTCTGTCCGGGGTCGGCTTCTGCTTCTCGTTTGCCTGATTTGCCTCCGCATCGAAAGCCCACGTCCCGCTTGGCGGGCGCACGACAACCTTACCCGGCGAAGGGCGGCGCACCTACCCCTTTGCGGCGATGAGCACGCGAAACCCGCGCGAGACCGGCGCAGATGGGCGGCATTGCGCCGGGCTGACTCGCAACGAACAATAAAGGTAAATAATTTTTCCGAAACAATCGATGCTTGGATAACCATCCGTTACACGCGACATTATTGTCAGATGATATTCTCGTAATATTTTCGGTCTAGCCACACAATTTCGCGCCTCCAATATAATTTCCATTAATTCTGATTTCTTTATTTCGGAAGATCTCGGCGTCGCTGTTCTGATAAACACTCGATTCAGCACAAATTTTAGACCCCCGTTCAGGCCGCTGCCGTTAGGTCAGTCTTGTCAGGCGGCCGACCAGCTCCACCGCCGACGGGGGCGACATGAGCGATCTCGGGTTCGCCGTCTCGAACGAGACGGCAACGAAATGGACGCAGAACAGCTTTGCGCCGCAAGCGGATCGCGAGGTGACGGAGCGCGCTGCTCACGCCCTGCGCCGCGAGGTTCGCTACAATCGGTTCCTTTTTTCGCTTCAGGCCGGGATCGTCGATCTGATCGCGATCTTCGCGGCGTTTTCGGTCTCGGACTATCTCTACAATCTGGTTGCGCATGGCGCGCATCGCGATCCGTTCGACAATGCCCAGCTCGGCATTCTCGCGGCTTTGCTCTTCGTAGCCTTCAACGTGAAGCGTCATTCCTACGCGATTGGCGACTACCTCGACTTGTCCGGGCACGCCGACCGCGTGTTCTCACTCTGGAACAGCGCGTTTCTCGCGGCGGCAACCGCCGGATTCATGCTGCGCGCGATCGCCGATTCCTCTCGCGGCGCATTCGTCGTCTTCTACTTCGTGGGTCTCGGCGCGCTGTACGCCAGCCGCGCGGCGCTCGTGATCCTGACCAAACGCCATGCCGGCAAGGGCAACATGCTCACGGCTCGCGTCATGATCGTCGGCGATGGCGCAGCGATCGGAACCTTTCTCGAACAGCATTCGCTCGCCCGACGCGGCATGGAGGTCGTCTCCACCCGTGTGCTCAACGAGGAGGGCCAACGTCTCGACGTAGAACTGGCCGACGCTGTAGAAGCGGCGCGTCGCCTGATGCCCGACGACATCATTATCGTCGTTCCGATCGAACATTCCGCCGTCGTGGAAAGCTGCATGACCGCATTCATGCGCGTGCCGGCGGCGATACATCTTCATCTGGACCGACACAATCCGCTGCACCGCTTCTCCGGACCGCTGCTCAATGGCGAGGCCGGCATTTCCAGTTTCCGACTGCCTGCGGATTCGATGACCGCGGTCGGTTCCTCGCTGAAACGGGTCTGCGATGTCAGCCTCTCGCTGGTCGCCCTCATGCTGCTCGCGCCAGTGTTTGCGATCGTCGCGATCGCCATCAAGCTCGACAGCCCCGGCCCCGTGTTCTACCTGCAGAGGCGTCACGGCTTCAACAAGACGCAGTTCCGTATCCTCAAGTTCCGCTCGATGCAGACGACGGAGGAAGGCGCGGCGATACGGCAGGCGACGGCAAACGATCCGCGCGTGACGCGCGTCGGCCGCCTTCTGCGCCGTTACAACATCGACGAACTGCCACAGCTGCTGAACGTCCTGCGAGGAGAAATGTCGCTGGTTGGTCCGCGTCCCCATGCGCTCGTCCACGACATGGCTTTCGAAACCGAAATTTCCCTGTATGCGCGCCGTCACAACGTGAAGCCCGGAATTACCGGGTGGGCGCAGGTCAATGGCCTTCGCGGCGAAACCGACACGCCGGAAAAGATCCTGCGGCGCGTCCGCTACGACCTCCATTATATCGATAACTGGTCGCTGGTGTTCGACATCTGGATCATGTGCCTCACGCTGTTCTCGCGCAAAGCTTATTCCAACGCGCGCTGAGCGAAGCGTCGTTCACGAAGTGTAAACCATGCGACAGAGGATTTGCCGCCGCCACTCGTCGTCGCCGCTTTCGCGGCTCACCGCCGTCAAATTGCCCAGCAAGCCTCGACAATCCGCGTGCGCCCGCCCGAAAGGGGCGCAAACCTTTACGTCGACATAACCATGTCCGCGACTTCCGCAATTTTATTAAATGTTGCTTGAGTGGCGCGGCATTAGCGTTGCTCCAAACAATCAACAGGCATGTGCGTTCATGACCTATTACTCGAGGATTGACCAGCCAGGCTGGTCACAGAACGACGGAGGCCCCTGGGGGCCGGCTGTCGCTCATTTCTTCGATCTGGTTCGGGGCAAACCCTGGATACTCGTCGTTTGCGCGCTCGCGGGAGCGGGGGCCGGCGTCATCGGCAAGTATGTCCTTCCGGCGAAATATGAAGCCAGCACGCAGCTTCTGTTCGATCCGCGAGGATTCAAGCTCTTCAACAACGACCTGACGATCGGCAATTACGACGCAAACGCCGCGATCAATTTTGTGGAAAGCCAGATGGGCGTCCTGCAGTCCGAGCGCGTTCTCTCGCGACTGGTGCAGACGGCCTGTTTCGAAGCCGGCAAGGCAGACCCCGCCGCTTACGGCCTCGAGGACAAATGCCCGAGGACCGACGCCAAGGGAGACTGGGATGCGGCGCTCGTCCTTCTACGCCGTGCGTTGACCGTGAAACGCGCCGAGCGAAGCTTCGTCGTCGATGTCGCGATGAGCGGGCCGTCGCCGGAGAGCGCGGCGCGACGCTCGAGCGGAATTGTCGCCGCGTATCTCGAGGAAGACGCCGCCACGCGCAACGACGCGACCGCCCGCCTAACCGCCGACCTGTCGGGCCGGCTGGAAACCTTGCGCGCGGCGCTCGCGCAATCCGAAGCGAAGGCGGAGCGCTACAGGCGCGACAAGAATCTCGTCCGCGTCGGCGACCGCCTGCTCGTTGAACAACAGCTCGCCGCGGCCACGACCGCTCTCAACGATTCGCAGGTGAAGTTCGATCGCGCCAGCGCGCGCCTGAAGCAAATCGAATCCGCCGCCCAGAGCCCCAGCGCGCTCGGCGCGCTCGGCGCCGAGGCCGACACGCGCGCGCTCTCGCAATTGCTCGATCAGCGCAACCGGACCTTGGTCGAAATCGCGCCGCTCGCCGCCCGCGTCGGCGCACGGCACCCTGCCCTCGTCGCCGCTCGCTCCAGCCTGTCGCAGCTCGAACGAGCCATAGCAACCGAGATGCGCGCGATTCGCTTCGCGGCGCACGCGGATGTTTCGCGGGCGCGCAACGAGCAACAGATTCTCGCGCAGACCGTCGCCAGCCTGTCGACCAAGGTCACGCACGCGCGGCAGTCGGAAATCGAACTGCGCGAGATCTCGCAGGAAGTCGACGCCAATCGCAAATTGCTCGAGTCCTTCGAGACGCGCTCGCGCGAAGCGAAGGAATTCGGGCGCATCGACACAGGCAATCTTCGCATCGTCTCGATGGCGCGCGCGCCCGAGCGTCAGCGCCTCGCCCCTAAAATGGCGATCTTCGGCGGCCTGGGCATGTTCGTCGGATTATTGCTCGGCTTCGCGGTACTCGCCGCCATGGCGCTCGTCAGTCTGTTGCGTTCCAGCGCGAGGCCGGCGCCGCCTTCCGCGCCTCAGCCGCTCCCGCAATCCTATATGCCGATCGAAGTGCCTGTGCGCTATCGCTTCGGCTGAGGTTCGATCGACACGTCATGACACGACCTGGCCGGAGGGCCTCGAAATCCCGCATTGTCAGCTGGCTCGGCTGGGCTGGGCTCGACGCGGTCTCGCGTCTGGCGCTGATGACGGGCAGCACGATCGTGTTTTCCCGTCTGCTCGAGCCGCGCGATTTCGGCGTCACCGCGCTTGTTCTCACGATCGTGACGGTCGCGGCCATATTCGTGGGCGCGCCTTTCGAGGAAGCCCTTACGCAACGCCGTCACCTGCGCATCGCGCATTTGCGCGCGGCGCTCGGCGCATCCTGGCTGATCGGCCTCGTCATTCTCGCCCTGTCCGCCATCGCGGCCCACTATCTCGCGAGATTCTACGGCGAGCCGGAAATCAGCGCGCTGCTGCCGGTCGCCATGGCGTCGATCTTCTTCAGCGGGCATTCCGACATTCTGACCGCGCTGGCGCGTCGTTTGCGACGATTCAACGAAGTCGCCTACGCCACGATGCTCGGCCACATCATCGGCGTCGGCATGGCCTTGTGCATGGCCTTCATGGGCTACGGCCTGTGGGCGCTGGTGGCGCAGCGGCTGCTCGTGGTGGTCGCGCGCGCCCTCGTCCTTCAGGCGCGCATCGGCTACGTCATCACGCCGAAATGGTCATCTTCGCATATCGGCGATCTCGGCAGATTCGCCGGCGTGTCGTTCCTGTCGCGCCTCACGGACACGCTGACTTATCTGGCCTTCAACAATCTCGTCCAGATATTCTACGGCACCGCCATTCTCGGCCAGGCGAACATGGCGATGCGGCTGATCGAGCCGATTCGCGGCGCGATCGTGGCGACGGGGCACAATCTCGCCTTCACCTTTTTTGCACGGGCCGGGCGCGACATCGGCAAGCTGCGCAGCCTCGGCGGCGAGGTGATTTCGCAATCGGCGCTGCTGACGACGCCGGTGTTCGCTGGCATAGCCGCGATCGCGCCAGTGCTGCTGCCGCTCGTTGCGGGACCGGGTTGGGACGATGCGGTCGTCATCGCGATCTGCCTGTCGATCGCGAGCGCGATCGCCGTACCGTCCGGTCTGTTCTTCACGGCCTTTTCCTCGCAGGCGCGACCTGAAATCAGCTTTTATTCGCTTCTGGTCGGCCTCATCACCATCGTTCTGATCCTTACCCACTTTGCCTGGCTCGGCCCGATCAGCGTCGGTCTCTCGCGCATCGCCAGCGACCTCGTCCGTCCCTTGTTCGCGATCGGTCTGCCGATGAGTGGTTTCGCGTGGCCGCGCCGCGAAAGACTGGCGGCGCTCGCGCCGGCCTGGCTGCTTTCCGCGACAATGGCTGTGACCGTCGCTGTCCTGCACCGGATGATTTCGATGCAGGCGCCAATGGTGCAACTCGCGATCCTGATACCCACCGGCGTGGCAATCTATTTTGGACTTCTCGCGATTTTCACACGGCGACGCGCGTCCTTCCTGCTCGCCTATCTGCCGGGATCGCCGAAACGGGCGGAACGGCCAGCAGTTCGATGAACGATCTCCTCCATTCACGCATTCTCGTCACGGGTGGACGCGGTTTCATCGGCGCGGCGCTGGTCGCGGCGCTCGACAAGGCAGGCTTTGTCGCGCGGGCGGGCGTCCGTCGCCCCTCGAGCGCCAACGATGTCGCCTGCGACCTCGACGATGCGGGACAGATACCCACTGCGGTTGATGGCGGCCGGCTCGTCGTTCATACGGCCTACGGCGATGTCGGCGCGATGGAGCGTCAATGCGCCGATCTCCTCGAAGCCATGAGCGAGGCGCAGGCGCACAGCATCGTCTATTTCAGCTCGATCGCGGTCTATGGCGCGCGCGAAGGCGCAATCGTCGAGACTGACGGTCCCGTCGGCGCGCTGGACGCCTATGCGAGCGGCAAGATCGCTTGCGAAAAACGGGTGCGCGCCTGGGCCGAAGATCCCGGCCATCCCGAACGACGGGCGATCATCCTGCGTCCGGGTATCGTCTACGGCGCCGGCAGCCGCTACTGGATCGATCGCCTCGCTCAACGGATACGCGCCGGCGTGTGGGGCGATTTCGGCTCGAGTGGCGCGGGCGTCGCCGCGCTGGTTCACGTGGATGATGTCGCGGGCCTCGTCACCCGCGCCGCCACTCTACTCCTGGCGGACGATCGGAACGCTCTGCCGCGCTGCGCCGTTCTCAATGTGGTCGGCCCGGAAACACCGAGCTGGAACGTCTATTTCGCCGCGCTTGCGGTCGGGCTGGGCGCCCCTGCGCTGCCCGCGCTCGACGCATCGACGCTAGCACGTCGTGCGCCTGTGGCGCTCGCGGCCAAAGTCTGGCGACGCCTCGGTCTACCGGGCTTCGAAAAGCAGGCGCTGATCCCGACCGGCGGCGAACTCGCCCTGTTCGCACGAAAGGCGAACTACGATACGCGCGCCGCGCGCGACCTGCTCGGCTATGCGCCAGGCGTTGGGATGGCGGATGGGATCGCGCGCTCGCTTCAGACGAAGAGATAGCGACGGGCGGATAGCGGCGGCAGCACGAGCCGCACGCCGCCTTCGTGCTGGTCCGGCGCCTCCATTCGCTTTCCGAACGTCGGTTGACCGTCTTCGAAGCCGTGCGCCTGCCGAAACTGACGCCGCCGGACATCCAAATCCGCAGCGATTTCGCGCGATGTCCGATTGATGAGAACGATGCGCAACGCGACGCCGTCGTCCGCCGCGAAGGCCGCCAGAGCGGCCGCGGCCTGATGCTGAACCGGGACGCTGCGCCCCGCGAAAGCGCCGCCGAGGACGTCCGGCGTACGATAGAGCCGATAGGATTCGCTCAGGAGATTGTCGAGGCTGCCCCAATGGGCCGCGAGGAAGACGCCGTTCGTCGCATAGCGTCCGAGCGCATCGGCGAGCGCGAGCGCGGAAGGGACGCGCTTGCCGAGACCGTAGTTGAATTCGCTGACCGAGAGCTTCGTGCCCGGAAATCTGCGCGCGATAATCCGATGCAGGCTCGGCAGGATCGGCAGGACGGGTCGATCCTCGCCGCCGCGCTGCAAGGCGCGCGCGACCCAGGAGTCTTCGCGGAACCCCGATTCGTCGAGGGAACGTGGCGCGTCTAGACGCGCGCTGTCCAGACTTTCGGCATCGGTGCGAAACAGCGACCCGCGATTGGAAAATGGATACCAGTGGACGTCGAGCGTATCGAGCAGGCGCTTGCCGTCCTGCTCGGACGCCTTCCGAAATGCGTCGAGATACAGAGCGAGAAAGCTGCCGTAGCGCGCATGGGACGCCCAGTCCGGCGCGTTCTGGAAGTCGACCATCTCGGTCGCGCCCCAGTTCGACGGGCCGAAGACGAGGGCCGCAGGATCAATGGCCTTGATCGCGCGCGCCGCCGCGATCGAGCGCGCGACGAAGTCATCGATCGGCATGCGCGCGGGCATGACGCGTGGATGATTATTCATCCACAGGCCCGGTTCGTTGTCGAGCGCGTAGGCGAATATGCCGCGCGTCGATTTCGCATCGCCGTATTTTTCGACGAGGCGCGCGACCAGGTGCGGTAAATCGCAGACCGAGCGATCGATGGGATCTTTCGCGCGAGCGCCGGGCGTCCATCTCGTTGGCGTGAAGCGTTTCGACGGGGCCGTCTCCGATGCGGCGACGACGCCGTCCATATCGGCCGCGACATAGGGCGCAAGCGGCAGGGTGACGAGGCTGCGTGCGCCCAGATGAAGAGACGCCTCGTGCATTGTCTCGACGACGACGGCCGGGCGTGTCCACTCGCTGCGCGGGATCTGGAGCGCGTTCAGCAGGAAGTCGCCGTTCGCCTGATTGTGGTTCTTGCCGGCGTTGCAGGCGTTGTTGACCCAATTGTAGGTCGTGGTCAGATCGCCGCCGAAGCGCCGCGCCGTCACGCCGGCGCGCTTGTCGAGATCCGCCGAGGGCGGCCCGCCGTCCATCACGCCTATCTCGTTGGAACCGAATACAAGCGGGCTGATCTCTTCGCCCGGCCTTTCTGCAAGGCGGAGCGCCACAGTCGCGTCGCTCGCGAGAGCTTTCGAAAAGGCCACGCTGGTCGCGAAAGCGACTCCGCCCGCGAGAATCTCGCGACGGGTCGGCGTCTTGGCGAACATCAGGAAATCAGGCCCGACCCATAGAGCGTCGGGCGGAACCGCGGCGTCCAGAGCACCTTGCCGAGACCGCCGTAGGCGGTCGCGGACGCGCGTTGCGCGCGGTCGCGATCGAAGGGTCGGAAGGCGACGGCGATCGCGCCGGCGACGACGAATTGCACGAGACCCGCGACCATCCAGAAGGCGATGCGCCATCCCCGGCCCGGCTCCGCCATATCCTGCACAAATACCCGGATCTGGCCGGAGAGGAATTTGCGTTTGCAGACGTAAGCCCAATCGAGCCGTCGCGGCGGCACCCATTCGACCACGCCGGCGCGAGCCGCCCAGGCGAAACGGAAGCCGCGCATGGCCAAACGTTCGAGCAGCAACGAATCCTCGCCGCCGATCTCGTTCAGGCTTTCCTCGAAAGGCGCGCCGTCCGACAGGCAGAGCGCGCGTTCGAACATGGAATTGTTCGTGCCGAGATAGGCCGAAAGATCCGTGATGTCGCCGCCATCTGGCCGATCGATCGCGCGCGAAAAATATGGCGCGAAACCGCCGATCTCCGCGGCGCCGTCGGCGCGCGCCTCGACGGGGCCGAATACGGCCTGCGCGCCGGTCTCGCGCGCAGTGCGCAACATTTCCGCGATCCAGTCGGTTCGCGCCTCCTCGTCATCGTCGAGGAAGGCGATCCAGCGACCTCGCGCCGCGCGTACGCCGGCGTTGCGGGCGGTCGCGACACCCGGCGCCGGCTCGCTGAGATAGAGGATTTGCGAGCCGTCCGGATCGAATGCCTCGACCGTCGCGCGGGCGCTCGCATCCCTGGAATTGTCGACGACGATGATTTCGATTTCGGCGCCGGCCGCTTGCTGCGCGCGAACGCTGGCGAGCGCGCGCTGGAGACTCGTCTGCCGGTTCAACGTCGGGATGACGATCGAAACGGTCTCCATGCGGAACTCCGGCACGCGGCGCGCATCGAGGACCGTCTCGTCTGGCGCAAGGGAATGTTGACGTTTGTGCCCCAAAGGTAGGGACCAAGCGTAACCAATCCCCTAAGCGGATAACGACGATCCGCTAGGTCAGGCGTTTCGAGTTCGGCCGGGAATGAGTTCCACCGACACGTTGACCATGCATTACCGGATGGCGCCCGCGCGGCCCGCCGGGGACTTGCGTCTAGAGCGCGCGACCAGCGTTCTCTTCATCGGCTTTCTGCTGCTGACGTTCATCGGCACGCATCCATTGCAGACCGGCTCGGTCGCCCAGCGCGCCGACGGATCCATCCTCGACCGCATCGTCGTGTTTTCCCTTTTCGGGGTCGCCCTATCCGTCATCTGGATGGCTCGCGGCGTTGCCTTGCGCGCGCTGTCCCGCAATGTCGGGCTGATCTTCATCGTCGGCTTCTGTCTCGCCAGCGTCGCCTGGTCGCAATTCCCGGCGCTGACCCTGCGACGCAGCGTCCTGTTCTTCCTGCTGACGGCGATTTCCTTCGCGGTCGCTGTCGGCGCAACCGACCTTCGCCGGCTGCACACGCAGCTGTTCACGACGCTGGTCGTGATCATAATGCTTAACATTCTGGCAACCATCGCGCTGCCAGGCGACGCGATCACCGCCATCGGCGTCAGGGGAATCTATACGCAGAAGAATGTCGCGGGCATCGTCGCCCTGATCACGATGGTCGTCGGCGCGACGTGGCTCGTCGGCGCCGGCAGGCGACATGTCGTGTTCGCTCTTCTCGCGCTTGCCGCCACCTTCGCCTTTCTGGTTGTGACGAAATCCCGCACCTCGATGAACCTCGCCCTGCTTGGCGTCGCAGTAGTGGCCTTTGTCGCTCTCGCCGAAAAATTCGGCGCGAAGTTCATCATGGCGGCAGGGCTTGTGGGGGCGATTTTCCTGGCGGCGGCGCTGGTCTGGCTGGCTCTCTACGACTTCGAATTCAGCGCGGCGCTTGCAGCGCTGATCGGCGACACCTCCTACTCCGGGCGTGAGGAGTTGTGGGCCTTTGCACGACACGCCGCGGAGAAGCGCTACTGGCTCGGCTATGGCTACGGCGCCTATTGGGACGTGGGTCAGGCGCACGATCCGCTATTGGGCGCGGAGGCCGGGAGTTGGCTTGCCTCGGTCGAAACTGGCCTCATCAACCAGGCTCACCACGGCTATATCGAGTTGTGGCTGCACATCGGCCTGCCGATGACGGTGTTCGCAACGATTTTCGTCGCGCAGCGCGCGCTGATTGGCGGCGCTCGCGCACTATTCCGAAAGGGCCGGCGCGAATCGCGCATCTTTCTCGGCGGCCTCGCGACGCTTCTGCTGCTATTCCTCCTGCACAATCTCACAGAGGCCTCGCTTTTCATGCGCGGCGAGATATTCAGTAATTTCTCGGTCTTCGCGATGCTGTTGTTGTCACGTGCGCGCGACGTCGACGCGCATGGGACGGGAGCCCCGAGATGAGCGCCGCCGTCGACATTCAGGGGCCGGCGCTCTCTCTGATCATTTGCACGTTTCATCGCGAGGATCTGCTGCGCAAGGCGCTCGACAGCGTTGCTGCCCAGCATGCGCCCGCCAATTTCGCTCTCGAGATCGTCGTCGTCGACAATTCCGACGAATCCTCCGCGCGCAAACTCGTGCAGCAGTTCGCGGCGATCTCGCCGTTTCCAACGCGCTTCGTCGAAGCGCATCCGCCGAACATTTCGGCCGCGCGCAACGCAGGAGTCATGGCCTGTACCGGACAGTCGATCGCATTCCTCGACGACGATCAGGAACTGGCCCAAGGCTGGCTCGTCGCGGTTGCGGGCGCCCTGCGCGACTTGCCGCACGACGCATTCTTCGGCGCCGTCCATCCCGTTTTCGAGGAGCCGGCGCTTGCGGGTTCGCGAGCGCGGCAATTGTTTTCTCGGGCGCTGAATGCGCCGCGCGGCGCCGACCTCGTCGCGTTCGGGCCACGGAAGACCAAGGCCGTAGCGCTCGCCACCAACAATTCGGTTTTTCGCCGCGCCGCGCTGCCACGCGACGGGCGACTGTTCGATCACGCCTTCGGCAATGGAGGCGGCGAAGATTACGACCTGATTTGCCGCATGCAGCGCGACGGCCGTCGCTTCGGCTGGCTGCCGGAAGCCCGTGCGCAGGAGTTCGTGCCCGCGTCACGCTGCGATACGGACTATCTGCGTCGCCGCTTCTTCGCGGGCGGGCAAGCCTACGCGGCGGCGGTGGCCAACGCGAGCCCCCGCCCGCGCCTCGCCCGCTGGGCCATTCGCACGAAAGCCATCGCGCAATCTCTGTTGCTGCTCGCGCGCATGCCATTCGCGCTGATGCGCGGCGCCGATGCGCTGGCCGACAATCTGCAGGCGCTCGCGGGGGCTCGCGGAAAGATGTCTTTCGCCGACATCAGACCCATCTATCGAGAAGCCGCCGCGCGTTAAGACCCGTGGCGGCTTAACCGCGTCTTTACCGCCGCCGTTTACCTTACGCGATGTGTAACGTTGCGTGATGTGTGCGGAGTGCGCGTATGAGTCTGAACGGACTCGCGGAAGATTCCAGACCCCGACCGTCGGAACTTCGCGTCAACATGGTCAACATGCGGCGCGCGCTGGACGCCATAATCGGCAATGCGCTGGCCCGCAGGGGCTTTACCTTCTTCACCGTCAATCTCGACCACATGGTCAAGCTGGACAAGAGCGGACCATTTCGCGACGCCTATGCGCGGGCCGATTACATTACCGCCGACGGCTGGCCGATCGTCTGGCTCGCACGCGGACCGGACCGCCGCAAGACGCCGCGTCCCGGGGCCGTCGACCGCCGCAAGGCGCCCACGCTCGAACGCACGACCGGCGCCGACCTGCTGGAGCCAATGTGTCGCGAGGCGGCGAGGCACGGCCTTCCGCTCTATTTCATTGGACCCAGTCCCGCGTCTCAGCAGGCGGGCCTGCGTATTCTGACCGACCGCTATCCCGGCCTGATGGTCGCCGGCGCGGAGACGCCGCAATTGCCCGCGACGATCGACGTCGCCACTGTCGACGAACTTGCCAGCCGACTCGCGCAGTCCGGCGCACGCGTGTGCGTCGTTTCGCTCGGCGCGCCCAAGCAGGAAGTGCTCGCGGACGCATTGCACCGCCGTTGTCCCGACATCGGCTTTCTCTGCGTCGGCGCCGCTCTCGACTTCATTTCCGGGCACTCCGTGCGAGCCCCGATCTGGGTGCGGCGGATCGGGATGGAATGGTTCTGGCGAATGCTCGGCAACCCCAAGCGGCTTGTCGGTCGATATATCGGCTGTGGCATCGCGCTGATCAAATTGTCACTGCCCTCTGTTTTCAGAAGCGCGCCGCAATTGCGCGTCGTCGACACGGATTGATCTCGAAACCTGCCTGCCCCCAGGGCTCCCCGCCGCGGGGACGGAGCTGGAGGCGCCCGAGGCGATTGTCATGCAGACTCTAGCGCGACGAATATCCACCTATGCCGTACTGGCGGCGGCGTGCCTTTCGCTCGTGGGATGCGACACGCTGTCGGATCACGTGAAGCCTGCCGCCTATTCCGCGACGGCCTCGGCCATGCCGAAGCCGCGCACGCAATCCGGCGACAAGATCAAGCTCGTGATCTATGGCGAGGACAAGATGTCCGGCGACTACGAGATCGACGCGAACGGGATGATTCAGGTTCCGCTGATCGGCGCGGTCCGTGTCGCCGGCATGACCAAGAAGGAAATCGAATCCTCGATCGCACATCGGTTGCGATCGACCCAGATCCTCCTGAATCCCGTCGTGACGGTCGATGTTGTCTCATCAAGGCCGGTGTACGTGATGGGCGAGGTCGAGAAACCCGGCGAATACACCTATCGCAACGGGCTCAATGTCCTCAGCGCCGTGGCTGTCGCAGGCGGATTCACCTACAGGGCAAGCAAGTCGAAGATTCTCGTCAAACGCGCCGGCGAGAAAGGGTTGACCGAATTCAGTCTGTCGCCCGACATCCCGGTCTATCCCGGCGATCTCATCAGTGTGCCCGAGCGCTACTTCTGACCTGCGCATGGCCATGACGCGCCTTACCGTGCGCCTGAGCGCGGCGCTAGTCGTCGTTGCGCCGACATTCGCAGCCGCGCAACAGGCGCCCCAGGCGACGACAGTCTCGGAGGACACGGTCGCGCTTCTTGCGCCCGTCCGCCACAACAGCAAAAATCCGCTGATGCGTCCAGGTCGCGAATATCGCGGCGTTCCGGTCGAGAGCTGGATGCTCTATCCCTCGATCATCGCGGGCGTGACCTTCGACGACAATCTCGTGTGGTCGCGCACCAACGAGATCTCCGCGCCCGGCATTCGACTGGCGCCCGAGATACTCGCCGTACGCGAGGTAAAGGGATCGAAAACGACGCTGTTCGGCTCTGTCGACGCGCACGTCTATCCGAGCGTCGGACGCGCCGATACCGTCTCGGCGCGCGCCGGCGTCGAGCAAGTATGGACGCCGACCCACGATCTGACCATCAAGGGCAAGCTCGAATATGATCGATCGGCTCTGGCGATCAGCTCGAACTTTGTCGTCAATAACACCGTACTGTCCACGATCGCCTCTCCGCAGGTCAGCGATCGGGTGAATGGTACGATCGCGGTCCAGAAGACGTTCGGACGCATGTTCGTCGGCCTGTCGCTCGACGCCGCCGCGACCGCCTATCATGCCTTTGAGACATCGACGGGCTGGACATCGCAAAGCTTCCGCGACAGTCGTGTCGAGACGGCGACGGTGCGTATCGGCAGCTGGGTCACGCCGGCGATCTACGCCTTTGGCGAAGCCAGCGGCAATGCGCGCGATTACTCAAACGCATCTTATGGCTCGCGCGGCTACCGGGCCATCGCGGGCGTCGGATCCGACCGGATCAGCCTTTTCCGCGGCGAGATCTACGCCGGCGTGCAGCAACAGTTCTACTGGAGCAGCACCATCGGAACCGCGACCAGCCCGGTGATCGGCGGACAGGTCTACTGGTATCCCACGCGCGACATCACGGTGCGCGCGGCTCTCGATCAAACCTTCACGGATTCCAGCCTGCCGACGCTCGCCAATCCCAACGGTCATCCCAGCAAGACCACAACGGCGCGGTTGAGCGCAGTCTTCAAGCCTTCCAAGGACTTCTCCGCGAGCTGGCGCGCGAGTTACGAGCATACGACCTATCTGGCCAGCACGCGCCGCGACAACGGCTGGCGCACTGGTATCGAGGCCGGATATCGCATCACAAACAACATCGAATTGCTCGCCGCCTATGAATTCTCGAAGGTCTTTTCCACAGACCCCTATGGCGGCTATACGCGCAATTCCGTCTCGCTAGGCATGAAGTACCGCTATTAGGCGGCCGAGGGCGTCAGCGTCTGGACGGAACGCCGTACGAAATTCACCAGGCGTTGCTTGCCGCGCAAGCCGAGGCACGAAGCGACGAGGATATGCGCCGGCGTGCCGGCCTGTCCTTGGAGGCCGAGCAGGCGGGCGAGCTTTTCCGCTCGGCGGCCGATGTCGTCGACTTCTCCGTCATAGGCGAGCTTCGCCAGGCTGTAGTATGCGAGCGCCAGTTCGGAGACGGGAGGCCGACGCATTTTCGACAGGTCCCCGCGGACGCGGTCGAGCACCATTAACTGCGAGATCAGTGTCTTTCTCGTGTTGCGGCGCGTTATCCGACGCGGGTCTTCCGATTGTACATAAACGCCCATCCCCTCGGAGGAACCGACGACGCGCGCGCCCAGCAGCAGCGCGCGATACATGAGGTCGCCGTCCTGGTTCTTGGCGAGCGTCTCATCCCATGCGCCGATGTCGCGGACGAAATTAGTCCGCCAGACAACCGCGCAGGGCGGCGTGTACCCGCCGACGAGCCATCGCGCGATGACAACATCCCGGTCGAAAGCGTCGTATCGCGACTTCGGGTCGAAGGAGCGGCGTGATCCGTCGGGCATTTCAAAGGAAAAGGGAGCGAGGACAACGTCCGCGGCGACGCGCTCGGCGATGTGGCTCGCGCCTTCCAGCAGCGGCCCCTCGATATAGTCGTCGGCGTCGATGAACATGACATAGTCGGTATCGAGCAACGCGAGGCCTTCGTTACGGCAAACCGGCGCGCCGCAATTGCGCGGCATGATCAGGATGCGCAGATCTCCCGACGCCTGGCGCGCGGCTTTCTCGGCCTCATCGTCGGGGCCATCGAGCACCACGACGATGTCGCGCGCTTCGACATGCGGCAGGCAGCTGTGGATCGTACGCCCCAGCGTATCTGCGGAGCGGTAGGCCGGTATGACTACGCCGATGCTCATTGCGCTTCCCTGGACCCCGCGCTCCCGGCGCGACCCAACGAAGGTCGTCGCCGTCAGCGCTTGCAGGTTAATGGAAGCACTCCGCCGATAAGCGTCCCTTCGGAAATGCGCTTGCATTTGAAACAAATGCCGCGATTTAAGCGCGCTGGCGCGATCTCATTCATCAGGTGGCAACGCTGACGAGGTTAATTTCGACGGGATGGGCGCCGCGATCCGGCGCGTTGGGACATGAAATGAGCGCCGCCTCCCGGACCGGAATCGCCATCGTGGGCTGTGGCTACGTCGCGGATTCCTATCGCCATTGCCTCCCGCTGCATTCCAGCGTCTTGCAGCTGGTCGGCGTGTGGGACCGCGACCCGCAAAGGCTCGCCGCCTACAGGTCCTGCTGGGGCGATCACGCCTACGGCGGACTCGACGAGGCGCTCGGCGACGAACGAATCCAAATCGTCGTCAACCTTACCGATCCGGAAAACCATGCCGACGTGACCGACGCCGCGATCGCGGCGGGCAAACACGTTTACACCGAGAAGCCTCTGGCGATGACGACCGGCGAGGCGATTGCCCTGCGCGACCGCGCGCGCGCGGCCGGCGTTCGGATCGCCGCCGCGCCTTGCAATTTTCTGGGCGAGGCCGCGCAGACGCTGTGGAAGGCAGTGCGCGATGGGCGCATTGGCAGACCTGTGCTGGCCTATGCCGAACTCGACGACGGCATGGTCCATCGCGCGAACTACCAGACATGGGTCAGCCGATCCGGCCGCGTCTGGCCGGCGCGCGGCGAGTTCGAGACCGGATGCACTTTCGAGCATGCGGGATATGCGCTGACGGTGCTCGCCGGCATGTTCGGCCCGGTACGCCGCGTGACGTCCTTTGCCGCGCTGCTGATCGCCGACAAGAAGGCCGAGCCTCCCCTGCCCCATCCCGCGCCGGATTTCTCGGTCGGCATGCTTGAGTTCGACAACGGAATCGTCGCGCGTCTGACCAATTCCATCGTAGCGCCCTACGAGCACCGTTTTCGCATCGTCGGCGAAGATGGCGCGCTCGATATCAAGGAGCCTTGGGACTATGCCTGCCCGGTCGTGCTGCGTCGCCCGTCGGAAGGTCGGCTGTCGCGCATTCTGGAGCGCCGCTTCGGCGGTTTCGGCGGCAGCCGCGTTCCGCACGTTCGCCCGACGCCGTTTCGCGGCGGACGCGGCAAGCCCACCATGGATTTTTCACGCGGCATTGCAGAGCTTGCCGCCGCGATCCGGGAGAACCGGCCGAGCCGACTGGACGAGGATTTCGCCGTGCATGTGACCGAGGTGACCGAGGTCCTGCAATATCCGGAGCGCTTCGAGCGGCCGCATGTCGTGCGTTCGACCTTTGCGCCGATAGAGCCGATGGACTGGGCGCGATGAGCGACGCTTCCACGCCTCTGACCGCCAGTCTCGTCACCTGTTCGTTTCGCGGCGATCTCGAAGTGTGCCGGCTGCTGTGCGAGACGATCGACCGGTTCGCGCCGCCGGGCATGGTCCATTGGCTCTACGTTCCCTCGGCCGATGTGGCGCTCTTTGCCGATCTCGCCTCGCCCCGACGCAGGATCGCGACGCAGGAATCGCTTCTGCCCTGGTGGTTCCGAAAGGCGCCGATGCCGGGGCCAGAATGGCGCGCGTGGCTGCGCCTGCCGCGCCGCAATGTCTACATCACGCCCTTCAGCCTGCCCGTGCGCGGCTGGATCGCGCAGCAGATCATGAAGATTTCCGCAGCGGCGAACGCGGACACGGAAATCGTGGTTCATGTCGACAGCGACAACGCTTTCATTCGCCCGTTGCGCATGGAAAATCTCGCGCGCGGCGCATTTGTGCGCCTGTACCGTCATCCTGAAATGGTCGCGCGTTCCTCGCACCGCACGTGGCACGAGGCGGCCGGCCGTCTGCTCGGTCTCGAGGCAAGCGACTTCTTCGGCGCGGAATATATCGACCAGCTCGTCGTCTGGCGTCGCTCGGTCGCGCGCGGATTGACCGAGCGGATTGCGGACATCGCCGGGACGGACTGGCGCGTCGCGCTCGCTCGCGCGCCGCATTTCGCCGAGTACATTCTCTACGGCGTCTTCGCCGACCGTGTGCTCGGGCTGGACCATGCGGGACTTTTCGCGACCGACGAGACCCTGTGCCTCTCGCGCTGGACCGAGGGGTTCGAGAATGCGGGCGAGGAAGACGCCTTTGTCGCGGCGATCGAGCCACGCCACGTCGCCTGTCTGGTGCAATCGACCATCGCCATGCCGATCGCCGCGCGCCGAGCGCTGTTCGAGCGCGCCTGCGCCTTCGCCGCCGCCCAGGACGCCGGCGTCACGCCGCCCGCCTGACGGACGCAATTACGCCAAATGCGCGGACATGCCCGGCAGGAGCCCGGCGCTCGCGACGAATTTGGCGAAGACGTAGGCTGCGTCTCCATAGAAGAGCGCGAGAAAGACGGGACGTGTCCAGTAGCGCTTGCGGCGGAAAAGCACGTCGAACACGACTGTGTCGACCGCCACCGCCGAGAGGCAGACGCCAAGCAGGATCAGCGCCGGCACGATCCCGATATGAAAGCCCGCGAGCGCGATCAGCGCGTACATGCCGAGCCCGCCGAGCCCAGCGGGCACGCTGACGAAAGCCCAGAAGCGCGGCGGCGCGCGGCGCGAGAGATTTTCGACCTGATGGCACCAGGCCGTCAGTTCCTCGACGCTCAAGGCGTAGACGAAGAACGCCAGCACCAGCGACAGCGGCGGCAGAAAATGCCCCATATCGGTCATTGCCACGCGTTCCCTGCCTGCGGCCAAATCCTTACGACAAAGTGAATATCAAGACTTTCCTAACGAATTCTGCATCGGCCCCTCCGGGAGGGCGACGCATGGCGGCTGGCCGCCGCGCGCAATTGCGGTGGCGCGCCATGGCGGCGTAAATTCGCGGCGCAAACGGGAAGGCAAGGCAAATGATGTCGCACAAGGTCGATATCGACAGGCTCGCAGCCTGGAAGGGTCGTTCGGAGACGCAGGAGGATATCGCAACCGCCTATCCGGTCGCCGCGCTTTCGGCCACGCTCGACCGCGACGATCCCAAGCCGAAGGCCGGCGACATTCTGCCGGATCTCTGGCACTGGCTCTATTTCCTGCCCGTGCATCGACAGTCCGAAATCGGGCCGGATGGCCACGCCAAGCGCGGCGGATTCCTGCCGCCGGTCGAGCTGCCGCGCCGCATGTGGGCGGGCAGCCGATTCGATTTCCGCAGCCCCCTGCGCGTCGGCGACACGATCCGCCGCACGTCCACCATCGTCGACGTGACAGCCAAGACCGGCGCGACCGGCCAGCTCGTCTTCGTGCTCGTGCGGCACGAAGTCTCAGGCTCGTCTGGAGGCTCCTTCACGGAAGAGCACGACATCGTCTACCGCGACATGCCCACGCCCGGCGAGAAGCCTCCATCGCCAAAGCCGGCCCCCGAGGGCGCCACGTGGTCGCGCGACATCCAGCCCGACGATGTGTTGCTGTTCCGCTATTCGGCGCTGACTTTCAACGGCCACCGCATTCACTACGACCGGCGCTACGTGACGGAAGTTGAGGGCTATCCCGGCCTGATCGTGCATGGGCCGCTGATCGCGACGCTGCTCGTCGATCTCGCGCGTCGCAACGCGCCGCGCGCGCTGAAGTCGTTCCGCTTCCGCGCCATGAGCCCGCTGTTCGACATTGCGCCCTTCTCGGTGCATGGCGCGCCGGCCGCCGACGGCGGGTCAGCGAAGCTCTGGGCGCGCAATGCGCAGGGCGGACTGGCGATGGAAGCCGAGGTCGGCTTCGCCGATCAATGAAAATCATGGACGACGCGATGACCGAACTTCACCCGCTCGATCAGGCGATCAAACTCGATCGCGACGGAAAGATTTTGCGGGGAGCGACGAGCCCCGCCTACGCCAATATGGCCGGACCCTTCGGCGGCGTCACGGCCGCGGCCTTGCTCAACGCGGTGATGATCGACGAGCGGCGCCTGGCCGATCCGATCGCGCTGACGGTCAACTTCTGCGGCGCGATCGCCGACGGCGCCTTCGAGATCGAGGCGCGGCTCATTCGCGGCGGCAAGAATACGCAGCACTGGTCGGTCGAGCTCTCGCAGAACGGCGCGATCGCGGCGACGGCGAGCGTCGTCTGCGGCGTGCGCCGGCCGACCTGGACGCATCTGCCGACGGCGGCGCCGAAAACGCCGGCCTTCAAGGACGTCGCGCCGCCGGATATTCCGCGACCGATCCCCTGGGTGCAGCGCTACGACATGCGCTTCATCGAGGGCGACCTCGGCAAGTTTCCGCGCAATGATGGCGTGCTGCGCCCAGCCCGCTCGCTGATCTGGCTGCAGGATGTCCCCGCACGCCTGCTCGACTTCGTCTCTCTGGCGGCGCTCTCCGACACGTTCCTCGTGCGCATCATGCTGGTGCGCGGCACGTTCCAGCCGATGGCGACAGTGTCGATGACGACCTATTTTCATGTCGGCGGCGAGGAACTTGCCCGCATTGGCGCGGCGCCCGTGCTCGGCGACGCCAACGCCGATGTCTTCCACGATTGCTTCGCCGACCAGACCTGTGCGCTGTGGAGCGAGGATGGAAGGCTTCTCGCCAATGGCGTGCAAGTCACCTGGTACAAGGAATAGCGAACGTGACGAGCGGCATGCGCAAGAACCTCGCCAATTACGGCGATGCGGATTTTTCGCTCTTCCTGCGCAAGGCCTTCATCAAGGCGCTGGGCTATTCGGATGATGCTCTGTCACGCCCCATCGTCGGCATCGTCAATACCGATTCCGGTTACAACGCCTGCCACGCGAACGCGCCCGATCTCATCGCCGCTGCGAGCCGTGGCGTGATGCTGGCGGGCGGCATTCCCGTGCCCTTCCCCGTCATCTCGATCCAGGAGAGCTTCTCCAATCCGACCTCGATGTATCTGCGCAATCTCATGGCGATGGACACGGAGGAGATGATCCGCGCGCAGCCCATGGATTCCGTGATCCTGATCGGCGGATGCGACAAGACGGTTCCTGCGCTGCTGATGGGCGCGGCGAGCGCGGATGCGCCCGCGATCATGCTCGTGACCGGCCCTATGCTCGCGGGCTCGTTCCGCGGCGAGCGGATCGGCGCCTGCACCGATTGCCGCCGTTTCTGGGCGCGCTATCGGGCAGGCGAAATCGATGAAGCGACGATCGAGGCCGCGAATTCGGAACTCGCGCCAACCGTCGGCACATGCTCGGTGATGGGCACCGCGTCCACGATGGCGCTCGCGGTCGAAGCAATGGGCATGATGCTGCCGGGCGCAGCGTCGGCGCCGGCAGTTTCGGCCGAGCGGCGCAGGCTGGCGGAGCAGACGGGCGCGCGCGCGGTGGAAATCGCCGCGCAGAAGGTCAGGCCGTCGCAGATCATGACGCCCGCCGCCTTCGTCAATGCTTTGCGCGTCGTGCTCGCGGCGGGGGGCTCGACCAACGCCATCATTCATCTCACCGCCATGGCGGGCCGTCTCGGCATCGGCGTCGATCTCGAAAAATTCGACGCGCTTGGCCGCGAAACGCCTGTGCTCGTCGACATGAAACCGACCGGCGCGCATTACCTCGAGGATCTGCACAAGGCCGGCGGGTGCGCGACGTTGCTGCGCGAAATCCGCGATCAATTGTCGCTCGATTGCATGACGATAAGTGGCCGCACGCTCGGCGAGACGATCGACGCTGCGCTTGCATGGCCGCAGGATGTCGTGCGCTCGCGCGAGAACCCCATCCATTCGGGCGGTAGCATCGCCGTGCTGCGCGGAAATCTCGCGCCCGATGGCGCGATCATCAAGCAATCCGCCGCGACAGCCTCGTTGTTGCAGCACGAGGGTCGCGCTGTCGTGTTCGACTCTTTGGCCGATCTCGCGGCGCGGCTCGACGATCCCGCGCTCGACGTTCGCGCGGACGATGTGCTGGTGCTGCGCAACGCGGGGCCGAAAGGCGCGCCGGGCATGCCGGAGGCCGGCTATATTCCAATTCCCAGGAAACTCGCGGCGGCCGGCGTCAAGGACATGGTGCGCATCTCCGATGCGCGCATGAGCGGCACGGCTTTCGGGTCCATCGTTCTGCATATCGCGCCGGAATCGGCGGACGGTGGCCCGCTTGCGCTGGTGCGCGACGGCGACCGCATTCGCCTGGATACCAAGGGGCGGCGGATTGATCTGCTGGTGAGTGATGAGGAGCTGGCGAAGCGCCGTGCGGCGCTGCCGCCGCTGCCGGACGGCAGGGGCAAGCGCGGGTATGAAAAGCTCTATTTCGAGACGGTGACGCAGGCCGGACAGGGCTGCGATTTCGATTTTTGCGTTCCCGAGATTACGCGGACGATTCCGTAGCCGTCATTGCGAGCGCAGCGAAGCAGCCCAGCGGCCCCAGCACGGCGCCGGACTGCTTCGTCGCTTCAGGTGAAACCGCATCGCGGTTTCACCGGAGCTCCTCGCAATGACGGATCTAAACGCGTGCGCGGGAATCCACCCGCGCCAGACGCTGCAGCAGATAATCGACTTCCGCCTTCGCCGTCGCGCTCAGCCCCGCGCCCGGCTTCCTCTGCGCGTCGTGCGTCAAAACTCCGCGCCTCATCAGCACGTATTTGCGCACGGCCAGGCCGGCGCCCGGTTGCTGCTCGTAGCGCAGCAGCGGCAGATGCGCGTCGAAGAGATCGTGCGCGCGGTCGCGTGCGCCGGCCTTGGAAAAACGCACGACGTCGATCAGCATTTCCGGAAAGGCGTAGCCAGTGTTGGAGCCGTCGGCGCCGCGCTCCATTTCGAAATCAAGAAACAGGCCGCCGTTGGCGACGAGAATCGACATCGGCTTCAACGCGCCTTCGGCCTGCCATTTGCGCAACGTCGAAATCTTTTCGAGACCCGGCCAATCCTCGGCCTTCAGCATTACGCAATTGGCGTTGTCGGTCGCGATGCGGCGGATGACGCCGGGCGTCATCACCACGCTGGTGATGAGCGGATAATCCTGCACGACGAAGGGGACGTCGGCGCCGATGGCGTCGGCGGCCTGTGCGTAATAGGTGACGATCTGGTCGTCGGTGCGCAGCGCGCTGGGCGGCGCAATCATCACACCGGCCGCGCCCGCCTCCATCGCCTCGCGCGCCAGCGCGCGCATGGCCGCGAAGCCCGGCGCGGAGACGCCAACGACGATGGGCTTGCCGCCCATGATCGCCACGGCGCGTTTCACGATGGCCAGGGATTCCTGCGGCTCGAGCTTCGGCGCTTCGCCCATGATGCCGAGCACCGTGACGCCGTCGGAGCCAATGCGCGAATAGAAGTCAAAGAGGCGATCGACGCTTGCCCAATCGATGGCGCCGTCGGGCGCGAACGGCGTGGGGGCGATGGGGAAGACGCCGGCGGCGGTGGGGGCGAGTTTCATGTGTCTGTCCGCTTGAGCCCTTCTCCCCGTTTGCTGGGAGAAGGTGGCCGAAGTCGTCGAAACCGGCGCAGCCGGTTTCGACTGTGGATGAGGGGCAGGAGGAGTTCGGAGAGCGCGGGTCAGCTCCCCGGCCCCTCACCCTACCCTCTCACCGCAGGCGGGGAGAGGGTTCCCGATCCTACCCCTTCTTCCACGCCTCGTAGCGCGCCTTGGTCGCCTCGTTCATCGGATAGAGGCCGGGCAGCTTCTCGCCGCGGCCGACCTCTTCCATGATCCAGCCTTCCATGCGCTCCTGTTCCGGCGCGGTGGCGAGAACGTGATCGAGCAGCGCTTGCGGGATCAGCACGCATCCGTCGTCGTCGGCGACGATCACGTCGTCGGGGAAAACGGCGACGCCGCCGCAGCCGATCGGCTCGGCCCAGTTCACGAAGGTCAGGCCCGTGACCGAGGACGGGGCGGCGACGCCGGCGCACCAGATCGGCAGATTGGTCGAGAGCACGCCAGCGAGATCGCGCACCACGCCGTCCGTCACCATGGCGGCCACATTCTTCTTGGCCATGCGGGCGCACAGAATGTCGCCGAAGACGCCGGCGTCCTGAACCCCCATGGCGTCGATGACGGCGATGACGCCCTCGGGCATGGCCTCGATCGCGGCGCGGGTGGAGATCGGATTGCCCCAGGATTCCGGCGTCGCCAGATCCTCGCGGGCCGGCACGAAGCGCAGCGTGAAGGCCGGGCCCACCAGCCGCGGCTGACCCTGCCGGATCGGCTTGGCGCCGCGAATCCAGACGTTGCGCAGGCCTTTTTTCAGGAGGACGGTGGTGATCGTGGCCGTCGAAACGGTCTTCAGCGTGGCGATGGCCTGGGCGTCGAGCGGCATGATTTCTCCTGGGAGGCTGCTGCGCCGGACGGCGTAGCATGCCAGCGCGCCAGACAAAACAGCGACGCACACATACCGGAATTGCAAACCATTTTTGCACCGCGAAGGGTTGCGGCGGGGCGATCGCTCTGGCATTGAACGCGCGCGCCTTTCGCGCCCGCATCCCACAGCCAGAAAATACACCAAAGGCCCAATGCGCTCTTTCAACGGATCACGTTTCCAGGATCGCCAGACCGCCGCCGCAGACGCCCGCAAGGCTCTCATCGAAAAGTTCCAGAACCGCCCGGGCGACGACGACCCGGCCGTTCAGGCGCGCGCCGCCGAACGCCAGGCCATTGTCGAGGCCCGCAAGGTCCGCGAGGCCGAAAAGGCCGAGCGCAGGGCGAAGGAAGAGGCCGAACGCGCCGCCCAGCGCGCCCGCGATGAGGCTGCCCGCCTGGCCCGCGAGGCCGAAGAGGCCCGCCTTCGCGAGGAGGAGCGCGTGCGCATGGAGGCCGAAGAGGCCAAGAAGCGCGAAGAAGACGCGCAGCTCAAGGCAATGCTGGAGGCCGAAAAGAAGGCCGAGCGCGACGCCCGCTACGCTGCCCGCAAGGCCCGCAAGGCCGAGCGCCGGACCATGCTCGAGCGCATGTGGTAAGCGGTTTTACGCCGCTTTTCCGCCGTTTCTGATTTCTTGTCCGATTTCCTGGGGCTCGCGGTTCGCCTGCGCGAGCTTTTCGCGCAACAGGGATATGTTGCGGTCGAGCGCGTGCGCCGCATTCCACGCGACGGCGTCGAGGCGCGGGCGGGCCGGCGGGCGCGACAGGGCGTCGGGCGCGTGGCGTTGCGGGTGCAGTTCGGGCCGGACCATCGGGCTTCCTTCAGCGGACGCCCCATAGAAGCTCACGCCCGGGCTCCGCGAGGTTAAGATCGCCGCTCTGCCTCAGGCTTTCGCCCCGCGCGGTGAACACCGCGCTGCGCGGATAGCTGCAATTCGAACGATCGCCTTGCATCGTCGGGCGCTGGCGTTGATCCTGCGCAACGCGGCGACGCTCCGTCGCGCCTATCAATCTGGCACGGTTCGATCGAGGAGAATTGTCGTGAAAGACATCATGGTCGTCATGGAGCGCGCCGCCGACGCCGACGCGCTTGCCGAGTATACCCATAGCTTGGCCGAGGGTTTCGACGCCCATGCGACGGTCGTCGGAGTCATTCAGCAATTGCCGCCCGCGCCGGCGTTCATGGGCGAATTCCCGTACGAACTCGTCCAGAGCGCGCTGGAAGCGGGCAATCGCGAGATTTCGGAGGGCTACGCGCGTTTCGAAAAGGCTGCCTCGCGTCCAGGCGCCTGCGAACTCGCCAAGATCGAGCCCGCGCCAGGCAACGCCCCCAATGCGGTCGCGCGTCTTGCCCGAAATTTCGACCTGACGATCGGCGTGCAACCGAGCGGCTCCGACCAGAGCGCAAGCGGTGCGCTGCTTGAAGGCGTCCTGTTCCATTCCGGCCGGCCCCTGCTGATCCTGCCCTATATCCATCGCGGGCCGGCGAAGCTCGGCCGCGCGATCGTCGCCTGGGATGGCGGAGCGGCCGCCGCGCGCGCCGTCTCCTGCGCCATGCCGCTGCTCAAGCGCGCGGGCCGCGTCGAAATCGTTACCATGGTGAATGGCAAGCGCGCGACGAGCGACCTGCCGGGCTTCGACATCACCCGCAACCTCGCCCGCCACGGCATCAACGCGGAGCTGAAGACGTTGCCGAAGGGCGACGACGTCGGCGCGCTGATCCTGTCCTATGCCGCGGATGAAAATGCGGATCTGCTGGTCATGGGCGGCTATGGCCACTCCCGCCTGCGCGAATTCGTGCTCGGCGGGGCGACCCGCACCATCCTTAGCTCGATGACGCTGCCGGTGCTGATGGCGCACTGAGCATCAATGCTGTCATCCCGGACGGCCGAAGGTCGATCCGGGATCCAGCGCCCGATACTCGCATTCTGAGTCCCGGCTCTGCGCTTCGCTAAAGCAGTTCTTGTCTTTTTAGAATCGGACTGATTCACAATCGTCCGGGTTTGTGATTCAAGATGCTGGCTGGGCGGGAGGCCAGCATCCGATGGTCCGACCACTATCCAATGATCTTCGCGAGCGTGTCGTTGCCGCCGCCGCGGCGGGCGAGAGTTGCAGGTCGGTTGCGAAGCGCTTCGGCGTCGCTGTCTCGTCGGTCGTGAAGTGGTCGCAGCGCCAGCGCGCGACCGGTTCGGTCAGGCCACGCAAGATGGGCGGCTACCGCAAGCCGATCCTCGACCCGTATCGCGCCTTCATCGTCGAGCGGATCGCGCAGACGCCGCACCTGACACTGCACGGCCTGAAGGCCGAGCTGGCGACGCGGGGCGTCAAGATTTCGCACAATGCGGTCTGGACGTTCATGCGGCGCGAAGGACTGACGTTCAAAAAAACTCTGTTCGCCCTTGAGCAGGCGCGAGGCGACATCGCCCGCAGACGTCGGCGCTGGCGCTCGCTGCAGGGCCGCCTCGATCCGCAGCGCCTGGTCTTCATCGACGAGACCTGGATCAAGACCAACATGGCGCCGTTGCGCGGCTGGGGCGCCAAGGGCAAGCGCTTGCGCGGCTTCGCCCCGCACGGCCACTGGCGCACCCTGACTTTTCTCGGCGCGTTGCGCTGCGACCGCCTGACTGCGCCCTGCGTGTTCGACGGGCCGATCAACGGCGAATGCTTTCGCGCCTACGTCGAACAGCAACTCGCGCCGGCCCTGCGCAAAGGCGACATCGTCGTGATGGACAATCTCGGCAGCCACAAATCCATCGCCGTCCGACAGGCGATCCGGGCGGCCGGCGCGAGGCTCTGGTACCTGCCTCCCTACTCGCCGGACCTCAATCCGATCGAGCAGGCCTTCTCGAAGATCAAGCATTGGATGCGGCAGGCGCAGAAGCGAACTGTCGAGGACACATGGCGCCACATCGGATATCTCGTCCAAGCCATCGAACCCGGTGAATGCGCGAACTACTTCGCCAACGCCGGGTATGCTTCCGTCAAAACATGAACCGCTCTAAAGCCGGGGCGACAGGCGTGGCGATCAAGACTCGAACACGTCGCCGCCGTAATCCGCCTCGAGCGGTATCTTCAGCTTCACGCCCTTGTCGTCGCGCTTCAGCACCTCCGGCTGCACGGTGACGATTTTTCGCACGCGCGCAGCCTCGATTGCCGAAGCGACGTCGTTCTGGCGCCCGAGCATCTCGACGTTCAGGCGCGTGGCGAAAATGATCGTATACTTGCCGGTCTTGGCGTCGGCCAGCGCGCGCGCCGGATTGATCCAGATGGAATCGACCGATTCCGACCCGTCGTGCACGGCCAGCTGATCCTCGGGCGCCGCCGCGATGAAGAAATGCGTGTCGAAGCGCTTGGGCAGCGGCGTCGGCGTGATCCAATGCGCGAAAGGCGTGAGCTGGTCGAGCGCCAGCTCCAGACCCTCAGCGGCGATCAGCTCGCCAAAAGTCTTGCCGGCGGCGTTCTTCGTGATCTCCTCGACGCGCGCGCCTGAGACGAGCGCCTGTGAACCGCGCGGGCGGGCCAGCAGCACACCGCATTCCTCGAAGGTCTCGCGCACCGCCGCGACGCGGAAGGCGCGCGCCTTGTCGTCGAGGCCGTGATCGCCGCCGCAGCAGGCATGATCGGCGGCGATCGCGAAATCCTCCTTGTCGATACTGCCGCCGGGAAAGACGAGCGCGCCGGAGGCGAAGTCGATCTGGTGGTGACGCACCACCATGAAGACTTCCATGCCTTCGGCGCTGTTGCGCACGAGCAGCACGGTGGATGCGAGACGCGGCGTCGCGATCTCCTTCGACGACGACGGTTCCATTGCGAGCATTCTGTCAGACTCCCTCTAGCGCCGGTCAGGCGACATGCTTGATCCTGTCACCCTCAGGCGACTTGTTCGAAATTGCCGCCCTCAGGCGACTTGCGTGATCTTGTTGCGAATGATCCCGATGCCCTCGATCTCGGTTTCCATGACATCGCCGGGCTTGAGATATTCCGGGGGCTTGCGCGCATTGCCGACGCCGGGCGGCGTGCCTGTCGCGATGACGTCGCCTGGTTCAAGCGTCAGGCCAGCCGAGAGTTCGGCGATGATGCGCGGGATCTTGAAATACATCTGCGTGGTCTTCGCGTCCTGCTTCACCACGCCGTTGACGCGGGTCTGCAGGTGTAACTTGTCGGGATCCAGCGCGTCCGCCGTCACAATCCAGGGGCCCATGGGACCATGGCCGTCGAGGCTCTTGCCCTTGAACCACTGGCCGCCGTGCTTCTTGGCCTGCACATCGCGCGCGGTCGTGTCGTTGATGACGGAATAGCCGAAGACGTGGCCCATCGCGTCGGCTTCCTTGATGTTGCGACCGCCCTTGCCGATCACGACGGCAAGCTCGCCCTCCCAGTCGATCAGCGTCGACACCTGTGGATCGAAGGGAATGGGATCGAAGGGTCCGTTCATCGAATGCGAGGCCTTCGAGAAGAAGACCGGGTGTTCGGGATATGTCTTCTGCGCCGTCTTCTGCGCGGTCTCGCTTTCGTTGAAATGCTCGAGATAGTTCCAGCCGACCGCAAAGATATTGCGCGGCGGGCGCGGGATCGGCGAGTGCAGGCGCAGGTCGGCGAGCGCCAGCGTCTCGCCGGGCTTGGCGGCGGCAGCCCGCAATTGCGCGAGCGCGGGGGCGCCGGCCGCGATCAGCGAGATCATGTCCGTCGGATCGAAGCCGAGCGCGGCGCCGGCCTTCTTGGCGACGACGAGGTCAATCACCTTGTCGCCGGCGATCGCCAGGCCGACGCGCGCGCCAGGCTGATCCTTCCGCTCGAAGGTCAGCAGCCGCAGTCCGGCGTCGCCGGCCGCATTGGCAGAGGTCGCGCCAGCCGCAAGAGCAGCGCCAGCCGTCGCGAGCATGAACGCCCGCCGCGAAGTCTCCATATGGTTTCCTCCGGAATTCTCGTTATTTATTGTCGCTGCAGGCGTTTACGCCCGGAAAGTTGATCTTCACGGGGTCGCCACACCGATCGCAGCCGCCGGACATCAGCCCCAGGGCCAAAGCCGCGGCAATCACCACAAACGCACGCACACGCCAGCTCCCCAACCCGCCGGCCTCAGTCCCGGCGCCCGCCCTAGTTTCGGACGGCGGCGCACAGGGCGCAAGCCCGGCTCAGGCCGAGCAATCGGCGCCGCCGAGAACGCAGAAGGCCGCGCAATGGGCATGGGTCAGGGCGACGGACCGGCGCGCCTGCGCCAGCGTCGCGCCAAGTTCGAAGTCATTCTCGTAGGGCAGCAAGGTGCAGGCGACGATGGTCGGTCCTGAAGCGCCCTTGCGCTTGATCGCCATGCGCGCGCTGGCGCACATCAGCTCTCGCCCGGATTTGTTGGCGTTCGCCAGCATGGCCGACGTCACGCGGCCGGGACCGGCGGCCGCGTCCATTTCGGGAAACAGCGTGAGCTGGCCGGGATTGAACGCATCGAGCGCAAATCCGCTTTCTGCGAAAAGTCGCGCATAGCCGGCGCGGACGATCGCCTCGGGTTCGCCCGAATAGAGGCGGCCCGCGACCGTCACCGCGAATTTTTCGCGCGCCAGCCATGCAAGCCCCTCAAGCGTCGGGACGAAACTGTCGGCGCCTCGCTCCAGTTCGTGGAGATCGCGCGTGTAATGATCGACCGAGACGCGCAGCTGGAGGCGCGTCCCATGGACTTCGCGCAATTTCAGTAGCGCCTGCCGATGACGGCGCATCGGCTTCATCGCATTGGTCAGCACCAGCGCCGCATGCCCACGCGCCAGCGCGTCGTCCAGCATGGCGGGCAGATCGCGGTTGAGGAAAGGCTCGCCGCCGGTGAAGCCAATCGTGCGGGTCCCCAAATCCTCGCGCGCGATCTCGTCGAGCAGGCCGGCGACCTCCGCGGCCGAGATATAGGCGAGCGCGTCATTGCGCGGCGTCGATTCCATGAAGCAGGCGGCGCAGGCGAGATTGCAGAGCGACCCGGTGTTGATCCACAGCGTCTCGAGGGAAGCGAGATCGACGCGGGCCGGCGTTCCATCGTCTTCGATCCGAACAGGATGCGCGACCGCCGGCCAGCGCAGATCGGCATGGCGCGAAAAAGCGAGCCGCGTCGGCGTCAACTTCGCGCCCTGCATCGCCGCCTCGGCCGTGGCGAGCGAATCGCAATTGGACCAGAGCCCGTCGACCAGCGTGCGCGCATATTCGGCAGGCAGCCCCAGGCGCGCCATGGCGGCGGCGGCGGCTTCGTGATCGTAGGCGAGCGCGCGATGTTCGATCGACAGCGTTCCAGGTTCCGCGCCGGCCGAGACGAGGCTGTACCAGACACGCGGGTCGCCCTCATTGGCGGGCATGCCGAGCGCGCCGGGATTGTGCCAGAGACGGCCGCCGATCGTTTCGCTGAACGGCAGTCCGCTGTGGCCGGCGAAAATGGCGTCGACGCCCAGAAACTCGAGATCGCGCGCCTTCACGCGCGACGGCGTGGAGGCGAAGACGAAACGGTTTTGTTGCGTCGCCGCGCCGTGCACGACAGCGATGCGCAAGCCGTTGAGAACGATGTCGAGCCGCTCCGGCGCGCCGCCCAGAAACGCGCGACGCCCCTCGTCGAGTTCGCGCATGGCGTGCGCGAACCAGTCCGCCGACAGCCTGTCGCATTCGCCGCCGGGCGCGAAACCGCAGCCGCAATCGGCGGCGTCGCCTGCGATCTGATCCTCGCAATTGCCGCGAATGAACCGCATGCCGGTCTCACGAAAGCGGTCGACGACGCCGCGCGGGTCGGCGCAATAGGCGACGAGATCGCCGGTCGAGATCATATTCTTGGGCGCAACGCCAATGCGTTGCGCCTCTTCGAGCAAGGCGTCCAGCGCGTGCAGGTTCGAATAGGGACCGCCAAAGACAATGACGGGGCCGGTGAGCACGAGCGGTTCTGCGGGGCGCGGATTCATGCGCCTGTTTTGCCGCGATGCGGCGGGAGGAGCCAGAGCGATCAGCCGCGCTCACGCCCATGTGATCGAACATGTGATCGAAAACGTGAAGAGCGAAACGCCATTGCGAAACGTGTCGAAAATGAGATCATCCCTCGCAGTTGGCGTTCGTTACGACGATTCGACTTGGCGCGGAGATCGGCATGCGTCTGGACGACACGAACGATATGAGACTGGATATTCTCGACTGGAGCGACCCGGTCGTGGGCGATTGCCTGTTCGAGGCTTACGATTCCTGCTTCGGTGGAAATTTGGATTGGAGCCGACCGATGACGCGGCAGCATGCGCGCGTGTGGCGGCTCATCATCGGCGGCGACAAGAGACGGGCGGCCGAGGCGCGGCGCGACCTGTTGCGGATGGCGCGCGCCTGCCGGATGGGGCCCGAGGCTCTCGACGCGATCGACCGACTTGTGCTCGACGAGCTGGTGGATGTGATGGCCTCGCGGTTTCGCGCCTCCGCGACCGATACGCGCCATTGCGGACGCCTGCTGATCGAGGCTTCGGCCACGCTGGTGGAAACGCGGCATGCCTGCGCGGCCTGAGCGCGTCCGCATTTGCGCTTCCTGTCCGAGACGATAGTTTAGCGCCGAACGGCGAGGACGCGTCTTGAGACATCAATTCTGGAAGCCGGAATGAGCGAGCCGTTGGACGTTTTCGTCATCGGCGGCGGCGTCAACGGCTGCGGCATTGCGCGCGATGCGGTCGGGCGCGGCTATTCGGTCATGCTGGCCGAGATGGACGATCTGGCGTCCGGCACGTCGTCCAAGGCGACGAAGCTCATTCACGGCGGCCTGCGCTATCTCGAATATTACGAATTCCGGCTGGTGCGCGAAGCGCTCTCGGAGCGCGAGATCGTTTGGCGCAACGCGCCGCATATCGTTCATCCCCTTCGTTTCGTACTCCCCTACGCCAAGGGCCTGCGTCCCGCCTGGATGCTGCGCGTGGGCCTGTTCATCTACGACCATCTCGGCGGACGTGAGAGACTGCCGCCGACCACGACCGTCGACCTGAAGACCGGGACGGCCGGCGCTCCCCTGAAACCGCTCTTCTCCAGGGGCTTCGAATATTCCGACTGCTGGGTCGACGACGCGCGTCTCGTCGTCCTCAATGCGCGCGACGCCGCCGATCGCGGCGCGGTTGTGCGGACGCGCTGCGAAGTCGTATCGGCGGTGAGCGAAAACGGAGTGTGGCGCGTGCGCATGCGCGACGTGCGATCGGGCGCGGAAAGCGCGGTGTTCGCGCGCCTCGTCGTCAATGCCGCCGGTCCATGGGTGGATCGCGTGTTGCAAGGTCCGCTCGCGCACAAGGCGCCGCATCACGTGCGCCTCGTGCAGGGTAGCCACATCGTCGTGCCGCGCCTCTACGAGCACGACCGTTGCTACATCTTCCAGAACCCGGACGGGCGCATCGTCTTCGCCATCCCCTATGAAGACGATTTCACGCTGATCGGCACGACGGATCGCGATTATTCCGGCGACCCCTCCAAGGTCGCGATCACGGCGGAGGAGACCGCCTATCTCTGCTCGGCCGCGAATGATTATTTCCGGCACGAGATCACGCCTGACGATGTCGTATGGGCCTATTCCGGCGTGCGGCCGCTCTACGACGATCATGCGAGCGCCGCGCAGGAAGCGACACGCGATTATGTGCTGCACGACGAGATGATCGAGGGCGCGCCGCTGCTCAGCATCTTCGGCGGCAAGATCACGACCTATCGACGCCTTGCCGAAGCGATCCTCGACAAGATCGGCGGCAGGCTCGGGGCGCGCGGCAAGCCCTGGACTGAATTCGCCACCCTGCCCGGCGGCGAGTTCGAGGGCGGCGATCTCATGGCGTTCACACGCGACCTGATGCAGCGCAAGCCGTTCCTGCCGGAGCCGCTCGCGCGCAGACTCGCCCGCTCCTACGGCACGCGCGCGCTCGATCTGCTGGGCGAAGCCCGTGGGCTCGACGATCTCGGCCGCGACTTCGGCGCCGGCCTGACCGCCGCAGAAATCGACTATCTCGTCGCCCGCGAATGGGCCGTGACGGCCGAGGACATTTTGTGGCGACGCACCAAGCTTGGCCTGCATGGCGCAGCCGATTTCACGCCGCAGATCGAAGCTTACCTGAGCGCTGCGCTGGCGCAGACGAGGACATCATGACCAGATATGTCGGCGCCATAGACCAGGGCACGACGAGCTCGCGCTTCATCGTCTTCGATCGGCGCGGCGACATTGTCGCCGTCGATCAGAAGGAACATGCGCAGGTCTATCCGCGGCCAGGCTGGGTCGAGCATGACGCCGCCGAAATCTGGCGCAACACCCAGGAGGTGATCGCGGGCGCGCTGGCGAAGGCCGGGCTGTCGAAAAGCGATCTGATTGCCGTCGGCATAACCAATCAGCGCGAGACGACGCTGTTGTGGGACCGGCGGACCGGCACGCCGGTTCACAATGCGCTGGTATGGATGGATACGCGAACGGATGCGCTGGTTTCGGCCTTCGAGCGCGACGGCGGCAAGGATCGCCTGCGCGACAAGACAGGCCTGCCGCTGACCACCTATTTCTCTGGCCTCAAGCTGCGGTGGCTGCTCGACACTACGGAGGGAGCGCGTGAAAAGGCGGCGCGCGGCGATTTCCTGTTCGGCAATATCGACACGTGGCTCGCCTGGAATCTCACGGGCGGGCCGGATGGCGGGTTGCACATCACCGACGTCACCAACGCCTCGCGCACGCAATTGATGAATCTGGCGACGCTTGACTGGGACGCCGAAATTCTCGCGTTGTTCGACATTCCGCGCGCCTGCCTGCCGCAGATACGATCCTCGAGCGAGGTCTACGGCGCCTGCGAAGGCGTCCTCGACGGCGTGTCCCTCGCCGGCATTCTCGGCGATCAGCAGGCCGCCCTGTTCGGCCAGGCCTGTCTCGCTCCGGGACAGGCGAAGAACACCTATGGCACCGGCTGTTTCATGTTGATGAACACCGGCGCGAAACCGTTTCCCTCGACCTGCGGGCTTCTGACGACGCTCGGCTACAAGCTCGGGTCGCAACCGGCCGTCTATGCGCTCGAAGGCTCGATCGCGATCGCCGGCGCTCTGGTGCAATGGCTGCGCGACAATCTCGGCCTCGTTAAGCATGCTTCGGAGGTCGAGGCGCTGGCAGGAAGCGTCGAGGACAATGGCGACGTCTATTTCGTGCCGGCCTTCTCGGGTCTCTATGCGCCGCACTGGAAGGAATCCGCGCGCGGCGTGATCGCTGGTCTCACGCGTTACGCTAACAAAGGCCATATCGCGCGCGCCGCGCTGGAAGCGACCGCCTATCAGACGCGCGAGGTTCTGGATGCGATGGTCGCCGATTCCGGCGTGGCAATATCCGAATTGCGGGTCGACGGCGGAATGGTCGTCAACGAACTGCTGATGCAGTTTCAGGCGGACATGCTGAATGCGCCCGTTGTTCGGCCGAAGGTGATCGAGACGACCGCCCTGGGCGCCGCCTATGCGGCGGGACTTGCGACGGGCTACTGGGCCTCGACCGACGACATCGTCGCCAACTGGCGCGCCGACAGGACATGGCGGCCCGCGATGGATCAAGACCAACGCGAAAAACTGTTTTCATCCTGGAACAAGGCCGTTTCGCGCTCGCTCGACTGGGTCGGCGATTAACCAAGCTTTTCGTTCTCTTGGCCATTCGAGCGGAAGTCGGCCCGCCTGCCCCGCAATGGATTGCTCCTTGCTCGCCTGAACGCAACGACGCCAGCCGTCGTTCAGAATGCGCCGTTTCGGTTCGTGACCGGCGCGAAACGAGACAGGAGTTTTGTATGCGTTCCATTTCGATCCTCAGTCTCGCGGCGGCCACCGCGTGCGCCGCGCTCATCGCGTCTTCGGCGGCCGAAGCAGGCAATCGCGGCGGCCACCGCGGCCCCGCCATGCGCGGTGGTCCGGCCTTCCATAACCAGGGCTTCGCCCATCGCGGCTTCGCCCGTCCGGCCTTCGCGCAGCGCGCCTGGGGCGGCGGCTATCGTCATGCTCATCGCGGCTGGCGCCACCACCGTCGGGGCCTCGGCTACGCCGCCGGCGCGGCGATCGCGGGCGCAACTTACGGCTATGGCTATGCCGCGCCTGCCGCCGACTATGGCTATGCCCAGCCGAGCTACGGCTATGCGCAGCCGACGCAGAGCTGGTCGCGCACCTATCTCGTGCCGCGCACGGTCATGCAGCCGGTTACGCGCACGCATGTCGTGCCGGTAACGACCTATCGCACGGTCCAGAGCACGTCCTACGTGCCGACGACCGTTTACAACCGCGTGACCAAGACCTGCTCCTGCACGATCAATGGCGTGACACAGGAAGTGCCCTGCGAGGGCGGCTACGCCTCGGGCGGCGGCCTTGGCATCAACGTCGGCCTCAGTGTCGGCGGCGGCTACAATCGCGGCGTCATGTACAACCGTCCGGGTCTGTTCACCTCGGGCTGGTGATACGAATCCGGGATCGCCGGCCTCTGGCTGGCATGCCGGCGCACACTTGCGAGCAGATCGCACAAGTTCGAAACTGCCGGGCGAGACATCTCGCCCGGCGGATTTGATTCATGATCGACCTGCATTACTGGCCGACGCCAAACGGCCACAAGATCACGATGTTTCTGGAAGAGGCGGGCCTCGCCTACACGATCAGGCCCGTCAACATTGTCGAAGGCGACCAGTTCAAGCCCGACTTTCTGAGACTCTCGCCCAACAATCGCATGCCGGCAATCGTCGACCACATGCCGGCCGACGGCGGCGCGCGCGTATCCGTGTTCGAATCCGGCGCAATCCTCGTCTATCTCGCCGAGAAGACAGGACGGTTTCTTTCCACCGATCCGCGCAAGCGCGTTCAGACGCTCGAATGGCTGTTCTGGCAAATTGGCGGGCTGGGTCCGATGGCCGGGCAGAACCACCATTTCGCGCTCTACGCGCCCGAGACGGTTCCCTACGCCGTCAATCGCTATGTGAAGGAGACGAACCGGCTCTACGGCGTGCTCGACAAGCGCCTCGCCGACCACGAATTTCTCGCCGGCGATTATTCGATCGCCGACATGGCGTCCTATCCCTGGATCGTGCCGTACAAGCGCCAGAGCCAAAGTCTGGACGATTTCCCGAACCTCAAACGCTGGTTCGAAGCCATCAAGGCGCGACCGGGCACGCAGCGCGCCTACGAGGCCGGCAAGAGCATCCAGATGCGCCGGCCCGAGGAGCTGACGCCCGAAGAGAAAGGCATGCTCTTCGGGCAGGATTCCTCGGTCGTCAGGCGCTGACGCGGCGCGCTCAGGCCTGCGCGCCCGCGGGCTTGCGCCAGCGGCGACGGCGGTTCTTTGCGCCCTGCGGCTTGTTGGCTGGCGTTTCCGCACGCGGGGCGGCCGGACGATGCGCCGCCCTGCCCTCCGCATTCGGACGTTGCGTTTTCGCTTGCGGCTTGGATTGCTGGCGGCGCGGCTGCGATGGCCCACGACGATTTCTCGGCGAAGCTTCCGCGCCCTGCTCCGTCTCGTTGCGGGCATTGGGGTCGCGCCGGTCTTCGGTCGGGATCTGCTGGCGCGTCGTCTTCTCGATCGCGCGCAGCAGATGGCGTTCCGCATTGTCGCACAGCGAGATCGCGATGCCTTCGGCGCCGGCGCGCGCGGTGCGGCCAATGCGATGGACGTAGGTCTCCGGCACTTCCGGCAGTTCGAAGTTGATGACGTGGGTCACGCCATCGACGTCGATGCCGCGGGCGGCAATGTCTGTCGCCACAAGCACGCGCGTCTTGCCCGCCTTGAAGTCGCCGAGCGTGCGCTGGCGATGGCCTTGGCTCTTGTTGCCGTGGATGGCGCCGGACGCGATACCGGCTTCATCCAGAATCTTCGCGACGCGATCGGCGCCGCGCTTGGTGCGCGTGAAGACGAGCGCGCGTTTGACCGCGCTGTCGGTCAGCAGGCCGACCAGAAGGTCGCGCTTGCTCTTGGCGTCGACGAGATAGGCGTGCTGCGCGATGCGCTCGGCGGTGGTCGCGACAGGCGTCACTTCCACGCGGGCGGGATTGTGCAGCATTTCGCTCGCCAGCTTGGCGATCTCCTGCGGCATCGTCGCGGAGAAGAACAAGGTCTGGCGCGCCTTCGGCAATTTCGAGACGATGCGGCGGATCGGCACAATGAAGCCGAGGTCGAGCATGTGATCGGCCTCGTCGAGCACGACGACTTCGGTGGCGTCGAGACGCAGGCGACGGCTTTCCATGTGGTCGAGCAGGCGGCCCGGCGTAGCGACGAGAACATCGAGCCCGCGCGAAATCGCCTGGATCTGGGGACCCATGCCGACGCCGCCGACGACGACGGCGACGTTGATGCGCGCATGACGCCCGTAGGCGCGGAACGAATCGCCGATCTGAACGGCGAGTTCGCGCGTCGGCGCGAGGATGAGGGCTCGCGTCGTGCCCGGCCCCGGGCGACGCGGATTGGCGATCAGCCGCTGGATGATCGGCACGGCGAAGGCGCAGGTCTTGCCGGTGCCGGTCTGGGCGATACCGAGGAGATCGCGGCCTTCGAGCAGCGTGGGGATCGCGCGCGCCTGGATGGGGGTGGGGTTGGCGTAGCCCTCGTCGCGAAGTGCGCGAAGGATGGTCTCGGCGACGCCGAGCCCTGCAAAGTCGGTCATGTGTACTTTCGATTTCGGTCCTGCCCAGCGCGGATGAACGCGACGAGAACCGAGGAAAGACGGCCCCGCGTAAATGGACCGCTGAGATAATCATCCGATGCGCTCGACGGTGCGCCGCCCTTGCGGGGCGGCCTACGCGACCGGAGCGCCGTGCTGCGATGCAGCAAGCCACTAGATATGCCTTCGGGGCTCGCGCGTCAATGCTGCGCTGTCGACCGCCCGCCCGCATCCGCCGTCAGTCGTCCCGCAAGCGCGCTCTTCGCCTCCCGCGTCCAGCACTGGCGTTCGATGAGCGCCGCGACGGCCTGCGGCCCGTCGTAGCCTGCGGCCGCCAGCGCCGACATGGCGGCGCGCCGGGCGTCCTCGTTGTGCAGACGCGACTGGAGCGCGGCGTCGACCACCAGCAGCAGCGGATGAGCGCTGTCGAGCGCGGCGGCGTGCAGCCCCTTGGTGTCCGCCTCGGCATTGCGGCGTATCGCGTCGATGACATCCGCGAATTCGAACCAGTTCGAGATCTGGCTCGACAGCGCGCGGGCGCGGGCGACGAGTTCGACGCCATGGTCCCAGTCGCCGGCGCCGAGCGCCAGCTTGGCGCCGACGTCCAGCAGCGTCGTAGGATTATTGGGATAGTCGCGCACAGCCGCGAGGCCGACCCGCTTGAAGATTTCGATCTCGCCCTGGCACAGCGAAGCCGAGTAGCGGGCGACGCGCGGCAAAGCGGCCTTCTCGCTGCGGCGGTAGGCTTCAGCGGCCAATTCGGAAGCTTCGGCAAGAATTTCGGCGCGCGGGCGAGAATCGTAGTCGAGGCGCGCGGCGTCGAGCAGCAAGATCGCGCGCATCGCCTGCACGTTCGCGTCGCCGCCGGCGGCGAGACGATCGGCGCATTGGCGCGCCGGAGCGAAATCGTCGCGCCGATAGCTCGACCAGAATTGAATGGCGCGCAGGTGGCAGCGATAGGCTTCGTCGCCGTTGAAGGCGTCGGCGTCGATCCGCGTCAGCTCGATATTGGCGACGACGCCGAAGGGCTGGCCGACATCGGCGGCGACGCGCGCGGCGATGTCGCGCTCCATCGCCAGCATTTCGCTCGCCTTCAGGGATGTCTGGTAGCGCTTGCTCCAGCGCAGCGCGCCGGTCTCTGCGTCGATCAGCAGCGGCGTGACGACCAG
>JAGRKN010000239.1:0-1720 GCA_020442275.1 Rhodoblastus sp. | reverse complement strand
TAACCCTGACCGTCGCGGTCGGCGGACAGCGTGAAGGGCGCGACAGCGATGCGCGGGCCCGCGCGCATGGGCTGGACGAAGTAACGCCAACCCCAGAGGCCAAGAATGACGCAAGCGATCGCGAGCGCGGCAAGCGTCAGCCAGCGCGCTTTCGTCGGACTGCGCCTCTGCGGCGTCTCGTCCGTCGGCGACGTCTCCGTCGCGACCCGCTCGCGAAACTCGAATCGCGGGCGATAGCCGCCCTTGTCGATGACCACGCGAATGTCGTCGTCGGCGCCTGAGGTCGCGAAATAGAGTTCGAGCGACTTGCGCAGGCGCCCGACCTCGACGCGCACGATGGCGTCCTGCTGGGCGTCGAATTCAGCGGGGCGGTCGAAGACCTGGGTCGCGATCGCATAGGCCTTCAGTCGATCGCCGCGGCCCTCGATTTCTTCGGTGACGATAAACCGCAGGAGGCGCTTCTGTCGCTCACTGGAATCGGCGAGGCCTTCCGCGACGACGCGCTCGAGCGCTGCGGAAACGCGCGCCCTTGTCCGCGCGTCGGCAAAGGTTCCGACAGCTCCCGTCATGTCGCAATCCGCCCCGGCCCCATCCCTTGCGGCGACGGCGCCTGCCGCGCCCCGCCCCTGTTAACACGCGGTACGTACCTGCGCCACGCGGCGGAAGACGGCATTGTCCCGGCGTTTCGACCCGCCGGGCGCCGCCCGGCTCAATTTGGAGCCAATCGATGACCGAGCCGGATTCGCCCTATTCGCCGCCGCCCGAGCTCGATCCAGGAGAAGTCGCCCGCCAGATCGCCGTCACGGCCGCCTCACTCGCCGAACTCGCGCAGCAGGCCGGATTGGTGATCGTCGCGCGTCTGCTCAACCTCGTCCGCGTCGAAGCGGAGATCAAACTGAGCGAGATCAGGTTCAGGCCGCCGGCCGACGGCTCCCCCATGAAAAAGGGCTGACGCCGGCGGACCTGAGCGCCCGGCGGGGTCGTGTGGCGCAATACGGCCCCGCCGGCGCGTCAGGAACGAGGAGGTTTCCAACGCGCCGCACGGCGCCTCCGAACGACGCACCCAGCGTGTCTGAACAAAAATCGGGCAGATCGCCTGAAGGTCGGGCGCAATTTCGCCTTTTTTTCCTTGCCGCCGCCCGGCCTATGGCGCGACACTGCTGCATCGCAACATAGACGTCCTTGCGGAGGGCAGAAATGAAAGCGGGTCAGAGGGTTCGCCTCAGGGCAGCGTCGCCGATCGCCAAACGTGATGAAATGCCGACCGAGGCCGTCGGCACGGTTCTCTGTTCCTATCGGGTCCGAGCTCGCGCAGGGGCGCCCGAGAAGGTAGACGTCAAATTCACCGGGAATACGGTGATGTGGGGCGTCGCGGCGGAAGAATTCGAGACTGTGGAAGAAAGTCACTGCACGGCCTGAGACGTTCGCCATCCACAGGGCCACACTTTCCGGTTTCGCGCCCCCGGGGCATGTTCTACAGAGACGGCGAGCCAACCGACCGGACGCCGCCCATGACCCAGCCGCTCTCTCCCGCCGCCATCGAAAAGCAGCTCTTCGCGCAAGAGACCGCGAAAATGTTGCTGGAAGTGCAGGCGGTGCTGTTCAACCCGGACAAGCCCTTCATCTTCACGTCCGGCTGGGCGAGCCCTGTCTACACGGACATGCGCAAGATCATCTCCTACCCGCGCCTGCGCAAGCGCCTGCTCGATTTCGCCGTGAC
>JAGRKN010000238.1 GCA_020442275.1 Rhodoblastus sp. | reverse complement strand
CGCCGCGCTCGGTGACGCGCGCCACTCGCCCGTCACGCTCGAATATCTGGACGCCCAGTTCTTCCTCGAGCTTGAGGATCTGCCCGCTCAGCGTCGGCTGGCTGACGTTGCAGGCGGACGCCGCCCGCCCGAACTGCCCGAGTTCGGCCACGGCGACAACATACTGTAGATCGCGAAGGTTCATTGGCTATAGGAATAGCCGATAAAAAAGCTCGGAACAATCGATTTAACCAATCATGCGTCACGAACTAACGTGCGGCCCTCGATTTCGGTTCCGACAAGCCAAAGGGAGCAAACAATGGACACGAAAACCGACAACAAGGCGGGGAAATGCCCGGTCATGCACGGCGGTCTGACCTCGGCGGCCTCGGCGACCATGGATTGGTGGCCAAATGCGCTCAACCTCGACATCCTCCACCAGCACGACGCTAAGACCGACCCGATGGGCGCGGGTTTCAGCTATCGCGAGGAGCTGAAGAAGCTCGACGTCACGGCGCTCAAGAACGACCTCAAGGCGCTGATGACGGAGAGCCAGGACTGGTGGCCGGCAGACTGGGGCCACTACGGCGGCCTGATGATCCGCATGGCCTGGCATTCGGCCGGCACCTATCGCATCGCCGATGGCCGCGGCGGCGGCGGCACGGGCAACCAGCGCTTCGCCCCGATCAACTCCTGGCCGGATAACGCCAATCTCGACAAGGCGCGCCGCCTGCTGTGGCCGATCAAGAAGAAGTACGGCAACAGGATCAGCTGGGCGGACCTGATGCTGCTCGCCGGCAACATGGCCTACGAATCGATGGGCCTGAAGACCTTCGGCTTCGGCTTCGGCCGCGAGGACATCTGGCATCCCGAAAAGGACACCTATTGGGGCTCCGAGAAGGAATGGCTCGCCCCGACGGGCGCGGCCGGCAGCCGTTATTCCGGCGAGCGCGATCTCGAAAACCCGCTGGCCGCCGTGATGATGGGCCTCATCTACGTCAATCCGGAAGGCGTCGACGGCAAGCCCGACCCGCTGAAGACCGCCCGCGACATGCGCGTGACCTTCGCCCGCATGGCGATGGACGACGAGGAGACCGTCGCGCTGACGGCCGGCGGCCATACGGTCGGCAAGGCGCACGGCAATGGCAGCGCCGCCAACCTCGGCCCGGCGCCGGAAGGCGCCGACATCGCCGAGCAGGGCCTCGGCTGGAACAATCACAAGACCCGGGGTGTCGGCGGCGATTCCGTCACCAGCGGCCTCGAAGGCGCCTGGACCACGCATCCGACCAAGTGGGACAATGGCTTCTTCGACATGCTGCTCGGCCACGACTGGGAGCTGCGCAAGAGCCCGGCTGGCGCCTGGCAGTGGGAGCCCAAGAGCATCAAGGAAGAGGACAAGCCCCTCGACGCGGAAAACCCCGGCGTTCGACACAATCCGATCATGACCGACGCCGACATGGCGCTGAAGGTCGACCCGGACTATCGCAAGATTTCCGAGCGCTTCCATAAGGACCCGGCCTATTTCTCGGACGTCTTCGCCCGCGCCTGGTTCAAGCTGACCCATCGCGACATGGGCCCGAAGGCCCGGTATTTCGGCCCCGACGTGCCCAAGGAAGACCTGATCTGGCAGGATCCGGTTCCCGCGGGCCGAAAGGATTACGACGTGGCGGCGCTGAAGGCGAAGATCGCCGCCAGCGGGCTCAGCGTCGCCGACATGGTCGCGACCGCCTGGGACAGCGCGCGCACTTTCCGGAGTTCCGACAAGCGCGGCGGGGCCAATGGCGCGCGCATCCGCCTGGCGCCGCAGAAGGACTGGGAAGGCAATGAGCCCGCCCGTCTCGCTCGCGTGCTCGGCGTGCTTCAGCCGCTCGCGGCTGCGGCCGGCGCCAGCCTTGCGGACGCCATCGTGCTCGCCGGCAATATCGGCGTCGAGAAGGCGGCCAAGGCCGGCGGCGTCGACATCGCCGTTCCCTTCGCGCCCGGCCGGGGCGACGCCACCGCCGAGATGACCGATATCGAGTCGTTCGAGGTGCTGGAGCCGCTGCACGACGGCTACCGCAACTGGCTGAAAAAGGACTACGTCGTCAGCGCGGAAGAGATGATGCTCGACCGCACGCAGCTCATGGGCCTGAGCGCCTGCGAGATGACCGCGCTGGTCGGCGGCATGCGCGTGATCGGCGCCAATCACGGCGGCGCGAAGCATGGCGTCTTCACCGATCGGGAGGGCGCGCTGACGACCGACTTCTTCGTCAACCTCACCGACATGGGCAACACCTGGAACCCGACGGACACGGGCCTCTACGAGATCCGCGACCGCAAGTCGGGCAAGGCCAGGTGGACGGCGACCCGCGTCGATCTCGTCTTCGGCTCCAACTCGGTGTTGCGCGCCTATGCCGAGGTTTATGCGCAGGACGACAACAAGGAGAAATTCGTGAAGGACTTCGTCGCCGCCTGGACCAAGGTGATGAACGCGGATCGTTTCGACATCGCCTGATCAATCGGTCCGGGATCGAGACCAGCGGCGCGCCGGGAAACCGGCGCGCCAATTTGCTTGTCGGCGGCGCGGTAGTTATAAGCGCGCCGCATTTCAACGAATTCCAAGAAAGACGAGAGCCCCATGGCGACCGAACGCACCTTCTCCATCATCAAGCCCGACGCGACGCGCCGTAACCTGACCGGCAAGATCAACGCGCTGATCGAGGGCGCCGGGCTCCGCATCGTCGCCCAGAAGCGCGTGCATATGACGCGCGCGCAGGCCGAGACCTTCTACGCCGTGCACAAGGAACGCCCCTTCTTCGGCGAGCTCGTCGAGCAGATGTCGGCGGCGCCCGTCGTCGTGCAGGTGCTGGAAGGCGACAACGCCATCAAGCGCTACCGTGACGTGATGGGCGCGACCAACCCGGAAAAGGCCGATCCCGGCACGATCCGAAAGGAATTCGCGCTCAATATGGGGGAGAACTCGGTGCACGGCTCCGATGCGCCGGAGACGGCGGCGATCGAGATCGCCCAGTGGTTTGCCGGCAACGAAATCGTCGGCTGAGCCGGCCGCGTTTTCAGCGCTGTTCCAGCCAAAAATCCGGCCGTCGCATCCATGATGCGGCGGCCGTTTCATTTCCAGCTCAAGCGCTCAGCATTTCCTTCGCCAACATATCGTAGGTCGACGACCACGCGGATTCGACCTCCGGGGTCCAGTGATCGCCCATCTTCTCATGAACGGTCTTGAGCAGCGCCGCCTTGAACGGCGGGAAATGTTCGGCCACGACCCCCACCTCGCGATGTCGGGCGCCGAGATTCCGGATGATCGGCAGAAGCCTGTCGGGCGCGCGCAGATTGCTGACGACAAAGGCGAGGATCTGCGAGAACCGCATCGCCTGCCCGGACGTCTCGCGCGAAAACATCTTGCGCAGCTCCGGCGCGATCTCGAACAGGTTGTCGTAGAACGCCTCGCCCATTTCGAGCGTGACTGGTCCGATCGCCGAGAACGAATCCTCGACGATCTGCGCTTGGTCGCGCGTCAAAATTACCCCCTTCGGGCCGCCGTCTGGCCGGGCGAGCCCTGGAAAGCGTAACTTACATGAATCGGCGAAACATGTGATGCAGCTAACAAACGATTGAAACGACTCTAAAGTGGCCACTTTGCTCCCGCATCTTGCCGCCCGAACTGCGAAGGGCGATCATGGCGCGAAGGAGCCAATAATGAATGCGCCAACGCGAATAGAACGCCGAAACTCGACCTGTCCGCACGACTGCCCGTCGGTCTGCGCACTCGACGTCGAGGTGCTCGGCCCCGATCGCATCGGCCGCATTCGCGGCGCGGAGAAACAGACGTACACGGCAGGCGTGGTCTGTGCGAAGGTCGCCCGCTACGCCCAGCGCGTCCACCATCCGGACCGCCTTCTGCACCCCCTCAAGCGGGTCGGCCCGAAGGGCTCGGGCCAGTTCGAGCGTATTTCGTGGGACGAGGCGCTCGACACGATCGCGGCGAAATTCCTGGAGGCCGAACGGCAGCACGGCGCCGAGAGCGTCTGGCCCTATTACTACGCGGGCACGATGGGCCGTGTGATGCGCGACGGCATCAACCGCCTGACCCACGCCAAGAAATACTCGCGCTTCTACTCGACCATCTGCGTCAATCTCGCCTGGCCCGGCTACATCGCCGGCACGGGCCGCCTCGCCGGACCCGATCCGCGCGAAATGGCCAAGAGCGATTGCGTCGTCATCTGGGGCACGAATGCTGTGGCCACCCAGGTCAACGTCATGACCCACGCGACGCGCGCGCGAAAGGAGCGCGGCGCGAAGATCGTGGTCGTCGATGTCTATCGCAACGCCACGATGGAGCAGGCCGATCTCGCGCTCTGCTTGCGGCCGGGCACCGACGGCGCGCTCGCCTGCGCCGTCATGCACGTGCTGTTCCGCGAAGGTTTCGCCGATCGCGACTTCATGACGAAATACACCGACGCGCCGGACGAACTCGAAACGCATCTGCAGACGCGCACGCCCGAATGGGCTTCTTCGATCACGGGACTGTCGGTCGCCGAAATCGAGGAATTCGCGCGACTGGTCGGGCGCACCAAGCGCACCTTCTTCCGCCTCGGCTACGGTTTTTCACGCCAGCGCAACGGCGCGGTCAACATGCACGCGGCAAGCTGCATCGCCGGCGTCACAGGCGCCTGGGCGCATGAAGGCGGCGGCGCCTTTCACAACAATGGCGCGATCTACAACCTCAAGCAGATGGTGATCGAAGGGCAGGATGTGATCGACCGCTCCGTGCGCATCCTCGACCAATCCCGCATCGGCGCGATCCTCACCGGCGAGGCGGAGGCCCTGCATCACGGCCCGCCCGTGACGGCCATGCTGATCCAGAACACCAATCCCGCCTGCATCGCGCCCGACCAGAACAAGGTTTTGCGCGGTTTTGCGCGCGACGATCTCTTTGTCGCGGTGCACGAGCACTTCATGAACGACACGGCCAAACTCGCCGACATCGTGCTGCCGGCGACCATGTTCCTCGAACACGACGACTTTTATCCTGGCGGCGGCCATCAACATATCGGCTTCGGCCCGAAGCTGATCGAACCGCCCGGCGAATGCCGCTCCAATCACGAGGTCATCTGCGCGCTGGCGAAACGCGTCGGAGCCGAACATCGCGGCTTCGACATGAGCCCGCGCGAACTCATCGACCGCACGTTGAAGGATTCGGGCTGGGGCGGTCTCGACGCGCTCGAAGAGGTCACGTGGATCGACGCACAGCCGCCTTTCGACAAGGCGCATTACAGCGAGGGCTTCCATTGGCCCGACAAGAAGTTCCGCTTCAAGCCGGATTGGCCGCGCACGCCCTTCGCCAATACCGGGCCGCAGGGCCCGTGGCGCGATATGCCTAAACTGCCCGACCATTGGGCCGTGACGGAAGAGGTCGACGCCGACCATCCTTTCCGTCTCGCCACCAGCCCGGCGC
>JAGRKN010000237.1 GCA_020442275.1 Rhodoblastus sp. | reverse complement strand
GTGCCGACGGCGCCCGAGATCGCGCAGGTCGAAATTTCTTCACGCGCCGCGATCAGGCGCTGCCTGCAGCGGTCGAACTCCGCATAGGCCTGCGCGAGCTTCAGGCCGAAGGTCACGGGCTCGGCATGAATGCCGTGCGAGCGACCGATGGTCGGCGTCATCTTGTGTTCGAAGGCGCGCTTCTCGATGGCCGCGAGCAGGGCGTCCATGTCCTTCAGAAGTATGTCGGCGGCGCGCTGCAACTGGACCGCGAGGCAGGTGTCGAGCACGTCGGACGAGGTCATGCCCTGATGGACGAAGCGCGAATCCGGGCCGATGAATTCGGCGAGGTGGGTGAGGAAGGCGATGACGTCATGCTTCGTCACGCGCTCGATCTCGTCGATCTTGTCGACGTCGAATTTGGCGACCGAGCCCTTGTCCCAGATCGCCTTGGCGCTCTCCTTCGGGATGACGCCGAGTTCGGCAAGAGCCTCGCAGGCGTAGGCCTCGATCTCGAACCAGATGCGGAAGCGGGTCTCCGGCTCCCAGACGGCGACCATTTCGGGGCGGGAATAGCGGGGGATCATGGGCTCTTTCCGTCGATGCGCGCCCCAAGGGCTTTTTCGCCGCACGATCTGCGCGACGGGGGCGGCGCGGTCAAGTCGCAACGCCTATTTTCCAACAGGCGGTCAGGCCTTATCGTTGCTGGAAAGGCAGGGCGGCATGATGAAGATAGGCATTCTGGCGCTGGCGGGCGCTATCGCGGCGGGCGGCGCGCAGGCGGCCGATGTTTCGAAATACACGAGCGTCAACGACAAGAAGGCCTGCGTCTACAAGCACAGCAAGGCCTCCGACGACGGGCCGGAATCCTGCGAATTCGAGTGCAAGGGGCCGGTGGCGGGCGTCAGCACGAAGCTTCTGTCCTGCTACGATTACGAGCACCTGTTCGTGCGGATCGACGGCAAGAGCTATTCGACCTGGGGGCCTATGCTCGCGGTCGGCGGATTTTCCGGGATCGCCAACAAGAACGGCATGGTCGAATGGCTGTTTTCCGGCGGGGCCGAGCCGTCGCGGGCGAGCCTCAAGGGGCTGATCGTGCGCTTTCAGGGCGTCGACCAGAACAACAAAGGCCGCAATGCGCTCGCCGTGATCTCGCTGAAGCCCGGCGAAATCTGCTGGAAGGGGAATTATCCCGCCAACGAGGCCGCGCGCGTCGCGGTGGACAATGCCGCCTGCCAGACACCGCTGAACGAGGAAAAGCCTTGAGATGGGTTCAGGCGGCCAAGTCCCGCTTCATCGCCTCGTATTGCTCTTTCGTGATCTCGCCGCGCGCATAGCGCTTGTCGAGGATATCGCGTGCGCTCTCCACGGGCGGCGCGGGCGGCTGCGGCCAGTTCCAGCCGGCGGTCGTGCGCGGCTTGCGGTCGCGCAGCAGCAACCATGCGAGAAAAACGACGATCAGCAACGCGCCGAGCGGGCCGATCCCGTGGATCGGCCATGTCCAGGAGAAACCGTCGTAATTCCAGTAGCCGTGCATCTTTCAAGCTCCCGCTGCGCAGGCCGCGACTATTTCTTCGTCACGTCGGGCAGCTGCGCCTGAATATAGGCGATCGCCGCCCAGATATCGTCCTTCGACAGCGTGTCCTTGAAGGCCGGCATGGCCGTCTTGAACTGCGCGCCGCCTTCCGAGACCGTCCAGAACATATAGGGGTCCCATTGCGCCATCGGCGTTTCCGCCAGCCAGGCGAGGTTGGCGGGCGGCGGATTGAGGTCCTTGGCGGCCTCGCCGTCGCCTTCGCCGGTCTTGCCGTGGCAGGACGCGCAATTGTCCGCATAGACCTTCGCGCCGCGCTCGACGGTCGCCTGATCGCGCGGCAAGGGGTTTTGGGCCTTGGCATAGGCCTCCGGCAGGCTGCCGTGCATCGCGTAAGGGCGCCTCGGCGAGTAGCCCATGCCGCCGCCGCCCATCATGCCGCCGCCGCCCCAGCCGTGGCCGCCGCGCCATTGGCGCCAGGGCGGGCCGTCGCCCATCATCGGCTGGGCGGCGACGAGCGCGGCCGATCCGGCCACTATGGCCGCCGCGCCGGCGGCGAGTAGATATTTGCGCATGTCACTTCCCCTCAACACCCTGGTCCAGCGCTCCGGTGGCGCTCACAACCGAGACATGGCCATGGACGACGGGGATGGCCAAGATCGTGCGACGTTGGGTCACATCCTGGTCACAAGGCGTCGACCGCCTTGCGCAGGAGATCACGCACCTGCGAGGCGGCTTCCCTCAGCTTCGGGTTTTCGACCGCCATCATCGAGGCGACCGGATCGATCGCGGCGACCTCGCTGCGGCCGGCGCCTGTTTCCTGCACGATGACATTGCAGGGCAGCATCAAGCCGATCTTGTCCTCGACCGAAAGGGCCTCGAACGCCAGCTTGGGATTGCAGGCGCCGAGAATGCGATAGGGACGGAAGTCCGCGCCGATCTTGGCCTTCAGCGTTTCGGCGATATCGATCTTCGTCAGCACGCCGAATCCGGCCGCCTTCAGAGATTCGGTGGCGCGACGCTCGGCCTCGTCCAGACCGCAATCGAGCGTCTTCGAGAAATAGTAGCTCATGGCTTTCTCACTCCCCGTTCGCGAAGGTCCCGATATGGGCGCCGCGCGAGCGCGCGACAACTGCGGCCCAAAATTCGCATCGGCGCCATTTGGGCGCCTATATTGCCCGGAACGAGGAGAACGGCGTGGCGATACGGGCGGATGTGATCGTACTGGGCGCGGGCATGGTCGGCGTTGGCGCGGCGCTGGCGCTGCAGGCGCGCGGACGCGATGTCGCGCTCATCGACCGTCGCGGCGCCGCCGGGCGCGAGACGAGCTATGGCAATGCCGGGCTGATCGAGCGCGCCTCCGTCGAACTCTACACATTCCCGCGCGATATCCCCACGATCCTGCGCACGATCTTCGGGACCAATCCGGCGGCGCGAATCGATTGGGCCGCGCTGCCGCAAACCCTGCCGTGGATCGCGCGCTATTTCCTCGAAAGCGCGCCGGCGAAGGCCGCCGCCCATGCGCGTGCTGCTTTGCCGCTGATCGAACGCTGCCTCGACGAGCACATGAAGCTGGCCGACGCGGCCGGCGCGACCGGGCTGATCCGCCCGTCCGGCTGGATCAAGGCTTTTCGAACCGAGAAGACGCTGGCCGAGGGGGCGATCGAGGCGCGGCGCATTCGCGACTACGGCCTGACCTTCGACGCGCTGGACGCGCCGGCGCTCGCGAAGATCGAGCCGAGTCTCGAGGGCTTCGCCGGCGCGATCATGCTGCGCGATCCCGCGGCCTGCGTCGATCCCGGCGGGCTCGTCGCCGCTTATGCCGGCCTGTTCGCCCGCAACGGCGGCCGGCTGTTCGCCGGCGATGCCCGCAGCCTGCAACAGATCCCGCACGGCTGGAGCGTGGCGACCGATGCGGGGCTCGTGGAGGCGGGCCAGGCCGTTGTGGCGCTCGGGCCCTGGTCGGACGATGTTTTCCGGCCGCTGGGCTATGCGATCCCGCTCGGCGTGAAGCGCGGCTACCACATGCACTACCGGCCGGCCGGCAACGGCGTGCTCAACCATCCCGTGCTCGATGTCGATGGCGGCTATCTGGTCGCGCCGATGGCGCAGGGGCTTCGGTTGACGACTGGCGCGGAATTCGCCCTGCGCGACGCGCCGCCATCGCCCGCCATGCTCGAGGCCGTCGAGCCGCTCGCGCGCAAGACATTCCCGCTTGGAGAACGGCTCGACGCGGAGCCCTGGCTCGGGCGGCGGCCGTGCCTGCCAGACCTCCTGCCGGTGATCGGGCCCGCGCCTCGACATCCGGGCCTGTGGTTCGACTTCGGCCATCAGCATCACGGCTTCACGCTCGGCCCGATAACCGGGCGGCTGCTGGCCGAGATGATGACAGGAGAGGAGCCGTTCGCCGATCCCGCGCCTTTCAGCGCCGAGCGATTCTAATGGCGCTCGCGACGCCGCGCCCAGTGGCGAATATTCCAATCCCGCCCGCGACGATCCCCTCGTGATGGCGCGCGGCAGCGCGCAGCGAATTGGATGTACGTCTCGATCGGCCTCGTGATCTGTTGCATAGGTGCGATGCAGCATCTTAAAAGTGATTTATTTTCAATATAATAACTCTATATCAATCTATTGTCGTATTGCGCGGCGGTCAGAATTGTTGCAATGCAACATAAAGAATGTTGCGGCGTCGCGCCGACCTTGGCGTGAAGCCTGCGCAACCGCGGCGAGGGAAAAGCCATGGGTTCAGCAAATCAACAGACGCGGGGCAAGTCGCCCCGACCAGCTCCCGCCAATATCTGCGAGGCGGGCGGGGAAGAAGGCGCCTTTGGGGCCGTCGCGAATGGCGGCGACGCTGCAGGGGACCCATCTAAAGCGGGGCGTTTCGTGAAGACATCGAATGGCAATGTGGACGACCTTCTGGCCGGGAAGACCTCGGCGCTCGAGCTCGGCGTCGCCTATCGCTTGCTGAAGGGCTCCGTCGACAAGGCCGCCGAGGCGCTCGAGGTGAGCTATTTGCCGGTCACGAGCGAGCTGACCGGCCTTTACATGCGCGCGGTCGAATCCGTGTACGCAAGCGCTCAGGCGACCATCAATCTGATGCAAGCGCTCGGAAGCGCGTCCGGGCCGACCGAAGTCGCCGAGGCCCATATCATCCACAACAGACGTGTCCAGGAGGGCTTGAACCGGCAGGCCATGGATTTCTTCGCGTCGGCGCGGCGCATGCTGGAAACCATGGCGACGCCGCACAATCCACAAATCGAAAGCGAGCCGCGGACGGAAGGAAGGCTCTCTCCCGTCGGCAGCGAGCGGGAGATCGCCGAGCGGATAAAGCGTCTGACCGAGCAGCAGAAGCGAACGCTCGAACTGCTGGCGAAGGGCTTGCCGAACAAGCTGATCGCCTACGAGATGGGGATCCAGGAAGCGACGGTCAAAGCCCATGTCGGCGCGGTCTTGAAGACCTTGCGCGTCTCCAGCCGCGCTGCGGCGATCGTGGCGCTGGCCAATATCAGTGTGATGTCGATGGTCGAGAGCATGCTGACCGGCAAGAGCATCGGAATTGCCGAGCGGTAAGCGGGCGCCCTGATAGCGTCCGCCCGATCTGATCTCGTCCGCTCAAGTCTTTGTGAACACTGGGGCAGCGCCCATCGTCGCAGTTTGTCGGCTTGCGCCTTTTTTGTCGCCGTATTCCCGCGTACAAGGCGCCCATGGCATCCGACGTCACCATTTCCGCCGCCGCCGTCGCGGGCGTGCTCTCGTTCCTGAGCCCCTGCGTGCTGCCGCTCGTGCCGCCCTATCTTACCTTCATCGCCGGCACGACGATCGAGGACATCGTGGACGAGGGCACGGCGCGGGCGAGGCGCGACGTCCTGTTGGCCGCGGTCCTGTTCGTGGCGGGCTTCACGACTGTCTTCGTCGCACTGGGGGCGACGGCCTCCGTCTTCGGTCAGTTCGTGCGCGCCAATCTGCATGTCCTGTCGGTGTTGGCGGGCGTCGCCATCATTGGCATGGGCCTGCACTTCCTGGGCGTGTTCAAGCTGCATTTTCTCTATCGCGAGAAGCGCATGGAGGTTGAAAAGCCGGTGGGTCTGTGGGGCGCCTATGTTATGGGGCTCGCCTTCGCATTCGGCTGGACGCCGTGCATCGGGCCGATCCTGGCCGCCATTCTCGCGGTCGCCAGCTCCGAGGAGACCGTGGGCAAGGGCGCGGGATTGCTTGCCGTCTATTCGCTCGGTCTCGGCGTGCCCTTCCTGCTCGCCGCCCTCGCGATCGAGCCCTTCATGAACTTCATGAAGAAATTTCGCGCGCATTTCGGCAAGGTCGAGAAGATCGTCGGCGTCGCGTTGGTGGCGACCGGCGTCGCTTTCCTGACCGGCGGCATGCAGAACCTGTCGATCTGGCTGCTCGAGACCTTTCCTGGCCTCGCCAAGCTCGGCTGAGCGTCATCCGAAGCCAGATCAAGGCAGGACGCGTCGCTTGTGACGAAAGTGCGCGCTCCTGACGTCGGTGAGACATGCGAAGCTCTCGTTTCCTGCTCTGGTTTCTTGTCCTGGCGGTGATCGGCGGCGGCGCTTTCCTCGGCTGGCGCCGTTTCGGCGCCGCGCCGCAGGTTGCGGTCGTCGCGATCAAGCGCGGCTCGGTCGCCGAAGTCGTCTATGCGACCGGCGTGGTGGAGCCGACGCGCTGGGCGAAAGTCATCGCCTACCAGCGCAAGCGCATCGTCGACATCTGCGATTGCGAGGGCAAGACGGTGAAGGCGGGCGACGTTCTCGCGCGGCTCGATGATACCGAGGAGAAAGCCAATCTCGCCGAGCTCGAAGCGCGGCGCGCGCTCTTGAAGAACGATGTCGATCGTGTGACCGGGCTCTACAAGCTGAACGCGGCCACGAAGACCGCGCTCGACCAGGCGACAACCGCGTTGCGCGAATATGACGCGCGGGTCGAAGCCCGCAAGCAGAAGCTGGCCGATCTCGTGTTGCGCGCGCCGATCGACGGCGTGGTGCTGAAGCGCGACGGGCATATCGGCGACATGGCGGGCACGGGCGTCAACGACGCTCTGTTCTGGGTCGGCAAACCGAAGCCGCTGCGCGTCGATGCGGACGTGAACGAGGAGGACATGCCGCGCGTGAAGGTCGGGCAGAAGGTTCTGCTGCGCCACGACGGTTTTCCGGGACAGGCGCTCGAGGCCGAGGTCGACGACATAACGCCGAAGGGCGATCCGCAGACCAAGACGTTCCGAGTCTATCTCGCGCTGCCCGACGATACGCCGCTGCGCATCGGTATGAGCGTCGAAGCCAATATCGTGATCGCCGCGCGCGAGAATGCGCTCATCGTCCCGGCCGAAGCCATCGTCAATGGGGCCGTCGATCGCGTCGTGGATGGCGTTGTCGCGCGGACACAAGTGAAGACGGGCGTGCGTGGCGTACGGCTGTTCGAAATTCTGTCCGGTCTGGATGAGGGCGCGCTCGTCGTTTCGCCGGCGCGGCCGAATCTGAAGAACGGCGCGCGCATCCGCGCGAGCGGGCCGTGAGCTACGTCCTCGAAATAGCGCTGACGCATCTGCGCTCGCGCGTGCGCCAGACCGTGGTCGGCGTGATGGGCGTCGCCACCGGCGTCGGCTTTTCCATCATGATGGCCGCGCTGATGGAGGGATCGCAGGCCGACTTCATCCGCCAGCTCGTCGACAGCCTGCCGCATATTTCCGTGTCGGATGAAACGCGCAATCCGCCACGCCAGCCGGCGGAGACGCGCTACGATGTCGTGCAGATCGACGGGCTGCGCACGCCCGTCGTGCGGCCCGGCATCAAGAACCCGATGGCGATCATGGCCTCGATCGAAAGCTGGGTTCCCGGCGCCATCGCGCCTTCGGTACAGGCGAAGGCCGTGATCCGTTACGCCGGGCGCGACACGGCGACATCGTTCACCGGCCTCGATCCGAAGCGCGAGCAGAAGGTCTCGAAACTGTCGACGCAGATGCGGCAGGGGTCGCT
>JAGRKN010000236.1:1856-3889 GCA_020442275.1 Rhodoblastus sp. | reverse complement strand
TTCTGCAAGTTCACCAACGAGACGCGCAATTCCATGGAAGACGCGTCCGAGCATTCCGGCCAGAAATTCGTCACCGTGGTCAATGGCACGGCGGCCGGCGGCGGCTATGAACTCGCGCTCGCCACCGACCACATCATGATGATCGACGACGGCTCGACGGCGGTTTCGCTTCCCGAGGTTCCGTTGCTCGCGGTGCTGCCCGGCACCGGCGGCCTCACCCGCGTTGTCGACAAGCGCATGGTCCGCCGCGATCACGCCGACGTATTCTGCACGATCGAGGAAGGCATCAAGGGCCGCCGCGCCGTGCAATGGCGCCTGGTCGACGAGGTCGTGCCGCCCTCGAAACTCGACGCGCGCATCGCCGCCAAGGCCGGCGAACTCGCCGCCGCCTCGTCGCGCAAGGGCCCGGCGGAAGGCGTGAAGCTGACGCCGATCTCGCGCAAGTTCCGCGACGGCGGCGTCGACTATTCCCATGTGAAAGTCGACATCGACGCAAGCCAGCGCCTTGCGACCATCACCGTGCGCGCAAGCGAAGCTGCGCCGCCGGCGTCGGCCGCCGAAGCCGTCAAGCAAGGCGCGCAATTCTGGCCGCTGCTCGCCGGGCGCGAACTCGACGACGCGATTCTCCACTTGCGTAACAACGCCTACGAGATCGGCACGATCCTGTTCAAGACGGAAGGTTCGCCCGCGACCGTGCGCGCCTATGACGAATTCCTGGAAGCCAACAAGGCCGACTGGTTCGCGCATGAGGTGCGTCATTACTGGAAGCGCGTGCTCAAGCGCATCGACGTCACGTCGCGCACGCTCGTGTCGGTGATCGAGCCCGGCTCCTGCTTCGTCGGCACGTTGGCGGAACTCGCCTTCGCGTCGGATCGCGCCTACATGCTGATCGGCAAGTTGCAGGGCGACAACAGGCCGGTCGCCAAGATCGAGCTGACCAAGCTCAACTTCGGCGCCTATCCGATGTCGCACGGCCTGACTCGCCTGAACGCCAGATTCTTGGCCGAGCCGAAGAAGGTCGAGGAACTCGAAGGCGAAATCGGTCGCGAATTCGAGGCGGACGAAGCCGAGACCGCCGGTCTCGTCACCTTCGGTCTCGACGACATCGACTGGGCCGACGAGATGCGCGTCTTCATGGAAGAGCGCACCAGCTTCTCGCCGGACGCTCTCACCGGTCTCGAAGCGAACCTGCGCTTCGCCGGCCCGGAGACGATGGAATCGAAAATCTTCGCGCGGCTCACCGCTTGGCAGAACTGGATCTTCCAGCGCCCGAACGCGGTCGGGCCGGATGGCGCGCTGTCGAAATTCGGCTCGGGCGAACGCCCTGCCTACGACATGCGGCGCGTCTAGCCGCAATACGAGACTGTCCCCTCCCCCTTGTGGGGAGGGTTAGGGAGGGGGTCGCGGCATCTTGCGACGCTGTAGGGCGCCAATCTCGCAGGATAGCGCGACCCCCTCCCCCGCCCCTCCCCACAAGGGGGAGGGGAGTGAGATTCGTGAACGAACGAACGACGGAACAACCAAGGAGCGAGCGATGACCGACACCATCAACGTCGACTATTCCACCCGCATTCCCAACAATGTCGGCCTGACCGAAGACCGCACCGTGCTGCGCGCGCTCGAAGGATGGCACCCCGGCTACATCGACTGGTGGAAGGACATGGGGCCGGAAGGCTTTCAGGAGGCTCTTGTCTATCTGCGCACGGCCGTCTCGGTCGATCCGCAGGGCTGGGCCAAGTTCGACTATGTGAAAATGCCCGAATATCGCTGGGGCGTTCTGCTCGCGCCGAAGGAAGAAGGCCGCAAGGTCAATTTCGGCAAGCACAAGGGCGAGCCCGCCTTCCAGGAAGTGCCCGGCGAATATCGCGCCATGCTGCGCCGCCTCGTCGTCATCCAGGGCGATACCGAGCCGGCCTCCGTCGAACAGCAGCGCCATCTCGGCAAGACCGCGCCCTCGCTCTACGATCTGCGCAATCTCTTCCAGGTGAACGTCGAGGAAGGCCGCCATCTCTGGGCGATGGTCTATCTGCTGC
>JAGRKN010000236.1:0-1720 GCA_020442275.1 Rhodoblastus sp. | reverse complement strand
GACCGCGACGGCAAGATGCAGCTCGAGTCGCTCGCGCAATCCGGCTTCGATCCGCTGTCGCGCACCTGCCGCTTCATGTTGACCGAAGAAGCCCACCACATGTTCGTCGGCGAGACCGGCGTCGGCCGCACCATCCAGCGCACCTGCGAGGCGATGAAGGCCGCTGGCATCGAGGATCCCTTTGCGATCGACAAGATCCGCGCTTTGGGCGTGATCGACCTGCCGACGATCCAGAAGAAACTCAACCTGCATTACTCGCTGACGCTCGACCTGTTCGGCGCGGAAATCTCGACCAACAGCGCGAACTTCTACAATGCGGGTCTCAAGGGCCGATTCGGTGAGACGAAGATCGACGACGATCACGTTCTGACCAACGCCGTCTATCCGGTGCTCAAGCTTGTCGACGGCAAGATCGCGAAGGTCGACGAGCCGGCGCTGACCGCGCTCAACATGCGCCTGCGCGACGATTATTCGGAAGATTGCGCCAAGGGCGTCGAGCGCTGGAATCGCATCATCCAGAAGGAAGGCGTCAACTTCCGGCTCGAACTGCCGCATGTCGCCTTCAACCGCAAGATCGGCGAGTTCCGCAACGTCAACGTCACGCCGAAGGGCCTGATCCTAGGCGATGCGGATTGGGCGAAGGTGCGCGACGACTATCTGCCGTCGTCGTCGGACGGCGAGTACCTGAACTCGCTGATGACGGGCCATTTCGGCGTCGGCGAATATGCCGGCTGGATCGCGGCGCCGAAGGTCGGCATCGACAACAAGCCCGGCGATTTCGAATACGTTCGTATCGCGGCGTAAGGTATAAAGCCCGTCATTGCGAGGAGCGCAGCGACGAAGCAATCCATCCCTGCGGATAACCAGCTGGATGGATTGCTTCGCTTTCAGACGAAGTCGGCAAAAGCCGACTTCTGTCGGGCTCGCAATGACGGTCAACGAGGTAGTACAGCCATGAACGCGCCGATCAAGCAGCATCTCATCGATCCGGAAATCTGCATCCGCTGCAATACCTGCGAGGAGACTTGCCCGGTCGACGCGATCACGCACGACGCCAACAATTATGTCGTCGACGTCTCGAAGTGCAATCTGTGCCTGAATTGCATTCCGCCCTGCCCGACCGGCTCGATCGACAACTGGCGCATCGTCACATCGGCCTATTCGCTCGACGACCAATATTCCTGGATGGAATTGCCGGCGCAGGAGCAGATCGTCGTCGCCGGACATAATGAGGCGATCGACGACGACGTGCAGGCGCTGATCGACAGCGCGCACAAGGGCGTCGGCGGCAAATCGGTGGCGCCTGCTTCCGCCGCCAAGCCGTCCGTCAATTTGTTCAACCGCGAAAAGCCGATCGTCGCGACGGTCACCGGCAATTACCGGCTAACGCACGAGGATTCCGACGTCGACGTCCATCACATCATTCTCGATTTCGGCGACACGGCTTTCCCCGTGCTTGAGGGTCAGTCGATCGGCATTGTCGCGCCGGGCGTCGACGCCGACGGCAAGCCGCATCGCGTGCGCCTCTATTCGATCGCTTCGCCCCGGCACGGCGAACGCCCGAACCACAACAATCTCGCGTTGACCGTGAAGCGTGAGCCGCAGGGCGTCTGCTCCAACTACGTCTGTAATCTTAAGAAGGGCGACAAGATCGAGGTGACTGGCCCGTTCTGCGCCACCTTCCTGATCCCGAACGATCCGGCCGCCAACATCATCATGA
>JAGRKN010000235.1:1925-6454 GCA_020442275.1 Rhodoblastus sp. | reverse complement strand
GTCAAGATCGGCTTCCTGTCGACTTTCTCCGGCCCGGCCGGCCAGCTCGGCCAGGAGCTCCTCGACGGCTTCAATCTCGCGCTGGAGGAAAACGGCAAGACGATCGGCGGACGTCCGGTCGAGGTCATCCAGGGCGACGATCAGGCCAAGCCTGACGTCGGCCGCCAGGCGGCGGACAAGATGATCGAGCGCGACAAGGTGCAGATCATCACGGGCGTCAATTTCTCGAACGTGATGCTCGCTGTCGCCAAGCCCGTGCTCGACGCCGGCGCCTTCATCATTTCCTCCAATGCCGGCCCATCGCAATATGCGGGCGCGCAGTGCCATCCGCACTTCTTCGCCGCGTCCTTCCAGAACGACACGGCGTCGGAGGCGATGGGCGTCTATCTGCAGAAGAAGGGCGTGAAGAAAATGTACCTGCTCGCGCCGAACTATCCGGCGGGCAAGGATTTTCTCGCGGGCTTCAAGCGCTTCTACAAGGGCCAGATCGTCGGCGAGGTCTACACCACCTTCGGCCAGCTCGATTACGCCGCCGAAATCGCGCAGGTGCGCGCCGCCAACCCGGACGGCGTCTATTTCTTCTATCCCGGCGGCATGGGCATCAATTTCGTCAAGCAGTACAATCAGGCCGGCTTGAAGGCGACGATCCCGCTCTACGGTCCCTCCTTCTCGCTCGACCAGACGGTACTGCCGGCAATCGGCGACGCTGCTGTCGGCGCCTTCGCCTCCGCTTTCTGGGCGGAGAGCTTCGACAATCCCGCGAGCAAGAAATTCGTCGCGGCCTTCGAGGCCAAGTACAAGCGCATCCCCTCGCCGAACGCGGCCGACGCTTATGACACCGCGCGCCTGATCGACGCCGCCGCCAAGAGCATCGGCGGCAAGATCGAGGACAAGGCGGCCTTCCGCAAGGCGCTGGAGATCGCGAAATTCGACAGCGTGCGCGGCAAGTTCGCGTTCAACACGAACCACTATCCGATCCAGGACTTCTACCTGACCGAGATCGTGAAGGACGCCAAGGGCCGCCCGGTCATGGCGGTGCGCGAAAAAATCGACAGCGACCACAAGGACGCCTACGTCGACAAGTGCAAGATGGCGAATTGAGGCGCATCCTTCTGGCGCAGTGATTGCGTGCGCAGCGAAGCAACCCATCCCCGGGATATTCCATAGGGATGGATTGCTTCGTCGCTGCGCTCCTCGCAATGACGGCTAGTTGCAAGGACATTCCGACGTGACCCTCTCGCTCATCGCAGAGCAAATGCTGAACGGCGTGCAGCTGGGCGTGATGCTGTTCCTGATGTCGGCGGGGCTCACCCTCGTCTTCGGCATCATGAACTTCATCAACCTCACGCATGGTTCGCTCTACATGATCGGCGCCTTCGCCGGCGCGGCGACGCAGGCCGCGACAGGCTCGTTCCTGCTCGCGATCCTCGTGGCGCCGCTTGCCGCGGCGGTTGCCGGCCTCGCGCTCGAAAGCGCGCTGCTCCGCCGCTTCTACGGCCGCGATCATCTCGACCAGGTGCTCGTCACCTTCGGCTCGATCCTCGCGCTCAACGAAGCCACCCGCATGGTCTTCGGCTTGACCCCACTGCGCATGAACTTGCCGCCGGCGCTCTCGGGCCATGTCGACATTTTCGGCATTCCCTATCCCGCTTTCCGCCTCGCGATCCTGATCACAGGATTGATCGTCGCGGGCCTGCTCTATCTCGTCATCATGCGCACGCGCATCGGCATGTGGGTGCGCGCGGGCGCAAGCAACCGGCCGATCGCCTCCGCCATGGGCGTCAACGTGCCGCTCGTCTTTGCGGCTCTCTTTGGCGCGGGCGCCGCGCTCGCGGGTCTCGCGGGCGTCATGGCCGGCCCGATCTTGTCCGTGCAGGTCGGCATGGGCGAGCCCATCCTCATCCTCGCGCTCGTCGTCACTGTCATCGGCGGCGTCGGGTCCATCCGCGGCGCGCTGGTCGCGGCTTTGCTCGTCGGCGTCGTCGACACGCTGGGCCGCGTGCTGCTCACGCCCGCGCTCGGCTCCATGGCGATCTTCGTCATGATGGCGGCCATCCTCGCTTTCCGGCCGAAGGGCCTTTTCCCCGCCCATGGCTGAGCCCGCGACCAATCTCTCGCGCCTGCGCGAACACGTTCCGACACTGCTGATCCTGGCGGCGCTCGCGGCGACGCCGATGATTGCGCTCGGCATCGGCGATCCCTTCATCGTCAAGGTGGCGACCCGCGTCGTCGTCTTCGCCATCGCCGCGACCGCGCTCAATTTCGTCGTCGGCTATGGCGGCCTCGTCAGCCTTTGTCATGCCGGCTTCTTCGGCATCGGCGGCTATGTCGTCGGCATCTTGGCCTGGCACGATTTCAACGCCGAGCCGCTGTGGTTTCTGCCAGGCACATCGGACCTCGCGATCGCCTTGCCCGCCGCCATTCTCGTATCGGCGATCATCGCGGCCGTCGTCGGCGCCATTTCGCTGCGCACCAGTGGCCCGTACTTCCTGATGATCACGCTCGCCTTCAACCAGATGTTCTACTACGGCGCGATTGCGCTGCAGAAATACGGCGGCGACGACGGGCTGCAGATCACGAGCACGATCACGCTCGGGCCCCTCGACGTTTCGAACCGCTACCGCTTTTTCTATCTCGCGCTCGTTGTTCTCGCACTGACGCTGCTGCTCGTCGGCCGCTTCGTCGACAGCCGCTTCGGCATGGTTCTTCGCGCCGCTTCCAAGAACGAAACTCGCGTGATCGCGGTCGGCGTCGATCCCTGGCTTTACCGGCTCGCCGCCTTCGTCATCTCCGCCGTGCTGACGGCCGTCGCCGGCGCGCTGCTGGCTGCCGGCCAGCAGTTCATTTCGCCGGTCGACATGGGCTGGGACCGCTCGGGCGATCTCGTCGTCATGGCCGTGCTCGGCGGCGTCGGCGTGGTCTGGGGGCCTGCCATCGGCGCGGCGGCCTTCGTCGTGCTCGAACTCGTGCTGTCGTCATGGACGACGCACTGGCAGTTCGTATTCGGCCTGTTGATCGTGCTGATCGTCGTCAGCCTGCGCGGCGGCCTCGCCGATCTCGGCCGCACGATCTTTTCGCGCAACAGCGGGGAGGCGACGCATGGCTGACGTCATCCTCCTCGTCGACCGCCTGATGAAGAGCTTTGGCGGACTGCGCGCGACCAACGATCTCTCGCTCGAAGTGCAGCGCGGCGAATGCCACGCCATCATCGGGCCGAACGGCGCCGGCAAGACCACCTTCATCTCGCAATTGCAGGGCATGCTTGCGCCGGACTCCGGCACGATCACGCTGAACGGCCGGGACATCACCGGCGAGCCAGCCCATCGCCGCGCTCGCCTCGGCATCGCGCGTTCCTTCCAGATCACCTCGCTGGTGCCCGATTTCTCCGTGCTTGATCACGCCGCGCTCGCGGTGCAGGCGCGATCGGGCCATTCCTTCCGCTTCTGGAAAAACGCGCGCCGCGATCCCGCGCTTGTCGCGCCCGCGCAGGAGGCGGTGGAAACGGTCGGCCTGGCTTCTCGCGCGAAAACGCTCGCGCGCGATCTCTCGCACGGCGAGGCGCGCCAGCTCGAACTCGCCATCGCCATCGCGCAGCAGCCGAAACTGCTGCTGCTCGACGAACCCATGGCCGGCATGGGCCGCAAGGACGGCGTCGCCATGACGGAACTGCTCGCGCAATTGAAGAAGGATTATTCGATCATCCTGATCGAGCACGACATGCAGGCCGTCTTCTCGCTCGCCGATCGCATCAGCGTTCTCGTCGCCGGCCATATCATCAAGACCGGCGCGCCCGAGGTCATCCGCACGGACCCCGACGTGCGCGCCGCTTATCTCGGACATTGACGCCATGCTGCTCGACGTCCGCAAACTCGAAGCCGGCTACGGTCGCAGTCAGGTTCTGTTCGGACCGACCTTCATGGTCGGCGAGGGCGAGGTCGTCACGTTGCTCGGCCGCAACGGCATGGGCAAGACGACGACCGTGCGCTGCCTAGCGGGGCTGCTGCGCCCGAGCGCCGGCGAAATCCATTTCAAGGGCGCCCGCATCGATTCGCGCGCGCCACATGCGATCGCGCATGCGGGCCTCGGTCTCGTGCCGGAAGGCCGCCACATCTTTCCCAATCTCACCGTGCGCGAAAATCTCGTCATGGCCGGCATCAAGCGTAGCGACCAGCGCGAGCCCTGGACGCTGGAGCGCGTGCTCGAATTCTTCCCACGCCTCTCCGAGCGGCTGGCCAATGGCGGCAATCAATTGTCGGGCGGCGAGCAGCAGATGCTGGCCATCGGCCGCGCGCTCATGACCAATCCCGACCTACTGGTGCTCGACGAGGCGACCGAGGGCCTCGCGCCGCTGATCCGCCAGCAGATTTGGAATAAGCTCGAGGCGCTGAAGCAGACCGGCCTCGCCATGATCGTGATCGACAAGGAGGTCGACGCGCTCCTGCGCTTCGCTGACCGGCACTACATAGTCGAAAAGGGCGAGATCGTCTGGCAGGGCGACAGCGACGCGCTCGAATCCGACAAGCAGGCGC
>JAGRKN010000235.1:0-1836 GCA_020442275.1 Rhodoblastus sp. | reverse complement strand
CGCGAAATCGTCGACGGCGTCGCCGTCGGCCGCTTCCAGCCGGACTTCCAGCTCCTGTCGGCCATGATGGTCTATATCGCCGACGTGCCGGAGATCGTGCACCATCCCAAGGAGGACGATCATCTGTTCGCGCGCATGAAGCTGCGCTCGCCCGATGCCGGCGTTATCATCGACCGGCTCGAGAAGGAGCATGTCGAGGGCTACGCGCTGACCCGTGAACTAGAACATGCGCTGGTGCGCTGGCAGGGGCTGGGGCAGGGCGCCTTCGCGCAATTCCGGGACTGCGCCACACGCTATCTCGAATTCAACTGGCGCCATCTGAACACGGAAGAAGACGAACTCCTTCCCCTCGCGCGCCGTGATCTGAAGGCCGACGACTGGGCGGAGATCGACAGGGCCTTCACCGCGAATTTCGATCCCTTCGCCGGTCCGAACCGCGAATATGCAGCATTGTTCGACCGCATCGTCGATCTCGCCCCCGCGCCGATCGGTCACGGCGGGTCTTCGCGCGCGTGAGGCGAGAATCGCGGTATAAGGATCGCCATGGCGAACCGCGAAGACTTCCACTCCATGCCCGGCCATCTGATCCGCCGCGCGCATCAGATATCCGTCGCGATCTTCATGGAGGAATGCGCCGCCCATAATGTCACGCCGGTGCAATACGCCTGCTTGTCGGAAATCGCTCGCCAGCCCGGCGTCGACGCCACACGGCTGGCGTCGGCCGTGGCCTTCGACCGCTCCACGCTCGGCAATGTGCTGGAACGGCTGGAGACGAAGGGCTGGGTCGATCGCCGTCCCTCGCCCGAAGACCGCCGCGTGAAGCTCCTGCACATCACCCAGGCTGGCGAGCAATTGCTTGACGCGATCGAGCCGGCCGTCGTCGCCACGCAAAAGAGGTTGTTGAAGCCGCTTTCGGCTGCGGACCGCAAGCTCTTCATGCGCCTCGTCGGCGAGCTGGTGGAGGGCAACAACGATGTCTCGCGCGCCCCGCTCGGGCGGGCGGACGGCGACTGACCAGGCGCTGTTTGCGCCGTCACCCGGCGTCAGGCGCGGTCTTGTTCTTCAGTCCCTCGAGATGAACACGCCGCGCTTGCGCCTTGCGGGCGCGCTCCTTCGCCCGGCATGGCCGGCAGAGCTTCGGTCCCGAGAAACGGTCGCCGCCGGCGATCTCGTACCACCATTTCTGCTGACGTCCGGTCCAGACTTCATTCGAGCCACAGCCCGCGCAGACGAAGGGGCGCGGTTCGTACCAGCCGCGCTGCACGAAATCGGGCGTCGACCAGGCGCTGTGGCTCGGCGCGAGCTTGGCGAGGTCTACCGGAACCGCTCCGCGCGCGATTGCAGCGCGTCGCTCCTCCTGCCGCTTGTCCTCGGCCGCCCGGCGTTCGGCGGCGGCCTGTTTCGCGCGCCTGGTCGCCTTGCGGGCCTGCAGTTCGTCGCGCTTCTGCCGGTTGCTCTTCATGCGCGAAGTCTAGCGTTGCTGCGGGACGGCAAAGCGCGGGCGCGCACAGATCGGACTGGATTTCGCCGCGATTGCGCGCTTTATGGGCGCATGTTCCTGGCCAGCCCGAAAACCGGACTTTATCTCGCCGTCGCCGCTGCGCTGGTTTTCGCCTGCGCAGGCGCGACGGCGGCCGAAAAGTCGGCGCCTGCGAAGGCCGGATCGACGCCGGCGGCGAAGGCTGCCTCCAGGCTGGATTGCCCGCGCGCCAATTATCCCGGCGATCCCGTCTGCGCCTGGGAGGACGACGGCCAGAACCTGCCGACGCCTTCGGCGCGCGCGGTGCGCCGGGAAATCCCCGACGACGTCATCATCAACGATCAGATGTCGGTCAG
>JAGRKN010000234.1:1695-3680 GCA_020442275.1 Rhodoblastus sp. | reverse complement strand
CCCGGCAAGCCGGCGCCGAAGCTCATCACCGCCGACATGGTGAAGTCGATGAAGCCCGGCAGCGTGATCGTCGATCTCGCGGCAGAGCAGGGCGGCAATTGCGAATTGACCGTGCCCGGCGAGGCCGTCGTGCGTCACGGCGTGACCATCGTCGGCTACACCGATCTGCACAGCCGCCTCGCCAAGCAATCCTCGACGCTGTACGCGACCAACCTGCTGCGCCTGACCGAAGAGCTGTGCAAGGCCAAGGACGGTCAAATCGTCGTCAACATGGACGACGATGCGATCCGTGGCTTCACGGTCGTGAAGGACGGCGAGATCACCTGGCCTGCGCCGCCGCTGAAGCTCCCGGCCCCGCCCGCGGCGAAGCCCGCCGCCGCGACACCTGCGGCCGCCGCGCCCGCGCCGAAAAAATCTTCCGGCCACGGCCACGGCGCGCCGAGCGAGCCGATGGCGCTCAAGACGCTGCTGATCGCCTTCGGCGTCGGCGCGCTTCTGTTCCTGCTCGTCGGCGCCTATGCGCCGCCAGCCTTCCTCGGCCACTTCACCGTCTTCGTGCTGGCGATCTTCGTCGGCTACATGGTCGTGTGGAACGTGACCCCCGCGCTGCACACGCCGCTGATGAGCGTGACCAACGCGATTTCATCCATCATCGCGATCGGCGCGCTGATGCAGATCTGGCCCCCCGGCTCGCCCGACAGGCCCAACATCTGGATCCTCATCATCGCCTTCATCGGGCTCACGCTCACCACCATCAACATGTTCGGCGGCTTCGCCGTGACGCGCCGCATGCTGGCGATGTTCCAGAAGTAAGGGGACCGGAACCATGTCTTCCAGCATCGTGACGGTCGCCTATATCGGCGCGACCATTCTCTTCATCCTCTCGCTCGGCGGCCTGTCGAACCCGGAAACCGCCAAGCGCGGCAACTGGTACGGCATCACGGGCATGGCGATCGCGGTGATCGCCACCGTCTTCGGCTGGCGCGTGTTCGGCAACGGCGAAATCCCGATCGTCGTCGGCGCGGGCTTCGTCTTCATCCTGCTCGCCATGGTGATCGGCGGCGCGGTCGGCCTCTATGCCGCGCGCACCGTGCAGATGACGCAGATGCCCGAGCTCGTCGCCATCATGCATTCGCTGGTCGGTTTCGCCGCCTGCGCGATTGGCTTTGCGAGCTACATCGACACGTCGACCGTGTTCGCGACACATGCCGAGCACACGATCCATCTCGTCGAAATCTACGTCGGCATATTGATCGGCGCGGTCACCTTCACCGGCTCGGTGATCGCCTTCGGCAAGCTCTCCGGCCGCATCGACGGCAAACCGCTGCTCCTGCCCGCGCGCCACTGGATCAACCTCGCAGGGCTCATCCTCGTCATCATCTTCGGCAAGTTCTTCCTGGGCGCCGAGACGATCGCGGGCGGCATGTTCCCGCTCATCGTGATGACGCTCATCGCGCTCGCCTTCGGCGTGCACATGGTGATGGCGATCGGCGGCGCGGACATGCCGGTCGTGATCTCGATGCTGAACTCCTATTCCGGCTGGGCGGCGGCGGCGACGGGCTTCATGCTGTCGAACGATCTCCTGATCGTCGTCGGCGCGCTGGTCGGTTCGTCCGGCGCGATCCTGAGCTACATCATGTGCCGCGCGATGAACCGTAACTTCATCTCGGTCATCGCCGGCGGCTTCGGCACGACGGCGACGTCGTCGTCGAGCGCCGCCGCCGCGCCCGCAGGCGACGTGAAGTCGATCAGCGCGGCCGAGACGGCGGACATGCTGTCGGAGGCCAAGAGCGTCATCATCGTGCCGGGCTACGGCATGGCGGTCGCGCAGGCCCAGCACGCCGTCTACGAAATGACGAAACTGTTGCGCGACAAGGGCGTCAACGTGCGCTTCGGCATCCATCCCGTGGCGGGCCGCATGCCCGGTCACATGAACGTGCTGCTGGCGGAAGCGAAAGTCCCCTACGACATCGTCTGCGAGATGG
>JAGRKN010000234.1:0-1613 GCA_020442275.1 Rhodoblastus sp. | reverse complement strand
GATCCGGGCAGCCCGATCGCCGGCATGCCGGTGCTGGAAGTGTGGAAGGCCAAGCACTCGATCGTGATGAAGCGCTCGATGGCGTCCGGCTACGCCGGCATCGACAATCCGCTCTTCTACAAGGACAACAACCTCATGTTGTTCGGCGACGCCAAGAAGATGCTGGACGAGGTCGTGGCCACGCTGAAGGCGAAGTAAGCGCCTTGTCATCCCGGACGGATCACTGAGGCAAGTTTACGCTGCCTGCGTAGATCTGGCTGCGAAAGTCCGATCCGGGATCAGATGCTGCTTGGACAACAAAAAAGGCCGGTCCTCGCGGACCGGCCTCTTTTCGATCAGCGCCCGATCAGAGCGTCAGGACCGCGAGCAGCACGACACAGCCGATGCAGAACACCGTGCCCCATTTGAAGAGGTTGATGAAGAGGTTGTAGGTCTTCTCGTGCTCGACGTAATCCATGTCCGGGTGGCCATAGGATTGGATCGCGTTGCCGTCGTTCGCCATGCTCCCCTCGGGGTTTTGATCTTGGTCCGCCCTCTCATAGCCGAGGCGCAAACCGGCCGCAACTGAACGCCGCGCCCCGGACTGGCGCGCCCCAAGCCGCCGAGCGGCGTGTCGGCTGCAACCAGCCAGATTGCAGCCCTGGGCATTTCCCGGCGGAGATGAGCCGAACCGCCTATTTCGCCTGCATCGTAGAGATATAGCCGATCAGCGCCAGGATCTTGCCGCGCACGTAGGAGGCTACGTCCGCCCCCTGATAGTAAGGCCCGAGTTCCCTGGGCGCCTTCTCGGAATAATGATCGCCCCAGATCGGCATTTCGCGTGTCCCATGGCCCGCGACGCCCTGTTTTCCGCTGATGATCTCGTAGGCGCGATCGAAGGGGAACACCCCGCCATTGGCTTTCGCCAATCCTGTGAGATCAGGCACCTTCTTGTTGACGAGGCCGCTGAAGGGTCCGTCGCCCTTGCCGGCCTTGCCATGGCAGACCGCGCAATAGGTTTCGTACTCCTGCTTGCCGATGTCGACGCCTTGCGCCGCCGCCGTTCCGACGGTGGCGCTCATCGCCGCGCCGCAGGCCAGCGCGGCTATCGTGACCGAGACCAGACTTCCGTTTCTCATTCGTGCCTCCCTTTGTTGAACACGCAGGGCCGACCTCGCCCCCGCGCGGTCACTCCGACAGACTTGCGCAATCGCGCCAGTCGCGCGTTGCTACACATCAACACTTTGTAAGATTAGAGATTTTCTCGGCTTGCCGACGCCGGAGCTCCTGCCCGGGTCAATCCAGCCCGGCCTGCTTCAGCGCCGCCGCCTGATCCGCCGCCAGCCGCGCCTGCTCGAAATCGCCGAGCGCGGCCTCGAACATGCGGTGGTAATTCAGTTCCGCGCCGAGATGCAGGAAGACCGCGCCGAGTCCCACCGCCGCCCGATCCAGAAACACGAATTCGCGCGGCACCCTCACCGGCCCCTTGGTCTTGAGCGCCTGATGCACGGTGAAGGCCTCGCGCCGCCCGTATTTGCCGGGCTCGACGCCGTCGGCGACCGAGCGCACGCGATCCTCCAGCAGCGGCCCGTAGATGAAGCGCGCCCAGATGTTCAGCGTCTCGATCACGTCCT
>JAGRKN010000033.1:1839-11373 GCA_020442275.1 Rhodoblastus sp. | reverse complement strand
GCGGCGCCTTGGTGCTGCTCAAGCCTGGGGTCCTCGAGGCGCGTCTGCGCGAGGCGATGCGCGAGGGCGATTGATTGTCGCAAACGCCGATCCTCCAGTTCGAGCGGGTCTCGAAGCGGTTTGGCGCGACCGTAGCCGTCGACGACGTTTCCGTAGATATCGCGCCGGGCGAATTCTTCGCCCTGCTGGGACCGTCGGGCTGCGGCAAGACCACGCTGATGCGCATGGCCGCGGGCTTCGAGCAGCCGGACGAGGGCCGCGTCCTGATCGACGGCGCGGATGCGACCGACGCTCCTCCGCACCGGCGCCCCGTCAACATGATGTTCCAGTCCTACGCGCTGTTTCCGCACATGAGCGTCGCGGACAATATCGCCTTCGGTCTGAAGGCGGCGGGTTTTTCGCGCGAAGCGCTCGCTGCGCGTGTGTCCGAGATGGTGCGGCTGGCGCAATTGCAGGGGCTCGAAAAACGCAAGCCGCATCAGCTGTCCGGCGGTCAGAAACAGCGCACCGCGCTCGCTCGCTCGCTCGCGCGCGGGACGAAGCTGCTCCTGCTGGATGAGCCGCTCGGCGCGCTCGACCGCAAGCTGCGCGAGGAAACGCAGTTCGAGCTGATGGATATCCAGAAGCGGCTCGGCGCGGCCTTCGTCGTCGTCACGCACGATCAGGACGAGGCCATGTCCATGGCCGATCGCATCGCCGTGATGCGCGCGGGCAAAATCGAGCAGGTCGGGGCGCCGGCCGACATCTACGAGCGGCCGCGCTCGCGCTACGTCGCTGAGTTCATCGGCGAGATCAACATTTTTGCGGGCAGGGCGAGCCGTGCGGGCGAGATGCTGCGGATCGAGGCGCAGGACGGCGAGATCGAAGCGCCGGCTCGCGACGGCGTGGGCGATGGCGCGCCATTGGCCTGCGCGGTGCGGCCCGAGCGCATCCGCTTCGCGCCGGCTGGCGAAGAGGGCGCCAACCGGCTCGCGGGCGTCGTTCACGACGTCGCCTACCGCGGCGACCATCGCGTTTTTCGCGTGCGCCTGAAATCCGGTGCGCTCGCGCGCGTCGCGGCGCCTTCGGCGCTGCCTGCGCCGCAGCCCGGCGAAGCGGCGACGCTCGTCTTCGACACGGCTGCATGCGTGGTCCTCGATGCCTAGGGGCGGCCTGACACGAGGACGCCTGTCGGCGCTCGTCATTCCCTACGGCTGGCTCGCGCTGTTCTTCCTCGCGCCGCTCGCGCTGGTGCTGAAGATATCGCTGTCGAAATCGATTATCGCGCAACCGCCGTACGAACCAGCGTTCGGGGCGTCCGACGGGCTCGCCGGCTGGTTCGAGAAGGCGCGCGCGTTTTCCGTCGCCGCCTATCGCGGCCTCGGCGAAGATCCGCTCTATCTCGAATCCTATCTGTCGTCGCTCGCCATCGCCGGCGTTTCGACATTGTTCGCGCTGTTGATCGCCTACCCACTCGCGCTCGCCATCGCGCGATCCGATCCGCGCCGACGATCGTTGCTGATTGCGCTCGCGGTCGCGCCGTTCTGGACGAGCTTTTTGATCCGCGTCTACGCGTGGATCGCGATCCTGAAGGACGAGGGGTTTCTCAATCACGCGCTGATGGCGATCGGGCTGATTGATGCGCCCCTGACGATCTATGCCACCAATGTCGCGGTCGTGATCGGCATCGTCTATTCCTACCTGCCGTTCGTCGTGCTGCCGATCTACAATTCGCTGGAGAAGCAGGACGCGGCCCTGCGCGAGGCGGCGGCCGATCTCGGCGCGGGACCGCTCGCGACCTTCTGGAAAGTGACGCTGCCGCTGTCGCTGCCCGGCGTGATCGCCGGCGCGCTCTTGATGTTCATTCCGGCCGTCGGCGAATTCGTCATCCCCGACCTGCTCGGCGGCTCCGACACGATCATGATCGGCCGCACCATGTGGAACGACTTCTTCGAGAATCGCGACTGGCCGGCGGCGTCTGCGGGCGCGATCGTACTGCTCATCCTGCTGGTGGGGCCGATCATCTGGTTCGAGCGGCGTCAGACGAAGGGGCAGGGGGCGTGATGACATCCGCCCGCCTCCCGCGTCTCGCCACGCTCGCTTTCGGCTTTGCGTTCCTCTACGCGCCGATCGCGCTGCTCGTTATCTATAGCTTCAACGCCTCGAAACTCGTCACGGTCTGGGCGGGGTTCTCGACGCGCTGGTACGCCTCGCTTTTTTCCAACGCGGCGCTCATCGCTTCGGCCAAGATCAGCCTGCAGGTGGCCGCGCTGTCGGCAATCATCGCGACATTCAACGGGACGCTGGCGGCCTTCGCGCTCGAGCGTTTCGGCGCGTTTCGCACGCGCGGCGTCTTTGTCGGCGCAATTTATGCGCCGCTGGTGATCCCCGAAGTCATCCTCGGCCTGTCGCTGCTGCTGATCTTCGTCGCTCTCGGCGTCGATCGCGGTTTCTGGACGATTGTCGCGGGACACGCGACCTTCACCATGTGTTTCGCCGCTGTGGTCATTCGCGCGCGTCTCGCGGGCATGGACCGCTCGCTCGAAGAGGCGGCGATGGATCTGGGCGCGGGCCCCGTCATGACTTTCGCGCGCGTCGTGCTGCCGCAGCTCGCGCCGGCGCTGGTCAGCGCATGGATGCTCGCCTTCATCCTGTCGCTGGACGACCTTGTGATCGCGAGCTTCACCTCCGGGCCGGGCTCGACGACGCTGCCCATGCGCATCTACAGCCAGGTGCGGCTCGGCGTGACGCCGGAGATCAACGCCATGTCCAGCCTGCTGCTGGCGGCGGTCGGGCTCGCGCTTTTCATCTCGGCCATCGCGGGCCGCAGGCACGAGAGCTGAATATTAATCAGCCTTGCGCGGGGCAAGAAGCGGGCGCGCGGCGCCGGAGCGGCGGATGAAGGAGGGCGCGTCAGGCACGAGCGCCGCATTGTCCCATTGCCCGACGACATCGAAAGCAAAAGCCGGGGCGTCCGGCCGCGTGTCGCCCTTTGTGTCGGCCGAGGCGACGCTGGCGTGCAGGGCGATCTGGCGATCGGCGATCTGCGAGGCGCCCGACAGCGACATGGTGAAGCCTTCGCCCTGCACGAGCCCGTCGCTGACGGTGGCGACGCCGTTGGCGATCTCGGCGGTCATGCGCGCGCTGGCGAAGGGCGTGCGGCCGCTGTTGATGTCGAGCCCACTTGCGAGCGGGCGCTTCTCGATCCGGCGGAGCGTGCGCGCGACATCGAGGCCGACGATCTCGCCCTTGCCGAAGTCGATGTCGCCGCGCCCCTTCAGGCTGCGTGCGATCTGGTCGGCGCTCGATCCAGCGCCTTCGAGAGTCAGGTTCACATTGGCCGCGCCGGCGAGCTTGGTCGCGCCGAACTTGTCCCAGCCGAGCGCGCCGATATCGACGCCGCGCGCCTCGACGACGGATTTCATCTCGACGCCGCCGCCGGCCTCGACAGGAGACATGACGAGGCGCGCCTTCACGGTTCCCTTGTACATGGAAGCGTCGGCGAGCGAGGCTTCGAGCCGCCCGGCGCGCAGCAGCAGAGCGCCCGCGACGTCGCGCATCAGCATCCGGTCGTAGGTCGCGCGCGAGGCCGACAGGCGCAGATCGATGTCGAGCGCGCTCTGGTCGCGCCAGGCGATCGTCTCGCGATTGAAATGGCCGTCCCGACCGACCAGGGGCTGCAGGTTGCGCACGAGATCGCGCAGATCGAGCGCGCTGGTGGCCAGCGTGCCCGACAATTGCGGACGCACGTCATCGACGCGCCAGGACAGTGAGCCTTCGTAGTTCGAATTATCGAGCTTGAGTTGGACCTTTGCGAGATCCAGGCCGTTGTGGCCGGCGTCCGCCGTGGCGTCCAGCGAGGCAGGGCCGAGCGTGACGGGAAGCGGGATCGCGCCGCGCAGCAATTGCACGACGTCGCGCAATTGCTCGGTCGAGGCGACAAGCCGCCCGGTGAAATGCGGCCTCGACCCGGCGAGCGCCTCGCCATTGGCCGAGAGGGTCAGGACCGGCGATTTCAGCTGGAGGGTCAGGCGGCTCGCTTCGCCGCGCAAGGCCTCGGAAGGGCGCGCGATCCAAAGCGCGATTGTCCCGCGCCGACCGCGCCAGGTCGCGGCGCCGTCCAGCGCGGCCGGGGAGGAGACGGTCGGCCAGTCCAGCGTCGCGTCGATATGGTCGAGCGTCTCGACCTCGACGCCGCCGCGCCGCAGGGTGGCGGAGCCATCGACGAAGGAGACGACGCCGAGCCTCGCGCGGTCGGCCTTCACAGCCTCGGGCGTCGCCGGCTTGGCGTCGGCGGCGCGGACGACCGCGCCGGCCTTGGTCATCGGCTTGCCGTCGATGTCGATCGTCAGCTGCGGGCGCAGGAGTTCGGCGCGCTGCAATTCCAGCCGGCCCGTCAGCAGGGGCAGCCAGCGTAGCTGACCCGTGAGGTTTTCGGTCTTGATGACGAGGGCCGCCTGCGGCTCGACGAAATTGACGCGCCCGAGCCGGACATGCGGGCTCGGCAGGAGCGCGAAGGTCGAAGGCCCTTCCACGAAGACGTAGAGGCCGGAGGAGGAGCGAAGCTGCGCGGCGATTTCTTCGCGCAGGGCAGTGCGCGACACAGTCCAGGGGGCGATGGCGGCGCCGAGGCCGACGACGACGAGAATCAGGCCGACGATACGCGCCACGCGGCCGAACCTGTCCTGCGGCCACAAGCGGGCATGGAGCGCGCCGCCGCCGTCGGGCGAGGAAGCCTCGCCTGCACGTCTGAGGGCGCGGGAACGCAGTCCGAACATCGGCGACCGTGGCTTGCTGGCGGATACGGGCCCAGCCTTCGATGAAAAGCGCGGCGAAATCGTGGCTGGGCGGACGGATTGCGCGCGCCAGAACGCGAATAGAGGCGGGCGTGGCGCCCGCGCTCCATTCTCGCCGGATCGCGCCTGTCGCGGCTCAGGCCGCCTTGGCCAGCGCCACTTCGAAATGGGCTTCCGTATTGGCGCGCACGTCTTCGAGCGTGACGCCCGGGGCGAGCTCGATCAGCTTCATGTCTCCAAGCCCGTGCTTGTCGATGGTGAACACGGCCATGTCCGAGATGACCATGTCCACGACCCGCGCGCCGGTCAGCGGCAGGGTGCAGCGGCGCAGCAGCTTCTTCTCGATCGTGCCGTCCTTGGCTTTGGCGACATGGTCCATGACCACCACGACCTTCTTGACGCCGGCGACGAGATCCATCGCGCCGCCCATGCCCTTCACCATCTTGCCGGGGATCATCCAGTTGGCGAGATCGCCGTTCTCGGCGACCTGCATGGCGCCGAGGATCGACAGATCGATGTGGCCGCCGCGGATCATCGCGAACGAGTCGGCGGAAGAGAAATAGCTGGTCGTCGGCAGTTCCGTGATCGTCTGCTTGCCGGCGTTGATCAGGTCGGGGTCCTCTTCGCCCTCATAGGGGAAGGGGCCCATGCCGAGCATGCCATTCTCGCTCTGCAGCGAAACCTTCATGCCCGGCGGGATGAAATTGGAGACGAGCGTCGGAATGCCGATGCCGAGGTTGACGTAGAATCCGTCGCGCAGTTCCTGGGCGGCGCGGGCGGCCATCTGGTCTCTGGTCCATGCCATGGTCGTTTCTCCTCAGGCCGTTTCACGCTTGCGGGTGGTGCGCTGCTCGATGTGCTTCGTCGCATTGGGCACGTGAACGATGCGCTGGACGAAGACGCCGGGCGTGATGATCGCGTCGGGGTCGAGCTGGCCAGGCTCCACGAGATTCTCGACCTCGACAATTGTGACCTTGCCGGCCGTCGCCATCATCGGATTGAAGTTCCGCGCGGTCTTCCGGTAGATCAGATTGCCTTCGGTGTCGCCCTTCCAGGCGTGAACGAGGGAGATGTCGGCGACGATGCCGCGCTCCATCACATATTCCTCGCCGTCGAAGGCGCGCACTTCCTTGCCCTCGGCGATCAGCGTGCCGACGCCGGTCTTGGTGAAGAAGGCCGGGATGCCCGCGCCACCGGCGCGAATGCGCTCGGCCAGCGTGCCCTGCGGATTGAATTCCAGCTGCAGTTCGCCCGACAGGTATTGCTGCGCGAACAGCTTGTTCTCGCCGACATAGGACGAGATCATCTTGGCGATCTGCTTGGTCTCGAGCAGGCGGCCGAGGCCGATTCCGTCGACGCCGGCATTGTTGGAGACGACCGTGAGGTTCTTCGCGCCGCTCTCCTTGAGCGCCTCGATCAAAGCCTCGGGAATGCCGCAGAGGCCGAAGCCGCCGCACATAATCGTCATGCCGTCCTTGACCAGGCCGGCGAGCGCGCTCGTGGCGTCCGAATAGACCTTCTGCATCCTCGTCCTCTCTGAGAGCAAAACCCGACCCGGCCGGGCGCATCTCCTCCCGGCGGTCTTCCATGGCCGTTTTATAGGAGAGCGCGCCGCTTCGCCAACTAAATGGTGCGGCGCGGCATGCCTGGCGCCCGCCTATTCGGCGGGCTGGACGGGCGCGGGGGCGGGGGCCTCGGCCGGCGCGGCGGCATTGCCGCGCGACAGCCACTGGTCGATGAAGTCCATGTAGTAGTAGACGACCGGCGTGATGTAGAGGGTCAGCACCTGCGACACCGCCAGGCCGCCGACGATGGAAATGCCGAGCGGCTGGCGCAGTTCCGCGCCCGCGCCCGCGCCGATCGCGATCGGCACCGCGCCAAGCGCGGCGGCCAGCGTCGTCATGATGATCGGCCGGAATCGGATCAGCGCCGCCTCGCGGATCGCGGTCTCGGCGTCGACGCCCTCGCGCCGTCGCACCAGCGCGAAGTCGATCATCATGATCGCGTTCTTCTTCACGATGCCGATGAGCAGGAGAATGCCGATGATGGCGACAACCGACAGGTCCATGCCGAACCAGCGCAGGAAGATCAGCGCGCCGAGGCCGGCCGAGGGCAGGCCAGACAGAATCGTGATCGGGTGGATGTAACTTTCGTAGAGCACGCCGAGCACGATGTAGATTGTGAGCACGGCGGCCAGCAGCAGCGCGCCCTGACCTTTCAGCGAATCCTGGAACTGCTGCGCCGTGCCCGAGAAACTCGTCGTGACCGCCGCCGGCATGCCGATCTCGCGCTCGGCCTTCTGGATGGACTCCACGGCCTGGCCGATCGAGACGTCGGAGGCGAGGTTGAAGGAGAGCGTGACCGCAGGTTGCTGCGCCTGCCGGTTGATGGTGAGCGGCCCGACGCTACGCCGGACGGTCGCCACCTGGTCGAGTGGGATCAGCGCGGCCTGGGTCGGACCGGCCGCGCCCGTCGCCTGCGCCATGCCAGCCGCCGCGTTCTGTGGCCGGATGTAGAGGCGGGCGAGCTGGTTGGGATCGGACTGAAAATCGCGGCCGGCCTCGACGATGACCTGATAGTCGCTCGCCTGTGTGTAGATGGTGGAAGCCTGGAAGGCGCCGAAGGCGTTGTAGAGGGCGAGACGGATCTGATCGGTCGTGATGCCGTAGGCGGCGGCCTTCTCGCGGTCGATGTCGACGAAGGAGACGGGATTGCGGATCTGGAGATCGGTCGTCACGTCGCGCAGGCCGGGCAGGGTCGCCATGCGGCCCATCATGCGATCCGCGCTCGCGTAGAGTTCGTCGAGATCGCTGGATTGCAGCGTGTATTGATATTGCGACCGGCTGATGCGGCCGGCATTGAGATTGAAGTTCTGCACCGGCACGAAGGACACGGTCATGCCGGGGATCGCCGAGCCTGCCTTGCGCAGGCGCTGGATGATCTTCATCTGGTCGCCGCGTTCGGCCTTGTCCTTGAGCGCGACGAAAATGCGGCCCTGATTGACGATGCCGCCGAAGCCGACCGCTGAGGCGAGATAATTGACGGCGGGATCCTCCAGAACCGTGCGGATCATGCGCAATTGCAGCGCCGACATGGTCTCGATCGACACGTCGGGCGCGGCTTCCGTCGAACCGACGATGAAGCCCGTATCCTCTACAGGGAAGAAGCCCTTGGGGATCGTGACATACATGTAGGCGCTGGCGGCGAAGGACAGGAAAGTCACGATCAGCGTCGTGAATTTCCAGCGCAGCACGACGTCGAGCGTCACGCGGTAGAGCGCGAGCATGCCGTCGATCACGCCGTCGACGGCGCGCGAGAACAGGCCCGGCTTCTTGTTGTGGTCGACCGGCGAGAGAATGCGCGCGCACAACATGGGCGTGAGCGTCAGCGACACGAAGCCCGAGACGAGAATGGCGACCGAGATCGTCACCGCGAATTCGCGGAACACGCGCCCGACCACGCCGCCCATGAACAGCACGGGGATGAAGACGGCGACAAGAGACAGGGTAATCGAGATGATCGTGAAGCCGATCTCGCGCGCGCCCTTCAGCGCCGCCTCGAAGGGCTTCATGCCTTCCTCGATATGGCGCACGATGTTCTCGAGCATGACGATGGCGTCGTCGACGACGAAGCCGACCGCCAGCGTGATGGCGAGCAGCGATATGTTGTCGATCGAATAGCCGAACATGTACATGAAGGCGAAAGTGCCGATCAGAGAGACCGGCAGGGCGAGCGCGGGAATGAGCGTCGCCGACAGCGTCTTCAGGAACAGGAAGATGACGAGGATGACGAGCACGATCGCGATGGCGAGCGTCTCCTTCACGTCATGGACGGAATCGCGGATCGACTTCGAACGGTCGTTGATGACCGACACGTCGACGGAAGCCGGCAGTTGCGACTGGTAGCGCGGCAAATTCGCCTTGACCTGATCGACCACCTCGACCGTATTGGCATCGGACTGGCGGTAGACGGCGAGGATGATCGCGCGCTCGTCCCGGAACCAGGCGGCCACCTGGTCGTTGTCGACGCTGTTCCTGACATTGGCGATCTCGTCGAGGCGCACGGGCGCGCCGTTTCGCCAGGCCACGACCAGCGGGCGATAGGCGTCGGCCTTCTCGAGCTGGCCGGTCGCCTGGATCGTGACGTTCTGGCGTTTGCCGAGCTGGATACCGACCGGCGCATTGGAATTTGCGGCGGCGACCTGTTTCGAGACTTCGTCGATGGTGATGTTGCGCGCGGCAGCCTTTTCGGGATCGACCTGCACGCGCACGGCGAATTTCTGCTGGCCGAAGATCAGCACCTGCGCGACGCCGGGGATCTGCGAAATCTGCTGCGCGAAATTCTGCTCGGCGTAATCGTTCGTCACGTAGAGCGGCAGTTCCGACGAGCGCATCGCGATGAACATGACCGCGATGTCGGCCGGATTGACCTTGCGGAAGGTGGGCGGCGCCGGAAGATTCGCCGGCAGCTTGCGTAGCGACGCGGTGATCGCGGCCTGCACGTCCAGCGCCGCGCCGTCGATATTCCGGTCGAGGTCGAACTGCAGGACGATCGAGGACGTGCCGCGACCCGACTGCGAGGTCATGGTGGTGATGGCGGGAATGGTCGCGAACTGCCGCTCCAGCGGCGCCGTGACGGACGCCGCCATCGTATCCGGGCTCGCGCCGGGCAGGGTGGCCGTGACGGCGATGGTCGGGAAGTCGACGCGCGGCAGCGCCGCGACGGGAAGCTGGCGATAGCCGAACAGGCCGAAGATGAC
>JAGRKN010000033.1:0-1684 GCA_020442275.1 Rhodoblastus sp. | reverse complement strand
TCGACCACGATCGTCTCGCCGGGCTTCACGCCCTCGAGCACGACAGTCCGGCCGCCCTGTTCACGGCCGATCTTGACCGTGCGCAGGGCAGCCTTGTCGCCATTCGCGACGAAGATGTAATTGCCCTTCTGGCCCACCTGCACGGCCTCGCGCGGCACGGTCGTCAGATCGTCGTCCATGCGCAGCCGCACCTTTACGTCGCAGAGCTGGCCGGGCCAGAGCGCCTCGTCGTTGTTCGTGAATTCGCCGCGCGCCACCAGCATGCCGGTCGCGGGATCGATCGTATTGTCGAGCACGGCGACCTTGCCCTCGATCCAGTTCGAACTTCCCTGTGGCCGCGCCTCGACGAACGCGCCCGGGCCCTTCATCGCCGCGCGCAGGTCGGACAGATAGCGCTGCGGGATCGAGAGGGCGACGTAGATCGGCGCGATCTGGTTGATCGTCACCAGAACGCCGGTCGGCGTATTGTCATTGGCGCGCACCATGTTGCCGGCGCGTAGCGAGAATGTTCCCACTTTGCCGGAGACCGGCGCCAGGATCGTGTAGTAGGAGAGCTGCACCTTCAGATTCTCGATCGCGGCTTCGTCGCCTGATATCTGCGCCCTGGTGGCGAGCGTCGCGGTTTTCGAATTATCGAGATTGATCTGCGGCGTCGCCTTCTTCTCGACCAGCTCGGTATAGCGTTTGACGTCGCGCAGGTTCTGCTCGAGTTGCGCCTGATCGCGCGCCAGTTGCGCCTGCGCCTGCTTCAGTTGCGCGGAGATCTGGCGGGAGTCGAGCTTGACCAGCACGTCGCCCTTCTTGACCGTCGCGCCGTCGGGCACGGCGATGGATTCCACCTGCGCGTCGACGCGGCTGCGCATCTGGATGGAGGCGATCGCCTGCACGGAGCCGATGGAATCGATCTCGTAAGGGAGAGACGAGGTCGTGGCATGCGCCGTCGTCACGCTGATCGGCGGGCGGCGCGGCGACTCTTGCGCGATTGCCTCTTGCGCGACCGCTGCATTCGCCAGCGCGAGCGCGCCAGCGACCACGAGAATTCCTGTCCTGGAGCCCATTGTGTCCTCGCCCGCGCGGACCGCGGCATGCTTTGCATATAACGCAAACGCCAAGCTCGGCCACGGATTTTGCTTATTGCGCCGCGATATACCCCGTCACGACACCCCGGGACAGGGACCGATTGTTGCTGGAAAGTGTCCGAATTCTAGGCGCGGAAGATGGCGGCAATCGAGACGGCCGCAGTGGCGGCCCAGGAGGCGATGGTCAGCCCGCCGCCGAGAGGCGCCGCGAAGGGAAAGAGCCTGCCGCCGAGCCAGACTCGGGCGGCGAGATCGCCGGAAAACAGGCCGACGCCAAGGATCATGGCTGCGGCGGCGGCCGTGAACCAGGCCTCGTTGGGGCTTTCACGCCCGAGCGCGAGAATGGCCAATGCGGCGGCTGCATGGATCATCAGCATTTGCGACATGGTCGCCAGCAGCGGGTTGGCGGTCGCATGGGCGGCGGCGGCGGCCGAGGCGACGCCGGCCGCGCCCATGAGGGCGGCGAGGGCGGCGAGGAGGTAGGTCATGAGGCGTCCGGACTGGCTGCTTTGCCGCCAATCTCGCACGCGACAGCCGAGACGGCCAGTAAGGAACCTAGCGCGCCAAGGCCTGGGGCGGCGGCATGCCGGCGGAAATCCACCTGC
>JAGRKN010000233.1 GCA_020442275.1 Rhodoblastus sp. | reverse complement strand
TGTGCTCGGCCGTTTCGACCAGAAAATCCCGGAGAATGTCGTCCATCAATCCGCCCGCATGCGAAGCCGGCCGCCGCCGGCTTCGAACAACGACGCACGCAGGCGTCGCAGGCTGGACTATGAACGGGTTGAGTTAAGGGAGAATTGAAATTCGCCCTTCGTTCAGGCTGCGTCGCTGGCCGCTTCGGGCTGTTCCGTCGAGGCGCTTTCGGCCTCGCTGGCGCGCAGGGTCACGCATTCCGGCGCGGTCGCAAGATCGACCGAAAAGCCGATCTCGCGGGCCACGAGGCCGGTGTAATAGGCCTGAATGCCGTGGGCGTCGACCGAGCCGCCCTCGGGCGTTCCGGCGAGCAGCAGCGGTACATGGGCGGCGACGCGCGCGTTCGTGCCCTTGGATTCAACCGACAGTTTCGCGCCTTCGCCCTCGATCGTCACCGTGATGACGCCGCCGCGCGGAATGGCGGCCGCCGCGATCAGGCACATGTTGAGAACCAGCTTGACCTTGTTCTTGGGCATGAGAATGCGGGGCGCGTTCCACTCGAGCCTCGTGCGCTCGTCGGCGATCAGGCCGCGCGCGACATTCTCTGCGTCGCCCGTGTCGATGGCGGCGCCCGCCGAACCGGCCGCACCGAAGGCGAGGCGGCAGAACTGGAGCCGGGCCGACGCCGTGCGAGCGCTCTTCTTGATGAGATCGAGCGCGAAGGTCCGCATGTCCGGATCCTTCTCGTCCTCCAGCACTTCGAGGCCGTTGACGATCGCGCCGACAGGCGAAATCACGTCGTGACAGACGCGCGAGCACAGGAGAGCGGCGAGATCGAGCGGTGCGAGGGAGAAGACGGAGGGTTGGTCGGTCATGGGGCGATCCGGAAAAGGTTTGACTCGGGGCCGGGCGACGCGACAGGACGCGAATCATTCGCAGGACGCGCGAATCGAGAAATAGCCCGGCCTTGCGCCGCTGCAAAGCGCGGCCAGATTGGAGTTTGCGCGTTAACGCCGCGTTAACGCCGCCTCGGGGCATGAACGAAACTGAAACGAACGGCGGCGCTTGATCGCGAAGGCTGTAATGTGCATGTCAGAGCCATGACCCACCCGAAACCGCCGACGGACGCCGAACGTGACGCCTGCGCGCAGGAATTCGCGCGGATCGCCCTGTTGGCGGGGCGGGCCGTCATGGAGGTCTACGCAGGCGAATGCGAGACGCGCCAAAAGGCCGACGCGAGCCCGGTCACGGAGGCGGACGAGCGCGCGGAAGCGGTCATTCTCGCCGAATTGCGCGCCGCGTTTCCCGACCTGCCCGTGATCGCCGAGGAATCGGTTGCTCGCGGCGTGGTTCCGACCTGCGGATCGCGTTTCATTCTCGTCGATCCCCTGGATGGCACCCGCGAATTTCTGGCGCGCAACGGCGAGTTCACGGTCAATATCGCGCTGGTCGACGCCGGCGCTCCCGTCGCGGGCGCTGTCTATGCCCCGGCGCTCGGCAAGCTCTGGGCCGGCGGGGCGAGCGCCTGGATCTGCGCGGCGGCGCCCGACGAGGGGCTTCCGCCGCTCGCATCGCGCCGGCGCATCGAGGCGCGCGCGCCCGGCGCTGCCGGACTGGTGGCCTTGTGCAGCCGTTCGCACGGCGACGCCGCGACCGAGGCGTTTCTGGCCGGCCTTTCGATCGCCGGTCGGATCAATGCCGGATCCTCGCTCAAATTTTGCCTGATCGCCGAAGGCGAGGCGGACGTCTATCCCCGCTTCGGGCCGACGATGGAGTGGGATGTCGCGGCCGGCGAGGCGGTGCTGCGCGCCGCGGGCGGCCGCGTCGCCGCTCCGGACGGCGGGCCATTCGTCTATGGCAAGGCCAACGAAGGCTTCCGCAATGGCCCGTTCATCGCCTGGGGCAAGGCCGGCTGAGGTCGTCAACAATTCGTTAACCATGCGCGCGCAGTCTGGCGCTTCGAAGCAAGGCGCCGGCAGCGCGGGCGCCGTCGCGCCACGGGTTCACCATTATCCGGCGGCAGATTCGGCCTGAGGCAGGTCTGCGGCGAGAGGAGCGGGCGATGACGAGGACACGTCGCGAAATTCTGATTCAATCCATCGGGGCCGCTGCGGCGGCGGCCACGCCCGCGCTCGCCTTCGCACGCGAGCGGCCGGGTCAGTTCTCATCGAACGAAATCGTCGACAACGGCCACCGCTTCTTCGGTTCAGTCTCGCGCGGCCTGGCGCAGGGCATCGAGAAAGCGACCAAGCGCTGGGGCAGGCCCAACGCCTATATTCTGGGCCAGGAGGGGGCCGGCGCCTTCATCGGCGGCCTGCGCTACGGCGAAGGCCAGATGTACACGCGCAATGCCGGCGACCGGAAGGTCTACTGGCAGGGCCCCTCGATCGGCTTCGACGTGGGCGTGGACGGCGATCGAACCATGATGCTCGTCTACAATCTGCCGGCGGTCGAGGGCATCTATCGACGGTTCGGCGGGCTGGACGGGTCGGCTTATCTCGTTGGCGGCTTCGGCTTCACGGCGCTGACCGCCGACCAGATCGTCGTCGTGCCGATTCGCTCCGGCGTCGGCGCGCGGCTCGGCCTCAACCTCGGCTATCTCAAGTTCACGCCGAATTCGACCTGGAATCCGCTCTGATCCGAGTTCGCGCCGCCGGCGCGTTGCGCGGCCGAACCGTGCGCAGTGACGCTTTACCTGCCCGTCGGCCCCGTGGCATGGTCGCGCGAAATCGGTCGGCTGGGACTTTGCCGTTTTGATCGAACAGATCATGATTTTCATGCTCGGCGCGCTGTCCGCCGGGCTGCTGGCGCTCCTGATGCTGCCGGCCTTCTGGCGCCGGGCCCTGCGATTGACTCGTCGGCGCCTCGAAATGTTGATGCCGCTGTCGATGGAGGAGGTGGTCGCCGAGCGTGACCTCCTGCGTGCGGAATTCGCGGCGGAGAAGCGCCGGCTCGAACAGCGCATGGAGACGCAGGCCGAAACGCAGGCGCGGGAGCTCGTCGAGCTCGGTCGCCGCGCGACGGAGATCGTCGGGCTGCAGAACGATCTGACGAAACTGCGCGGCGAACATGCCGATCTGAATTTCCGCCATGACGCGACCGTGCGCGAACTCGCCGAAGCCAACGGCGAGCGCGGCGCGCTGATCGTCGAACTGAACGACGCCACCTGCCTGCATCAGGATATTCGCGCGCGGCACGATGCGCTGAGCGCGATGTACGAGGAATTGCAAAGTCTCGCGGAAGATCGTCGCGTCGCCATCGTCGCCCTCGAGACCAAGCAGGAAGGCCTTTCGGCGCAGGTTCAGGGCCTAGAAGCCGGAATCGAAGCGCATGCCCGCGCCGCGCGCAACGAAATGGAGCGCGCACAGGGACTGGTCGAAGAGCGCGAGTTGCTGCTCAAGGACATGCGGTCGGCCGAGCAGATGACACAGGCCGCACAAGGCCGTTTCGAGGCCGAACGCGAACGTGTCGCGCAGATGCAGGAAGAATTCGAGAAAGCGCGCGCGGCGCTCGATGCGGCGCGCGACGCGCAGCGACAGGCCGAGCGCGCGCGCGATGCCGCGGTGCAGGGCCTCGGTCAGGCGAGAGGGGAGGCCGACGACTTGCAGCAGCGCCTCGCTGCTGCGCGTGAAGACGCCAAGGCGGCGAGCCGGGCTTCGGCCGATCGCGCCGAAGAGTTGCGCGCGGAGATCGCGCGGCTCACGGGCGCGCTTTCGGCCGCGCGCGAGGCGCGCGGCGGCGACGCCGAAATGGCGCAATTGCGCGAGGCGATCGTGGATATCGGCGCGCGGGTCGCGCGCATGACGCCCGAAACCGACACGCACAAGCCGAATTGAACGGCGCTGCTCGCGTCAGTGGCCGTCGCTGCCCAGGCCGAGGTTGGGCGGCCTGCGGACGAAGGGCACGAAGACCAACATGACCGCGAATATGATCGCGATGAGCAGGAAGACATCCGCCATCGCCATCACGAGCGCTTCGCGCCTGACGTAACCCATCAGTTTCTTCAACGCCGCGACATTGGCGTCAGACCCCATGGGCGCATAGGCGCCGGTCAATGTCGACATCCAATGCTGCGCGCGCTCGGACGACCATGTCACCTGCTCGCGCAGGCGCAGGAGATGCAGGTCCCAGCGGTTGTTGATGAAGGTGTTGATGATCGCGAGCCCGACCGCGCCGCCGAGATTGCGGGTGAGATTGAAGAGGCCGGATGCGTTCTTCATTTCGTGCGGCGCCAGCGTGCCCATCGCGACCGAATTGATCGGGATCATGCAGAGCATGAGCGAGGAGCCGCGGAAAATCTGGGGAATGAACATTTCCCAGAAATCCCAGTCCTTCGTCACATAGGTCATCATCCAGCAGGAGATCGCGAAATTGGCGAAGCCGATCGAGAGCAGGATGCGCGCATCGACGCGCGTCATGATGCGGCCGATCAGCGGCGCGGACAGCATCTGCGTCATGCCGGTGACGAACATGGTCTCGCCGATCTGCAAGGCCGTGTCGCCGCGCACGCGCGCGAGATAGACGGGATAGATGTAGGTGAGGCCGTAGAGGCCGATGCCAAGGACGAAGGAAAACGTACTGCCGGCCCAGAAACTGCCGTTGCGGATTTTCAGATCGACGACGGGATTCTTCGACACCCACGATCGCCAGAAGAAGATGCAGGCGCCCAGAGCCGAGGCAAAGGTGGCGTAGACGATCGCGCTTTCCTCGAACCAGTTCTTGGACGGGCCTTCCTCCAGCACATATTCGAGCGCGCCGAGGAAGACGGCCATCGAGATCAGGCCTGTCCAGTCGAAGCCTTCGAGCAGTTTCAGGTTCGGCTTGTCGAAGTCGATGAGAAACCACGAGATTAGTGTGACGCCGATGCCGGGGATGATGTTGACCAGAAACAGCCAGTGCCAGGAGAAGACGTCGGTGAGATAGCCGCCGGCGGTCGGGCCGATGGTCGGCGCGAGCGTCGCGACGAGGCCGATGACCGGCTGAATGATGATGCGCTTGTCCGGCGGGAAGATCGTGAAGGCGCTGGCGAAGACGGTGGGGATCATGCCGCCGCCGATGAAGCCCTGCAGCGTGCGGAAGAAGATCATCTGCTCGATCGACGTCGATTGCGCGCAGAGAAAGGAGGTGAGCGTGAAGCCGCCGGCGCAGAAGGTGAAGACGATGCGGGTGGAGAAGGCGCGCGACAGATATCCCGAAAGCGGAATCATGATCACTTCGGCGATCAGGTAGCTCGTCTGCACCCAGGTGACTTCGTCCGTGCCGGCGGAGAGCCCCGCCTGGATTTCAGCGAGGGAGGCCGAGACGATCTGGATGTCGAGGATCGACATGAACATGCCGAAGACCATGCCGACAAAGGCGATGACGCGCTTGGCGTCGAAGCGCTGTTCTGGCATGGCGTAGGGCGCTGCCGGGCCGCGTGCGGAGACGACGGCGGACATGGCGTCAGTTCTGGGCTGTGCGCGTGTCGACGTCGACGACGACCGACATGCCCGGCCGCAGGATGCCGGATTTCGCGACGTCTGATGGCACGCGGATGCGCACCGGTACGCGCTGCACGATCTTGGTGAAATTGCCGGTCGCGTTCTCGGGCGGCAGCATCGAATATTGCGCGCCGGACGCAGGCGCGACGCTTTCGACCACGCCCTCGATCTCGCGTTTCGCATAGGCGTCGACGACGAGTTTGGCTTTCTGCCCGGGTTTCAGCACGCCGATCTGTGTTTCCTTGAAATTGGCCTCGACATAGGCGGTATCGAGCGGGATCAGCGACATCAGGCGCGCGCCGGGCGCAACCAGCGCTCCGGGCTGGGCCGCGCGATTGCCGACGACGCCGTCGAACGGGGCGCGCAGGGTCGCGAAGCCGAGATCGCGTTTGGCCTTGTCCAGCGTCACACGCAATTCGTCGCGCGCGCGTTCGGCCTCGATTTCCTGTGCGCGCAAGACGGCGAGGGCGGCCTCGGATGCGGCGACCGCCGCATTGGCGCCCGTCACGGCCGCAGCGGTGCGGTCGCGGTCGGCGCGGGCAAGGTCGAGGCGCTGCGGGGTCGCGAATTTCTTCTCGACGAGCGCGGTTGTGCGCTCGAATTCGGATGCGGCGCGCGCCTCGTCGGCCTCCGAGGCCGTCAATTGTGCACGCGCCTGGGCGACAATGGCTTCCTGACCGACGCGCTGCGCGCCGATGCGAGCGATGGTCGCCGTCTGGGTATCGATGCGGCGAGCGGCTGCGTCCACGGCCAATCTGTAATCGCCGGGATCGATCTCGACGAGAATATCGCCCACCTTCACCGTCTGGTTGTCGACGACCGGGACGGCGAGGACATTGCCGCCGACCTTGGCCGAAATGGTCGCCATGTTGGCTTTGACATAGGCGTCGTCGGTCGCGACGATGAAGCGCCCCTCGGTCATGTAGCGATAGCCGTACCAGGCGCCGGTCGCGATCGCGGCGAAGAGCAGAAGGCTGACGATCCCGCGCCTCTTGCCCGAGGACGCGGCATCTCCGGCGACGGGCGCAGGGGCGGCGGCGACGGGGTCGGCCAGTCGCTCGAACCTTTCCTTCGGAATCTGTTCGGTCATGTGCGGACGGATATTGACTGAGGAGCGTAAACAAAGCGCAAGCATCCGGGCTGGCGCGACTGACCGAACCGTTCGGTCAAGCTTGACTTAACATACGCCCGGAGCCTATTTCAAGGCTGACCGAACCGTTCAGTCGGCAATTATGAATTTCGATCGTCGTCACAATCGCGGGCTGGAAGAGGCCCAGATCGACCTTGCGCAGGACAGCGAGCCGGCCGCGAGCCCACTCGACAGCGCCAAGGCGCGACAGATTCTGGACGGCGCGAGAAATGTCTTCCTAGCCAACGGCTTCGACGCCGCTTCGATGAACGACATCGCCCGCGAGGCCGGGGTCTCGAAGGGCACGATCTATTCCTACTTCTCCTCCAAGGAGGCGCTGTTCGCCGCGCTGATCCGCGAGGACAAGCGACAGCAGGCCGAACAGCTCTCGATCTACGACGATCCCGACGGTCCGATCGAAGAGGTTCTGCCGCGCATCGGCTTCGCGCTGATGGATGTCATTCTCGAACCCGCCCATATCGCGCAGACACGCACGGTGACGGCAGTCGCGCCGAAATTTCCGGAGATCGGACGCGCGTTCTACGAGGCCGGCCCGCAATATGGCCATCGCCGCTTCGCTGCCTTTCTCGAACGCCGCGCGGAAAAGGGCGAACTCGCGATCGACGATTTCGAGATCGCGGCCGAGCAGTTCTTCAATCTCGCGCAGGGCGTTCTGTTCAAGAAGATGCTGTTCGCCGCGCAGCCGAAGCCATCGCGTGAGGAAATCCAGGCGACAGTCGACGCCGCATCGCGCGTTTTTCTCAGGATGTACGGCGCCGGCTGAACATCACGCTATCGCGAACGTATCAGGCCGCGCGCGCTTCCAGGCGTCCCTGAAGCGCTGATCGTCGGAGCCCCGGATCAGTTCGCCGGACGCCAGCGGTCGATACAGGTCCTCGAAGCCGACAATCTCGCGGGGCGAGACGCGGCGCGCGAAATGCGCGGCCGTGAAATCGCCGGGATGCGACAGGCCGGCCGCCGCGGTGAGTTCGGCGAGCGTCATCAGCGTCGAGCGATGGAAGCGGTAGACGCGCTCGGCCTTGTCGGCGACGACAAGCGCGCGCATGCGGTCGGGATCCTGTGTCGCCACGCCAGTGGGACAGCGATCGTTGTGGCAGGATTGCGACTGGATGCAGCCGAGCGCGAACATGAAGCCGCGCGCGGCGTTGCACCAGTCGGCGCCGAGCGCCAGGGCGCGCGCGATATCGAAGGCGCTGACAATCTTGCCCGCGGCGCCGATCCGCACCCTGTCGCGCAGGCCGACGCCCACCAGGGCGTTGTGCACGAAATTCAGCCCCTCGCGCAGCGGCATGCCGAGATGGTCCATGAATTCGAGCGGCGCCGCGCCGGTGCCGCCCTCCTTGCCGTCGACGACGATGAAATCGGGCGTCAGGCCGGTCTCCAGCATCGCCTTGCAGATGGCCAGAAATTCGACGGGCTGTCCTATGCAGAGCTTGAAACCCGCCGGCTTGCCGCCCGAGAGCCGGCGCATCTCGTCGATGAAGCGAACGAGCTCGACGGGTGTCGAAAAAGCGGAGTGGCGCGCCGGCGAGACGCAGTCGACGCCGAGCGGCACGCCACGGATCGCGGCGATCTCCGGCGTCAGTTTCGCCGCTGGCAGCACGCCGCCGTGACCGGGCTTGGCGCCCTGGCTCAATTTCAATTCGACCATCTTGATCTGCGGGTCGCACGCGGCCCGCGCGAAGAGCTCGGGCGAAAAGCGGCCATCGGCGCCGCGACAGCCGAAATAGCCCGAGCCGACCTCCCAAATGAGGTCGCCGCCGTTCTCGCGATGATAGGCGCTCACGCCGCCTTCGCCGGTGTCATGCGCGAAATCGCCGCGCTTGGCGCCGGCATTGAGCGCGCGAATGGCGTTGGCGCTGAGCGCGCCGAAACTCATCGCGGATATGTTGAGGATTGAAGCGGAATAGGGCTGGGCGCTGTCGACGCCGATCTTGACGCGGTGCGGTTCTTCGCTCGGGAGCGTCGGCGCGATGGAGTGGCGGACGAATTCGAACCCCTCGGCGTATACGTCGTATTCAGTGCCGAACGGACGCTTGTCGAGTTCGCCCTTCGCGCGCTGATAGACAAGGGCGCGCTTGTCGCGCGAGAAGGGCGTCCCGCTTTTTTCATCCTCGAAGAAATATTGCCGGATTTCCGGTCGCAAGTCTTCGAGCAGGAACCTCAGATGGCCGGCGATCGGATGGCTGCGCAGGATGGCGTGGCGCTTCTGGAAGAGGTCGCGGACGCCAAGACCGGCGAGTGCGATGGAAACGACGGCCAGAAGCTTGAACAGTCCGCCGAAGATCGGCGCGGCCATAGCCGCCGTGAAGAAGAAGGGCGCGGCGAGGATGGACAGTGTGAGCGGCAAATAGCGCCACGCGAAAGCCAGCTTCAGCCTTTCCATGCGGCGCCTCCCTCATCGCGCAATCGTCCGGGTCTTGCGACGCGCGTCGTTCGTTCGTCGATCGTATTGTCGGTCAATTGTCCGGTTCGGTCAGATGGAACTTCGCATAGTTGACGCGCACGCGCTCGCTGTCGCTCGGCTCGAGCACGTCGACGTAGCGATGTCCGAAGACGATATCGGACGAGAGGTAGGTCTTGCGTGCGCGCACCGTTTGGGCCGAACCCTCGTCGAAACCTTCGATCATGACGAGAACGGAGCCTTCGGCCGCGAGAAAGCCGCCCTCGTCCATTCCATGTAGCGGGCTTGTCTCGTCGATCGGGTGAATGATCGTCCAGCTCAGCACGAACAACGGCGATTGCGCGCGCAGGAGAGGCAATTCGACGAAGCGACGGAATGGCGCGCCTTCCGCGGTCCGGGTCGTCGTCGAAAGCCAGACCTTGGCGAGCGGCGCGGAAATGGCGTTCAATCGCTCGTTGGCGGCGCGCAGCATCAGGCAACGCTTGCCGTCGTGCATGGCGATGACCGCGCGCTGCGCGAACAGGATTCGCGCGCGCGGGCGCGAGAAGCGGTAGAAGATGAGGCCGGTGAGCAGGGCGGTGATGAAGACGCCCGTGTAGAGTTCGACGCTGGCGACGATATTGCCGTAATGCGTCTGTGGAAACATGCCGCCGTAGCCGACCGTCGTCAGCGTCTGAATGCTGAAATAGAGGTAGTGCAGGAAGTCGCCCGGCGCATTCGCGATTGGCTTGTCGCCGACGAAATACAGAGTCGCGAACAGACAATTGAGCGTCAGGAAGGCGAGGGTCGCCCCGCCGAAGAAGAGAGGCCAGCTGACCGTCAGGCTGCGGTGGGCGATATCCGACCAGAAATCCGTTTCGAGGCCGATCGATTCGACCTCGCGCCCCGCCAGATTGAGGCGTCGCGTTTTGGGTCCGTTATGTGTGCGGTTTGACATGTCGGTGTGTGCGCCCCCGCGTTTCCATAGCGCAAGGCGGGCCGACTTGCGAAGCTTCCATTGCCTCGAAGCGTCTATTGTCTCGGCGTGACCAGCATCGGCATGCCGCCTTGCGGGCGCAGGGTTATCCGCTGGACGGGGCGCACGACGTGGCCGGGCGCGAGATCGAAGCGGAAGGCGCGCGCGAGATGCGCGAGCACGACGATCGCCTCCTGCAAGGCGAAGCCCATGCCGATGCAGACGCGCGGGCCGGCGCCGAAGGGTATGTAGGCGAAACGGTCGATTTTCTCGCGGTTGGCGCCGAGAAAGCGTGTTGGGTCGAATTCGTCCGGCCGGTCCCACAGCGTCTTGTGGCGATGAAGCAGGAAGGGCGAGACCGTCACGACGGCGCCCGCGCGGATTTTCGCGCCGCAGACTTCATCGTCCGCGATGGCCGCGCGGCTGAGGAAGGCCGCCGGCGGATAGAGACGCAGCGATTCTTCGAGAACCGCCCTCGTCATCGGCATGCGCTCGCCGAGTTCCTCGATCGGGCCGGCATTGAGCTGGGTATCGGCCTCGGTCTCGACCTCCGCGCGCCAGTCCGGCGCCTGCGAGAGCAGATAGAACGTCCATGTCAGCGCGTTGGCGGTGGTTTCGTGGCCCGCGCCGATGAAGGTCACGATGTTGGAGCGCAAATCCTCTTCACGCATGCCGCGCCCGGTTTCCGGGTCCTGCGCCTCGAGCAGCAGCGTGAGGATGTCGCGCGGCGGCGTTCCGCCGTCCGCGATCAGCTTGCGGCGTGCGGCGATGATGTCGTCGACCGCGCTCGCGAACCATTGCAGCGTCGACTGGCCGCGCAGCCGACCGAAGCGCGGCAGGAATTGCGGCAGGCCCAGAAGGTCGAAAGGGTCCAGCCGGCCGACCGTGTTGAAATAGTGGTTCACCGCCTTCTGGAATTCGCCGGTTTCGCGGCCGAGGCCTTCCGAGAAGAGCGTGCGCTCCAGAATTTCCAGCGTCAGGCGCGACATTTCCTCGAGCATGTCGATGCGCTCGCCGGGCCGGCGGCGCGCAAACCGGGCGACGCCCTCGCGGGTCGAGGCGGCCATGGCTTCGGCGAAGGCGGCGACCTGACGCGGCGTAAACAGGGGCGCGAGCGAGCGACGCTGCGCGCGCCAGTTCTCGCCCTCCGCCGTCAGCAGGCCTTCGCCGAGACCGGGCTTGAGCACCCGTAATTGCAGGTCGTCTTTTCGGTAGTTGGCGACATTGTCGAGGAAGATGCGTCGCACGCCCGCGGGATCGCTCACGACGGCGCGATCGCCGAAAATCGTGCGCCCGACGAGCACCGGCTCCTCGTAATGACGGCGCGTCCAGATCTCGATCGGATTGCGGCGCAGCGTCGCGATCATGCCGAACATGCCGAGCGGCGTCTCGCGCGGCGTCGGCGCCGGCGGGCGAAAGGCGAGCGTTGCTGCGGGCATGCATACTCCTGCGAACGCAATATTGCGTTCGTTATACTGAGCATGCCCTGTGGCGCCAATTCGGCGGAGTAGGCCCGAAAATCAGGCCGTCGGCCGCATGTCGCGCTGGATTGTAAAGACGCTGTCGGGATCGCGCCGGCGCATCAACGTGATGAGATCGCGCGCGACCTTCTTGGCGTGCATCGTGCTCAGCGCGTCGACGCGCGCGAGGGATCGACTGGTATCGTCATGTATGCCGACGCTGAATTCCGAGAGCGTGATGTCGCGACGCACCGATATCCGGTAGCTTCCCATGGCGGCCTCCCGAGCGTGCCGGAGGTCGGTAGGGTTGCTGACTCGGGCGCCACAGGCAAATCAAATTGTCCGCTTTGCGCGATGCGATGCAGCAAGCGACTTTCGCAAAGCCCCAATGTTTCCATGGATTGGTCGGATGCGGCGGCGCAGCGTCGCAATTCAGTCCCGATCACGTTTTCGTGAGCGGCGGCAAGGTCAGCGGGTTGCGCCGGTCGGCTCGCCGTCTTCGCCCGGATCGAAGGCGCCGTCGTCGCGGATGGTGGCAGGCGGACGCGGCCGGGCGCTCAGCGCCAGCGCGCGTTCGATGCTTGCGGGATCGAAGGCCTTTTCCCTGCCGATGCGCGGCGGCTGAGGCGGCAGGCCGACGCTCGGGCCCGAATGCATGGCGTATGTGTTGTCGCCCGGCAGCCGTTTGAGCTGCGCGATATCGGTTTCCTCCTCGACATCGGGCGCCTCCGGCAGATTGTCGCGGTCGGGCGGCGGGGCGAGGGTCGGGATCGCCGGCTTGCAGATACGGCGCAGACCCTTGCGGCTCGATCCGTGCATCGCGAGATCGACGTGGATGTGGTCGTAGTGGAAGGCGTTGGAGCCCGGCGCCAGCACGGTCGTGAAACGCTCGCAGGCGCCGCCCTGCGCCTCGCGCAGAAAGGCCTTGGTCTGTTCGTCGCCGCGCGTCCAGTCGCGCCGGATCACGATCTTGCGGCCGTCGGCGAGTTCGAAGCCGCCGATGTCGAGCGCATTGCCGAAGGAATGCTCGGACAGGCGCGCGCCGATCTGGTTGTTCATGCCGCGGCAGGCATAGGCGCCCATTGTGTTGATCTGCGCGACGGGCTGGCCGAAGCGCGCCTGGGCGGCCGGTTGCAGCGTGTTGGCGACCCAGTCGTCGAGTTCGGCGACCATTGAACAATCGAGCGTCGAGCGCGAATTGAGTCTCACGGCGCCGCCCTGCAGGGCGGTTACATGGAGCGGACGGGTGAGGCCGCAGATGCCGGGGCCGCTGATCTCCGAGGCCGGCTGCACGTATGCCGAAACCCGCACGCGCTTTTCGGCGAAACAGGCGTT